>JACRJY010000107.1 GCA_016235585.1 Verrucomicrobiota bacterium | reverse complement strand
TGCTCACCGAGCGCGGCACCACCTTCGGCTACCACAACCTCGTCACTGACATGCGCGCGGTTCCGATTCTCAAGCGCGCCGGCTGGCCGGTCATTTTCGACGCCACGCATTCCGTGCAACTGCCCGGCGGCGGCGGCGACAAGTCCGCCGGCCAGCGCGAGTTCGCCCCCGTGCTCGCGCGCGCCGCGCTGGCGGCGGGCGCGGACGGCCTCTTCATCGAGACGCATCCGAACCCAGACAAGGCCATGAGCGACGGGCCGAACATGATTCCGCTCGCGGAAATGCCAGCGCTTTTGAAAAGCTTCCTCAAAGTCTTCCGAGCTGTGCGACGGGCGTAGCGCGATTGGCAATCTGCGGTTTCGCCGACTGGCAGTCGGCCAGCGCCTCGGCCTGCGAAACGCTTTCGGAATTACACCGTCGGGCCGGTTGCCAACCGGCGAAACCGCAGGATGCCATCCTGCGCTACCAGGCGGGCAATCCGCCCACGCACTTGGGAAAACCCGCCCCAGTCTATTGCCGGAACAGCCGTGCGAGGTTCGGGCCGATGATGAGCTGCACCCCCGTCAAGAATGTCAGCACATAAACCAGCTTCAAAAATACCGCCTCGGAAAACTTCCGGTTCAGCCACACGCCCAGCCACACGCCCGCCGGGATCAGCGGCAGAAACGCCGCGCTCGCCGCCAGCGTGTCGCGGGTGATGATGTCGTGGGCGGCGAAGAACGGCAGCTTGATCCAGTTGATCCACGTGAACACCAGCACCGTCGTGCCCACGTAAATCTCCTTCGACAATTGTTGTGGAATCAGGAACAGGCTCACCAGCGGCCCCGCGCCATGCGCGAAGGTGGAGGTCACGCCCGCGCCGAGTCCGCACGGCACGCCAAACCAGTGGTTCGGCGCAAACGCCCCCTCGGCCTTGAAAATATTCTCCTTCACCAGTTGGAAGACCACGAACAGCACCGCCAGCACGCCAATCGCCACGTTCAGCTCCCGCGCCGAAAAGCGCCCGATGAGCCGCACTCCGATCACCACGCCCACGGCGACGCCCGGCAGGAGATACTTGAGATTCTTCCGCTCCCATTTGCCCCAGTAGTGCCACAGCGAAAACGCGTCGCCCGCGCACAGCAGCGGCAGCAGCACCCCGATGGCATACGACGGCGCGCGGCCCTCCGCGCCGAACGCCAGCACGCACAACGGCGTCGTCAGCATCCCCAGCCCGCCGCCAAAGCCCGCTTTCGACAGGCCGATGAACAGCACGGCCAGCGCCGCGATCAACGTGGTGGAAAATTCTTGCACGTGGACGCGGGCAGACTACCTCCGCGCCAGCCGCGCCAGCAGCTTCGCGTGAATGCCGCCGAAGCCGCCGTTGCTGAAGACGCAGATGACGTCGCCGCCCTGCACGCCGCGCGCCGTGTGCTCCACAATCGCGTCCACGTCGTGCAGATACGCCGCCGTTTTTCCGGCGGCCTGCAAATCCGCCATCAATTTCGCCGGATCGAGCCGCTCGCCGGCGGCGAGCTGCTCCAGCCGCGCGACCTCGGAGACCACCACGGCGTCCGCGTCCGCAAATGCGGCGGCCAGCTCGTTTTGAAAGACATTCCGGCGCGTCGTGTTCGAGCGCGGCTCGAAGATGGCCCAGATTTTCTGGCTCGCGTAGCGCAGCCGCAGCGCGCGCAGCGTCTCGCGGATGGCCGTCGGATGATGGCCGAAATCGTCCACCACCGTCACGCCGCCGGCGATGCCGCGCAGTTCCATGCGGCGCTTGATGCCGGTGAAGGTGTCGAACGCGGACTGAATTTGCTTGTTCGACAGCCCGCAGTGCTTCGCCGCCGCCACGACGGCCAGCGCGTTCCGCACGTTCAGCTCGCCGATGAGGTTGAGGTGGAACTTGAAGCTCGGAATCTCAAACTCGCTCGCCGTCGGCCCCAGCCGCACGTTGAACGCCCGCACCGCGTTGTCGTCACCGAGGCCGAAGCGCTTCACCGGGCAATGCGTCACGTTGAGCAGCGGCGCGAGGTTCGGCTCGTCGCCGTTGCCCAGCAGCAGGCCGTTGCGCGGCACGAGGCGGATGAAGTGGTTGAAAGATTTTTGCACCGAGGCGAGGTCAGGGAAAATATCCGCGTGATCGAACTCCAGATTGTTGATGAGGGCGACCTCCGGCAGGTAGTGGACGAACTTGCTGCGCTTGTCGAAGAACGCCGTGTCGTATTCGTCGCCCTCGATGATGAACCATTCGCTGTCCGTGAAGCGCGCGCCCTGCTTGAGGTTGTTCGGAATGCCGCCGATGAGATAGCTGGGGTTCAGCCCGTTGTGCTCGAAGACCCACGCGAGCAGCGACGCGGTCGTCGTCTTGCCATGCGTGCCGGCGACGACGATGGAGCGCTTGCCGCGGATGAAAAACTCCTTGAGCAGTTCCGGCAGCGAGCAATAGCGGAGCTTCTTGTCGAGCACCGCCTCGATCTCCGAATTGCCGCGCGAAAGCGCGTTGCCGATGACGACGAGGTCGGGCTTGTGCCAGAGGTTCTGCTCGGAATAGCCGTTCATCACCGCGATCTGCTTCTCGGCGAGGAACGTGGACATCGGCGGATAAACATTCTGGTCGGAGCCGGTGACGGTGAAGCCGCGGTCGCGCATGGCCGCTGCCACACCGGCCATCGCCGTGCCGCCGATGCCGGTGAAGTGAATGGAACGGATGTCTGACTGCATGATGAAATGATCTGCCGGGAATGAAACTGCCAAAACGTGAGCCCGCCCCTAGCCTGCCACGCGCTTGAGATAGAGAGTCAGGCTGTCGAGGAACAGCTTGAGCGCCGCCTTGGGATTGGCCGCCTCAAAGTCCTCGAACTGGCTGGAGATTTCCCACGTGCGCTCCACCATCAAGTCTTCGTCGGTCTCCTTGCGCCGCTTCGTTTTCCCGTCGGTTTCCAGCGCGAGATGCAGGTGATAAAGCTCCCGCTCCCACATCCGGCAGCGGAACCGCCGCTTGCGCTCCGTGTCCTGAAACAGCTCGACGCGCGTCGGCAGAAAATGGCCGCCCACTTCCATGTCAAATTCGAGTGTGGTGACCAGCTTGAAGACGGCGCTGGTGACGGCGGGATGTTTGATGCGCATAAAGTGCGGCGAGTATGCGGAGCTTCGCGCCCGCGCTCAAGGAATTCCACCATGGAACAAGCGCCAGCTCTCGGCCTCGCACAACGCGGCAAAACCGGAAGACTTTCCCGCGAAACACGCAAAGCACACGAATGCTTTTCCCTTTCGCGTCTTTCGCGGGTGATTCAGCCAGCGGCTCCCCTCACGTCCGCTTTTCGTCCGCGTCAATGTAGTCCACGAACGTCTGGATGTCGTCGCGGTGGGCGAGGCCGGACTGTTCCTTGCGCATCTTCAGCCGTGCGCGGAGGGCTTCGTCTTCCTCCTTGCCGTGAAAGAGCAGGTGTTCGCGGAAGGCCACTTTGTCTGCCTCGCTGGCATTCACGTTTTGCCGCACCCAGTCGCACACTTCGCCGTCGGTGATGCTGTTCTTCACCACGGCGATGAACTCCTCCGCCGTCAGCCCGGCGGCCTTGAGCCACTTGCCGTCAAAGCCCTTGGTGAAGTTGTCCTGCAGGTCGGCGGGCAGCCGGCCCGCGAGGTGCAGGCGGATTTTGTCCACGAAGCGCGGAAGATAAACCCAGCCCGCCATGACTTCGCGCGGGCTGCGGGGATAAATGTTGTCAGCCATGCGCGCATCTTCCGTGTGTGGCGCGGTTCTGTCAATGCGCGGCAAAGAGAGCGCAGCCTTGGGCACTGCCCCCGGAGCGCCGGACTCCGATCCGGCAGGGGTGGAAAAGATCTGGCCCCGTGCCGATTCGGAGATCGGCGCTCCGCCGCGCCCGCCGGTCGGAGGCAGTGCCCCCGGATACGCCCCGGCAAAGCTCGCCGGATTCACAGCTATTGACAGCGGCGCGTGGAAGGGCGAAATCAATTGCGGCACGGCCCGAATGACATCACTTCCATGAAACTCGCATTATTGCTCCGCAGTGTTTCCATCGCGCTGGCGCTGGCCGTCGTGTCAGCACGGGCGCAAGTCACCCTTGACCCCTTCAAGTCCGCCGCCGGCAACGGCGTGAAAAACGTCCGCGTCGGCAAGCAGTCCGCCGACGGCACCGAGGCCGTGCTGACGGTGGACTACACCTTCGACGGCTTCGGCGGCAACACCGCCCTGCTTTTGCCCGTCATCGAAAAGAAAGATCAGAAGGGCGTCTCCGCGTGGTTCGGCGTCGAGCCGCAGTTCATCACCCGGGGCAAGGGCGTCGCCACTTTCAAAATCAATTACTTCAACGACGAGCCGGGCGTGCCGCCGCAGCTCACGACCGACCGCCTCCGCTTCGTCTTCCTGAATTCACTCGGACGCGGCGTGCTTTTCAGCACCGTGGAACTCAAAAAAATCAACTGGGGCAGCGCCGACGCCAAGCCCGTCGCGCTCGCGCCCGCCCCCGTTTCGCCCCGCCGTTCGCCGGAAAATCCCGGCGAAGCCCAGACCCGCGAGGAAGCGCGCAAAAAAGCCGAGGCCGAGGCCAAAGCCCGCCGCGTCGCCGAGGAAAAAGCTCGCGAAGAAGTCAAGGCCCGCGAGGAGGCCCGGCTCAAGGCCGAGGCCGAAGCCAAACGCCTCGCCGAGGAACGCCGTGTTGCCGAGGAGAAGGCCAAAGCCGAGGCCGCCGCCCGCCAGGCCGCCCGCCAGAAGGCCGAGGCCGAAGCCAAACGCCTCGCCGCCGAACAGGAGAAGGCCCGGCTGGAAGCCGCACGCCGCGAAGAGGAGCAGCGCAAGGCCGAGGTTGCCGCCAAAGCGCTCCGTGAAACCGAGGAGCGTGAACGCGCCGAGATGAAAGCCCGCGAAGCAGCCCGTCTCAAAGCCGAAGCCGAGGCGAAACGTCTCGCCGAAGAACGCCGCGCCGCCGAAGAGAAAGTCCAGGCCGAAGCCGCCGCCCGCGAAACCGCGCGTCAAAAGGCCGAGGTCGAAGCCAGGCGGCTCGCGGAAGAAAAGCGCCTCGCGGAAGAAAAAGCCAAAACCGAAGCCGCCGCCCGCGAAGCCGCCCGCCAAAAAGCCGAGGAGGAAACCAAACGCCTCGCCGACGAGACCGCGCGGAAAAAAGCGGAGGAAGAAGCCAGACGCCTGGCCGAAGAACGCCGCCGTGCCGAAATAAAAGCCGCCGCCGAAGCCGCCGTGCGCGAGGAGGCGCGCATGAAGGCCGAGGCCGAAGCACGCCAGCTTGAGTTGGAGAAAAAACTGGCCGAGGAAAAGGCGCGCGTTGAAGCCGCCGTGAGAGAGGAAGCCCGTTTGAAAGCGGAGGCCGAGGCCAGCCGGTTGCAGGAGGAGGCGCGGATCGCTGAAATGAAATTGAAAGCGGAAGCCGCCGCCCGCGAAGCCGCCCGCGCCAAGGCCGTCGCCGAAGCCGCCGCCCGCGAGGAGGCGCGCGTCAAGG
This sequence comes from Verrucomicrobiota bacterium, assembly GCA_016235585.1. GTDB lineage: Bacteria > Verrucomicrobiota > Verrucomicrobiia > Limisphaerales > JACRJY01 > JACRJY01. Next base: position 7,364 of record JACRJY010000107.1, on the reverse strand, counting down.
CGGAAGCCGCCGAAAAAATTCTCGTCGAACAAAAACGCCAGGCTGAAGAAAAAGCCCGCGCCGAAGCCGAGGCGCACCGCGTCGCGGAGGAAAAAGCCCGTGCTGAAGCCGCCGCCCGCGAAGAAGCGCGCAAAAAAGCCGAGGCCGAAACCCAGCGTCTGGCCGCGGAAAAGCGCGCTGCCGAGGAGAAGGCGAAACTGGAGGCCGAGGCCCGCCGCGTCGCGGAGGAAAAAGCCAGGGCCGAAGCCGAGGCGCAGGCCAAAACACAGGCTGCCAGATCCCCCGCAAGTTCTCCCGCTGGAGTTGCCGGCCTCACGCTGCTGCCCGCCGGTGATTTGAAAACCAAAATCACCAACGTGGACATCGTGAACCGCAGCCCCGACCGCAGCCAGATCACCATCGAGGTCGCCTACGCCTACGAGTCCAAGGACGGCCTCGGCACCAAGCCCGTGCTCGGCGTCACCCTCGCGCGCACGGGCGACCCGGAGTCCACGCAATTCTTCGACGCGCCGCCGATGGAGATGGGCAAGTCCAAGAAATCCTCCGTGCTCATCCCCGTGAAGTTCCGTCCGCCGCCCGCGCAGGCCGCCGACTTCGTGAACTATTCCACCGACAAGCTCAATGTGTATGTCGGCGAAAACCAGCGCGCGCAGTTGTTCGACCTGTTCTCCGCGAAAATGCTGCTTGTCTGGCGTCCGCCCGGGGAAGCGGCCAGGCCGTCGCCTGCCGCTCCTGCACCGGCTCCGACCACCGCCAAGTCCCCTGCCCCGACCGTGCCGGCGAAAAAACTCGGCTCGCTGAAGATTGGCGAGTTCAAGCAGCCGAACCTCTCCACCGGCTACATCACCGTGGAATACCAGCTCGCCGCCGAGAGCGGACGGCTGCGCGTGAAAGTTTACGAGGCCGCCCGCCTCGCGAGCATGGATTCATTTCAAGTGGATGAAGTGCCGGTCCGCAAAGGCAGCGGTTTGGAACTGGTGAACATCAAGGTGAAGCCCGACGTGGCCGCCGATTTCATCCCCGCCGACACGATTGAAATCCAACTGCTCGACGCCGAGGGCAACATCATCACCACCGAGAAGGTGAAGGAGGCGATGAGCTGGATTCGCCCGAAGTGAAGCGCGATTCTGCTTTGTGTTCCTTGCGTTCTTTTGCGGCAATCATTCCGAATGAACCGCGCCCTCACCCTCACCCGCGAGCCGATTGACGAGGCCGCGCTCGTCGCCGCGCGCGCGATGTCCGGCGGCATGGGCGCGGCGGTGTATTTCACCGGCGCGGTGCGCGGCGCGGAGGGCGCGCAGCCCATCGCCGCGCTGGACTACGAGGCCTTCGCGCCGATGGTTGAACACCAGTTCCACAAACTTTTCGACGAACTGGAGCGCCGCTGGCCCATCGAGTCCGTGCGGCTCGTCCACCGGCTCGGCGTGGTGCGCGTGAACGAGGCGTCGCTGTGGGTGGAAATCATCGCGCCGCACCGGGGCGAGGCGTTCGCCGCGTGCCAGTGGCTGATCGACGAGATGAAACGCGTGGTGCCGGTTTGGAAGAAGCCGATGGCGACCTGAAAGAATCGTCCCACCGTTTCTCGGATCAACTCTTCTTCGGCACTTTTTTCCCCAGCTCCTTCTCCAGCGCGGCGACGCGCTTGAGCAGTTCCGGCAGTTGCTGCGCGGCGAGCAATTGCCGCTTCATCCGTTTGTCCGGCTGGGCCGGGCTGCCGAGCCACTTTTCGCCGTCGGGGATGCTGTGCATCACGCCGGACTGCCCGGCGATGGTGACCTGGCTGCCAATCTTCAAATGCCCCGCGAGGCCGACCTGCCCGGCGAGCGTGGTGTAGTTCCCAATCTTCGTGCTGCCGGAGATGCCGACCTGCGCGCAGAGGATGCAGTGCTCGCCGATGACGACGTTGTGGGCGATCTGCACGAGGTTGTCTATCTTCGTGCCCTTGCCGATGACCGTCGGGCCGAGCGCGCCGCGGTCAATCGTCACGTTCGCGCCGATCTCCACGTCGTCGCCGATGAGGACGCCGCCGATCTGCGGCACCTTGCGGTGCGCGCCCGCGTCGAACACGTAGCCGAAGCCATCCGAGCCGATGACGCTGCCGGCGTGGATGCGGACGCGCCGGCCAATCTGGCTGCCGGGATAAACGGTGACGTTCGGGAAAAGCTGCGTGTCCTCGCCGAGGGTGGAATTGTCGCCGACGTGATTGCCGCCGCGCAGCACGGCGCGCGGGCCAATCTTCACCCCCGCGCCGACGACGCAGTGCGGGCCGACGTGCGCGGTGGCGTCCACCTGCGCCGAGGCGGCGACGACCGCCGTGGGATGAATGCCCGGCGCAAAAGCCGGCTCCGGGAAAAACAGCGGCAAGACTTTGGCAAAGGCGACGCGGGCGTTCTTCACGCGAATCAGCGTCTTGCGCGCCGACGTAAAACCATCGCCGACGAGGATGGCCGACGCGGCGCTCTGCTCGGCGGCGGTGAAATACTGTTCATTCTCCGCAAAAGTAAGGTCGCCGGCCTTCGCCGCATTGGCGGGCGCGAAGCCGGTCAATTGCACGGAGCCATCGCCGGAGATTTCCCCCTGGAGCTTGGCGGCGATTTCGGCGGCGGTGATGGGCATAAATCAGAAGGGCGAGGTGAGAGGGGCGAAATGCGAAGCGCGGACGAAACTCGCACGAAGCCGATTCTGAATTCTGAATTCTGAATTCTGAATTCTCACTTCAGATTCCCCTTTCGTTGACGATGGCGTTCTTCTCGCCGAGCACAAGCACGCGCGGCTGCCAGTTCTTCGCCACGCCGGCCTCGACTTCGGTGAAGCACATGATGGTGATGCGGTCGCCAATCTTGCCGCGATGCGCCGTCGCGCCATTGAGGATGATGGCATTCGAGCCGCGCTCGCCGGGGATGGCGTAGGTCTCGAAGCGCTGGCCGTTGGCAAGATTGCTGCACAGGACTCTTTCAAAAGGGAGAATGCCGGCCTTCTCCATCAGGTCAATGGCGATGGTCAGGCTGCCCTCGTAGTCCACGCTGGAGGCGGTGACTTGCGCGCGGTGAATCTTCGATTTCAACAAGTGAACGAGCATGGTTTCAAATTCCGTATCCCCAGGTTTCCAAGTCGTTCGTTGACTTGAAAAACGCGGCTCACTATAAAGTGCGCGGCACCTAATTCAACACAACTTTGCGAAACACACGGCCTTCAACTTCATTTCAATTATGAGCAGAAAAATTCGTTACGGCATGGTCGGCGGCGGGCGCGGCGCGTTTATCGGCGCGGTGCATCGCATCGCGGCGGCGATGGACCAGCAGGTTGAACTCGTCTGCGGCGCGTTCTCCAGCGACCCCGAGCGCTCCAAGGCCAGCGGCGGCGACCTCTTCCTGCCCGCGAACCGCTGCTACGGCACCTTTGAGGAAATGATTCTCGCCGAGAAAGCCCTGCACGCCGACCAGCGCATGGACTTCATCGCCATCGTCACGCCCAACCATATGCACTTCCCGCCCGCGAAGATGGCGCTGGAAAACGGCTTCCATGTCCTCTCCGACAAGCCCGCCACCTTCGACCTCGCCGAGGCCAAGGCCCTCGCCGCGCTCGTGAAGAAGACTGGCCTCCTCTACGGCCTCACGCACAACTACACCGGCTACCCGCTTGTGAAACAGGCGCGCGACATGATCGCCACCGGCAAGCTCGGCAAGATTCGCAAGGTCGTCGTCGAGTATCCGCAGGGCTGGCTCGCCACGCGCATCGAGGCCAGCGGCCAGAAGCAGGCCGGCTGGCGCACCGACCCCAAGCGCTCCGGCGCGGGCGGCTGCGTGGGCGACATCGGCACGCATGCCGAGAACCTCGCCGAATACATCACCGGCCTCCACATCTCCGAGCTGGCCGCCGACGCCACCAGCTTCGTGAAGGGCCGCAAGCTTGATGACGACGTGAACGTCCTGCTGCGCTTCAAGGGCGGCGCGAAGGGCGTGCTGCACAGCTCGCAGATTTCCGTGGGCGAGGAGAACAACTTGAACATCCGCGTCTATGGCGAACTCGGCGGCCTCGAATGGCACCAGAAGGAGCCGAACACCCTGCTCGCGAAATGGGCGGACCAGCCCATGCAAGTCTATCGCACCGCCAACGGCTATCTGTGCGACGCCGCCAGGGCCGCCGGCCGCACCCCGCCAGCGCACCCCGAGGGCTACCTCGAAGCCTTCGCGAACATCTACAAAAACTTCGCCAACGCCATCCGCGCCCGCGTGGACGGACGCAAGCTCGCCAAGACCGACCTCGCGAACGACTTCCCGAAAATCGAGGACGGCGTGCGCGGCATGGCCTTCATCAAGGCCGTCGTGGAGTCCTCGGCGAAGAACGCGAAGTGGACGAAGCTGGATGTTTAGTTACCCAGTTCAACTTTTCTGCACCGACCGAATCGGTGGGCGGGCATTTACGAAGATCACTTGTTCCTTCCGCAACCAGCCGAAGCGTTGTGAGGCATCAAGCACTTGCAGCCAGCCGTCCTTGGTGTCGAGGATCGTCACTTCCGCGCCGTCGCGCAGGGTGAAGTAGCTCTTGGATTCCGCCAGCGGGCCATAGCGCACCACGGATTCCTTGACCGTCACCACGGCGGACTCCGCGCGGTAATGGTCATTCAGCGCACTCACCAGCAACACTATCGTCACGCCACCCATCGCGCCGCCGGTCACGGTGTAGCCGCGAAGCTTGGCCTTCCACTGCGTCCGCCACTGGCCGAGCGCGAGCAGGAGGAGCCAGGCCCAGAGCGGCACCAGCGCGAGCCACGTCCATTCGTTCAGGCTCAAGCCACGAAGAAACTGCTGCCAGCGGTCGGTCTCCGCCTCCGTGCCGCCGCTGATGGCGCGGCGGATGAAGGCCAGGTTCGCCTGCAATTCGGGATCACGCGGCGAAAGCCGCTCCGCTTGCCGATAATAATAAACCGCCTGCCCGACGCGGTTGTCTTTGAACAGCGCATTGCCGAGGTTGTAGTAAATCGCCGCCGAAGTTTTCCCGCCGGCAAGGATGCTTTCGTAGGCGCGCGCAGACTCGGCGTAGCGACCCTGCTCGTAGGATTTGCCGGCGCTGTCAAAGGCGGCGTTGAAATCAATCGCCACGGCCGGGAGCGCGATAAGAATCAGCGCGGCGAAAACTACGGTCGCTCCCGTCGCGAACCAGGAACGGGGCGCCATCATTCCCGTTTCGGTAGGGACGCGCTGCTGCGCGTCCTCAATAATGGGGCCGCGCGGCAGCGCAGCCCTACCAGGCAATCGCAAATCGTAAATCGAAAATCGTAAATCCATCAGTTCCTCCCCGGCTCGCCGCCGAGCTGTTGCAGGATGGCCTCCACCTTGGGAATGAGCGCGGCCAGCTCCTGGCTGGTGCGCTGCGGCGCGAAGCGGGCCTGGTCGCACGTCTGGAACATCTCGCGCAACGGAACCAATTTCTCCTCCGTCCAGCCGACGGGGCGCAGGTGTTCGTCAATCACAGACTGCGTGATGGCCGACGCGGGCAAATCGAGCCGCTCGCCCAGCCGCGCCTGCAACAGGTGGAAAATCAGCTCGAAGAATTTTTCGTCCTCGTTCGCCCCGGCGTGCGCGTGGAGCTGGCGCAGGCCATTTTCGACAAAAGCTCCAACTTCGCGCGCCCGGCGCAGGCGCGGATTATTTTCCAGATGCTCCTGCCGCTTGCGCCGGATGAACAGCGCGAGGCATACGAACGCAGGCAGCGTCTGGACGACCTGAAACCACGTCTGCCGGATCAGCGGCGGCTGGATGTCCGCGAGCAGGCCGGGACGCGGCTTGATGTGCGCGATGTCCTTCGCGGGCGGCGGCGCGGACGGCGTATTCGCGGTGATGTTTGTCAGCACCGTGGGCTGCTGGGCCGCCGCGTCGCTGGGGCGGACGAGCAGCGGCACGTCCGGCTGCGTGAGCACGCGATATTGCTTCACCTGCGGGTCGAAGAAGCTGAAGGTGACGCCGGGCAGTTTTTTGATCTCGGCATTTTGCGGAATGAGAATCTGTTCGAAGGTCTTCACGCCGCTCCGGGCCAGCGGGTCCGCCGCCTCGGATTTGCTGTTGATGGGATAGGCCTTGAATTCGCGCCACGCCTCCATCGCCGGGAGCATCACGCTGTCAATCGCGCCGCTGCCGGCGATTTGAACCTTGATCGTGATGGGATCGCCAACCATCAGGTTGGTCGGCCCGGCGGTCATCGCGAGGGAATAATTTCCCACCGCGCCGCTGAAGCCGGGCGGCACGTTTTCGCGCGGCAGCGGCAGCACGTTCATCACCACCGGGTCGCTCTTGGGCGAGACCTGCTTGAGCGAATACGGCGGTTGAAACGGATTGCTCGGCGCCGCCGTGGGGATGCGGATGGTGATGTTGCACTCGCCGGGGCCGAAGGCGAGCCGCCCGGCCTTGACCGGCACCGCGACGGTGCGGAAGCTGATGACGTTGTAAATCGTGTCGCCCACCTGCTCGCGGCCCTGGGCGTTGACGGTCTTGTTCGCGATGAACCCGTCGCAGCGCAGGTTCGGCAGTTGCACGTCCTGGCCGGCAATAAAGTAGAGTTTCATTTCCACGCCGAACACCTGGCCGACATAAACTTCATTCGTCTCCACGAACAGCCGGAAGAAGGCGAGCTTGTCCAAGTCAGCCTGCGGCGCGGCAGGCAGCGGCGCGGTGCCGGGCAGCACCTTGAACTTCATCGGCGGGCTGGTCTGCGGCGGGCCTTCGACCAGCGGCGTGATGGCGGGAATCGTGTAATCGCCCGGCTGCGCGGGGATGACGCGGAAGAGATAAATCATCTTCGACGACTGCTGGCCGTTGACCATGCTCCACTCGGTGGACTGGCCGGCGAAGGCGAAGGTCAGATTCGGCACCGCCGGAATCGAGGGCAGCGCCTTGGGCGAACCGCCGGAAAACTCCAGCCGCAACGTGGCGGTGTCGCCCTGACGAATGGTGTCCGGCAACAGCCGCGCGGTGAACGTGAGGGCGGCGGCGGGCGCAACCACGCAATAAAGCAGCAGCACCACGAGGAGCGAACTCGATCTTGGGCGGGCGATAAAACAAACGCCGCGCTGACCGGCGTAGCGCAGATTGGCAATCTGCGGTTTCGCCGACTGGCAGTCGGCAGACCAGAAACAAGCCCGCCCCCCCCGGATCGGGCGCGTGCCCTGCCGGTTGCCAACCGGCGAAACAGCAGGATGCCATCCTGCGCTACGAACCAGAGCGAACCTCTCTCCGGCCTTTTGAAGACACGCCCTAATCAAGCTTCTGGTTCTGGAAATAACTTCGTGCATCGTGTGTCGTTTCACCAGTCCTTGAACTTGCGCGGCGGCTGCGGGTCGGTCTTTGACGAGGGCTTGAAGATCAGGG
>JACRJY010000100.1 GCA_016235585.1 Verrucomicrobiota bacterium | reverse complement strand
CGGGTTGAAGCGGACGATGGGTTCGACGCTGACCTCACGCAAACCAAGTCAACTGCTGGCCGAAGCCGCCTTCAAGGTGCTGGCTTACACCCTCCGGCGTTAGCCGAACCAAGGCAGTCACCGATGTTTTCAACAGAGCAAATCCAGCTCAAGTCCTGCGGCGCGGTCGCAGCGGCGTGGCGGAGAAAGGTTTGCCGGCACGCGCCGTTGCCGCCCTCGACGCGCACGGTCAGGCCCGCCGGCGCGGCCATCGCCTCGCTGATGAAATAGCAGTGCTGGCAGAAGCACGGGACGATTTCGCGGCCCTGCGCGCGCAGGTGCCGGATGGCGGGGCAGACCTTCACGTCGAGCGTCACGGCGTCCGGCGATTCCGCCACCGCGACTTCCGCGCCCGGCTCGGCGGCAAAAAAGGCGCGCCAGTATTCCGCGACGGCGGGCGGGCCGCCCGCGCTCCAATTCGCGGTCACGGGCGCAAAATACTTCGCGCCGAGGTCGGTCCAGTATTGGCGCAGGCCGTCGAGGCCGAATTTGTTCAGCACGAAGCGGAACGTGGCGTTGATGGCGAGGTAGAAACCCGCCGCGCCGACGGGCTTGGTGTCGGTGTAGGGCAGCGGGCCGGGCGCGCGGGGGTGCATCGGGGAAAAGTGTGAACTCATGGCCGCCTCAAGCCAAGCGCGCAAAGCCGCCGCTGGATTTCACACCGCCGGCCTCGGATTGCAGGCGGCCCGCGTTGTGAAGCGCGGTGAGTTCGGTCAGCACTTCGCTCAAGGTGTCGAGAAACGCTTTCACGAGCGCTTCGTCGTGGACGAACATCACGTAGAACTGCCCCGAAGCCATGAAGCCGCGCGCGAGCATCTTGCGGATGTAGAGCACCTTCGCGGCGGCGGCGAGGTCGCCGAGGTCGAACGCGAGCGAAGGCGCGGAGGGCTGGCCGCCGATTTTCAATTTCATTGCAGCGTGCGCGGCGGCGAGTTGTTGCAGTCCGCGCTGGAGCCGCTCGCCGAGTTGCGAGACGTGCGTCTGCGCGCCGGTGCGCCGCATTTTCTTCACGCACGCAATCGCGGCGGCGGGGCCGATGCCGTCCGTCCAGTAGCTGCTGGAGATGAAACTGGAATTCGCCGCGTCCATCACGCCCTCGCGACCGACCACCGCACCGCACGGATAGCCGTTGCTCATGGCCTTCGCGTAGACGGCGATGTCCGGCTCGATGCCGAGCTTCGCGCAGCCGCCGGGGAACCCGTAGCGCCAGCCGGCGGTCACTTCATCCACGATGAACACGGCGCCCGCAGCACGGCAGCGGGCGGCCACTTTTTCCACGAAGCCGTCGCGCGGCAGCTCGGAGCGGAAGGGTTCCATGACGACGGCGGCGAGATTGTTGCCGAGTTGCGCGAGCGCGCGGTCGAACGCGGCGGGGTCGTTGTATTTGAACGGCACGGCGGTGCCGGCGAGTTCGCGCGGGACGCCGTGCGGTTCGAGGCCGGGAAGCAGGTGGCCTTCGAGCGCCGTGGTGCTGCCGAGATTCGCGGCGAGATACCAATCGCTCCAGCCGTGATAGCCGCAGAAGGCGACGCCACTGCGGCTGGTCGCGGCGCGCGCGATACGCACGGCGAGCGCGAGCGATTCGCCGCCGCCGCGCGCGTAGCGGACGCGCCGCGCCCACGGGTGAAGTTCGAGCAGCAGGTCGGCGAGTTCGATTTCATCGGGCGGGGCGAGCGTGCAGTAGCTGCCGAGGTTCACGCGGCGATGCACGGCGGCGTTCACGTCGGGGTCGGCATGGCCGAGGAGAATCGCGCCGACGCCGCCAGTGAAATCCACGTAGCGGCGGCCGTTCGTGTCCCAGATGTGCGGGCCGGAGCAGCGAGAGAAATACGAGGGCCACGTTTGCGGGTCGAACATTTCGATGCGCTTGGAGAGCAGGCCGGTGCCGCAGGAAATTTTTTCGCGAGCCGTGCGGCTGAGTTCCGGGCCGCTCGGCGACGCGGGCACGGCTTCGGGTTTGAGATGCGGCGCGAGGAGGCGGAGGGCGTTGTCGCGGAAAATGTCGCGCGCGTCGGCGTCGTTCAGGCCGACGATTTCGCACGCCTCGCGCAGGCAGAGCAGGGACTCGATGCCGACCAGCGAGAAGTTTTCAAACTGCGTCACGGCGGGCGAGGGGAGTTCGTCGGCGTAGAGCCAGGAGAAGCCGTCGCCCTGCGTGAGGCACTTGCCGCGCAGTTCGCTCACCATGTAGTCGGAGCCGAAGAGCACGCGGCGCGGGCCGAGCACTTCGAGCGCGCAGCGGAAGGCCTGCGTCTCGGTCACGGCGGAGGTGTCCACCACGACGTTGTCGAGGTCGGCGATTTTCTTCAGGCCGTCGAGGGCGTTGCGGTAGTTGAAGGAGCGAGCGACGTGCGCGAGCACGAGGCGGCAGCGCGGAAACTCGCGGCACAGGCGGCGGAGGGCTTCGAGGTTGTCCGCGTCGGCGATGCCCTCGCGGCGCATGATGTGAAGCATGAGCACGCCGTCCATGTCGTGGCAGAGCTGCCACATCCAGCGTGGCGTGAAGTCCTCGATGCGCGCCTGCGTGGTGTCGGCGAACGGCGCGTAGAGGCGGTAGGGCTTGAGGCCGCCGAAGCGGTGCTCGTTCACGAAGCGGCGCGTGGCGGCGGGGTCATCCTGCGGCGCGACGAGGGCGAGCGCGCGGGCGTTGGTGCGGTCGCGCAGCGGGTCAATCTCGGCGGCGAGGAAATTGTTTTCGCCCGCGCGGTCGTTGCTCGCGCTGGGGTAGCCGAAGAAAAGGCCCTCCACTTTTCGTCCCGGCAGCCAGCGGGCGAGGGCGGCCCGGTATTCAGCGAGGCCGAAGGGCGTGTTCGCCGGCAGGAACGCCGGACGTTTGCCCGCCGCGAAGTGGCGCGTGTGAAAGAGGTGCGCGTGGACATCGAAGACTTCCTCCGGCACGAAGCCCTCCACCGCGCGCACGACGAGGGCGCGGTCGGCGGCGGTGAGTTCGGTGACGAGGCGGATGGGCATGGCGCGGTGGAAGTTTATGAACCGGCGAGGCCGGGGTTGCCAAGCGCAATTCGCGCTGGTAGCGTCACGTCCGATTCCCGCAACCGCGAAATTCTATGGCGCATCTGACGCATCATTTTACGTGGCTCGACTACTCGATCTTCGTGGCCTACCTCGTGGGGACGGTGGCCATCGGTCTGTGGTTCGTCAAGGGCCAGCGCAACCTCGACGAATACCTCCTCGCCGGGCGCAGCATGGGCAGCGTGCTGGTGGCGATGACGGTGCTGGCGGCGCTCTTCTCCGGCATCAGCTTTCTCGCCGCGCCGAGCGAGGGCTACGAAAAGGGGCCGGCGTTTTATCTCGTCAACCTCTCGTTCTTCGTCGCCACGCCGCTGACGGCGCTCGTCGTCCTGCCGTTTTACTACAACTCGAAGTTCTTCACGGCCTACCAGTATCTGGAGGCGCGCTTCTCGGTGCAGGTGCGGACGGTGGCGTCGGCGTCGTTCATCGCCCGCGTGCTGCTCTGGCTCGGCGCGGCGACCTACGCGCCGGCGCTCGCGCTGGAGCAGGCGACCGGGATGCCGCTGTGGTTCACCATCCTGGTGACGGGCGTGCTGACGACGCTCTACACGACCTTCGGCGGAATGCGCGCGGTGATCTGGACGGACGTGATGCAACTCGTCGTGCTGTTCGGCGGGCAACTGGTCATCGCGCTCGTCGCCATCGGGCGGATGCCGGGCGGCGTGGATCAGGTCATCGAACTGGGCAAGGCCGGCGGGCGGCTGGACTTGAGCATGAGCCTTGACCCCACGGTGCGCGTCACGCTGTGGGGGCTGCTCATCGGCGCGACGTTCATGAGCCTCGTGCAGATGGCGACGGACCAGGTGTCGGTGCAGCGTTACTTGAGCGCGAAAAGTTTGGGAGAGGCGCGGCGCGGCCTGTGGCTCAAGCTCATCATGACCCTGCCGGTGACGTTTGTCTTTTACGGCACGGGGCTGGTGCTCTACGCCTATTACCAGGTGCATGGCGACCCGCTTCAGGCGGGCCGGATCACCAAGGCGGATCAAATCCTGCCCTACTTCGTCGTCAACGAACTGCCGGCGGGCCTGCCCGGCCTGTTCATCGCGGCAATCTACGCGGCGAGCATGAGCACGATCTCGGCGGGCATCAACTCGCTCACCTCGGCCAGCCTCGTGGACTTCTACCAGCGGCTCTGGAAACGGCCCGACCTCTCGGAGCACCACCAACTCAAAATCGCGCGCTGGCTCACGCTCGTCTACGGCGCGCTGGTGATCCTGCTGGCCTTCCTCGTGCAGCATCTCGGCACGCTGCTGGAGGCGACGAACAAGGTCATCGGCCTCGTCGGCGGGCCGCTGGTGGGGCTGTTCTTTCTCGGCATCCTCGTGAAGCGCGCCACGGGGCGCGGGGCGCTGATCGGCTGGCTGGCCGGGCTGGGCGTGCTGCTGCCGGTGTGTTTCCTGACGAAAGTTTCCTTCCTCTGGTATGCGATGATCGGCTGCCTCACGACGATGCTGGTGGGCTACGTCGTCAGCCTGCTCGAACCCGCGCCCGATCCGGCGAAGCTCAAGGGGCTGGTCATCGGGCAGAAGCCCGCCGAGGACGAGGCCGCCAGTCGCTAGGACGCATCTTCAAAATGACCGGGGCCGGCAGTGTAGCGCAGATTGGCAATCTGCGGTTTCGCCGACTGGCAGTCGGCCAGCGCCTCGGCGGGCGGAATGCTTCCGCAATTTCACCGCCCTGCCGGTTGCCAACCGGCGAAACAGCAGGATGCCATCCTGCGCTACCGGCCCGGTGCAGTGGCGGCGGCTGGCGCGGACGGCTTGGGCTTCACCTTTTCGCTGTAGGTGATCAGCCCCGCGCCCAGCATGATCAACAGCACGCCCGACCAGCGGAGGAACGACACCTCCTCGTGCAGCACGAACTTCGCCGCAATGGTCGTCAGCACGAAGCCCAGCGCCGTCAGCGGCCAGATGAAGCTCACATCGCCGCGCGACATCAGCACCAGCAGCGTGCCGAAGAAAACCGCCTCGCAGAAAACCCCGAACAGGATGCTCTTGTTCGTCACGCCGCGTTTCACCACGCGCAGGACTTCCTTCACGCTGACCTGCTTGATTTCCCCCGCCTGCTTCAAGCCCCGGCTCAAATACACGACGCCGACGGCCTCGAACACGAGGCCGGTCACCAAAATCAAAATCAACTTCGTCATGCGAGGTCCTGGTAGCGAATCAACTGGATGCCCGACTGCCGCACCAGCGCCGCAACCTGCGGGCTGATGAGGGCGTCGAGTTCGTTTCTAAATTCGTCAAGCGATGGATGCGAGTAAAGCTCTGAATCGCCGCTGGGAAGTTCCGGCAGCAGTTTCAAAACATAATTTTCATCCACACGGGCGTTTTGCAGCAGGCCGAACACGAACCGCGTGTGCCGCACGCCGAGCCGCGCCAGCGTGAACCGCGCGCGCCAGCTCAACAGCGCGAAAATGGCCGCGTGGCTCGCGCGATACAGCCATTGGCCGGAGGCAAGCCGCGCGTTGAGCCAGAACAAATCGCGCGTGACGCGCAGGTGCCGGATGCCCCAGCGCACTGAATTCGCGCAGAGGATGTCGAAGATGACGGGGTGCAGGTGCAGGTTGAGGTGGCCGTTGACGTGGTCGAGCGGCAGGCCCGTGCGGCGGAACTTTTCAAACTGCGCGGCGATTTCCGCCTTGAACTGCGGGCGCAGTCCTTCACACACGAAGTAGCGGAAACCCGCGCCCACCGGGTCGTTGCTGAAATTCCCCTGCTGATCCACCAGGTCGGGAATGTCCGCGTGCTTCAGCGCCGAAGTTCCGCAGACGAGCGAGAGATGCAGCCCGACGCCGAGCTTGGGATTCTCCCGCGCGAACTGCACGGCCTCGTCGCACGCCGCGCCGTTCACCATCAGGCTCGCGGTGGTGAGGATGCCCTCGCGGTGCGCGCGGATGACCGCGGTGTTGATGGCGCGCGACCGCCCGAAGTCATCGGCGTTGACGACGAGGCGGCGCGGCGGCTCAAGGGGCGCCATAGTTGGGGACGACCGCGCCGGTCTGGACGCGATACCAGGTGCGGAGGATGAGCGCGAGTTTCTGGAGCTTGTTGAGCCGCGCGGGCGCGGGGCCGAGGACGTTGAAGTCCCGCCGCTCCAGCTTCGTCAGCAGCCGCCAGTAGACCGAACCCATCAGTTCCGCCGTCGCCATCGCGCGGCGGTCCTCCTCCGGCAGCGCCTGCCGCGCGGCCTGGTAATGGCCGCGCGCCCGCTCCGCCACGCTGCGCGCGAGGTCGCGGAAACGCGGCGAATACTCGAAGCGCAGAATCTCCTCCGGCGTGACGTTGAAGCGCTGGAGTTCCGCGAGCGGCAGGTAAATCCGCCCGCGCTCGGCGTCGCCGCGCACGTCGCGGAGGATGTTCGTCAGTTGCAGCGCCCGGCCCAGATGGACGGCGTAGTCGCGGCAGCGCGGGTTCTGGTGGCCGAAAATTTCAATGCTCAACAAACCGACCACCGACGCGACGCGGTAGCAGTAGAGGTCGAGCTGCCCGTAGTTTTCGTAGCGGCTGATGTCGAGATCCATCTCGACGCCCTGAATCAGTTCGTCGAAAAGCGCGAAAGGCAGGCGGTGTTTCGCGATGAACGGCTGCAACTCGCGGTTCACGGCGAAGCGCGGCGCGGCGCCGTCGCACGCAGCGCGGACATCCGCGCGCCATTCGCCGAGGCGCGCCCGGCGGTCGGCAACGGGGACGGTCTCCTCGTCCGCCACGTCATCCACCTCGCGGCAGAAGGCGTAGAGCGCGGACATGGCGGCGCGCTTCTCCTTCGGCAGCAGCACGAAGGCGAGCGCGAGGTTCGAGGCGCTTTTGCGCGTGATGGATTCGCTGACCTGCATGGTCAAGTTGGCGGCGGCGGCGGCTCCGGGCGCGGCGGCGGCAGGCCGCCGGTCTCGGCGAGCGTGGGGTTGCGCGGGCGGTGTTCGCGGCGGCGGCGGCGCGAGCCGGAGAGTATTCCGCCGCTGGAATCGTTCGTCACACTTTTCCCGCTGCCGCGCTTGCGATAGGCGATTTTGATGATGAGCGCGAGGATCAGCCCGATGGCCAGCGCCGCGCCGAGGATGAGCAGGACGTCGTTGAAGATCATCCCGGAGCCGCGGTTGGTGGCGAGGCTGCTGGGCGGATCCGGCAGGCGGGCGGCGAGCGTGGCGTAGTCAGTAATCATCGTTCAGTTCGGTTTTCCGTCGGGCGTTTCGTTCGCGTCATCCGCCGCGCTCTCGGCGCTGATGTTCAGCCGCTGCATCCGGTAGCGCAGCGCGTGCCGGGTCATCTGCAGCTCCTCGGCGGCGGGGCTGATGCTGGAACCATGCCGTTCCAGCGCGGCCATGATCAACTCCCGTTCAAAATTGGCAAGCGCATCGTCAAGCGATCCGCCGGCGGACGCGGCGCGCTCGCCGCCCTTGCGGAGTTGCGCCTCGAGGTGGAAATCCGGCAGGCTCGCGGCGTGGATCTGCGCCGCGTTCTCCAGGATGACCGCGCGCTCGATGACGTTCCGCAGCTCGCGCACGTTGCCCGGCCAGGAGTGCGCGAGGAGTTTCTGCTCGGCGGGCTTGGAGAGCGCCTTGGCCGGCTTGTTCAGCGCGAAGCAGAAAAATTTCAGGAAATGTTCCGCGAGCAGGATCACGTCGCGCCCGCGCTCGCGCAGCGGCGGCGGGCGGAACTGCACGACGTTGAGCCGGTGATACAGGTCTTCGCGGAACTGGTTCTCGCGGATGGCCGCGATGATGTCGCGGTTCGTCGCGGCGATGAGGCGCACGTCCACCTTGAGCTCGTCGTTGCCGCCGACGCGCGTGAACGTGCCGTCCTCCAGAAAGCGCAGCAGCTTCGCCTGCAACGGGCGGCTCATGTCGCCAATCTCGTCGAGGAAGATGGTGCCGTGGTGCGCCTCCTCGACGCGGCCGTTCTTCTGCCGCAGCGCGCCGGTGAAGGAGCCTTTCTCGTGGCCGAACAGCTCGCTCTCCAGCAGCGCCTCGGGAATGGCCGCGCAGTTGATGCGGACGTAATTCTTCTCACGCCGGCTGCTCAAGTTGTGCAGTGCGCCGGCGACCAGTTCCTTGCCCGTGCCGCTCTCGCCAAGGATGAGCACCGTGGCGTTCGTGGGCGCGACGGTTTGAATCATCTGGCGCAGTTCGACCATCTTCGGCGAGTCGCCGATGATTTGTTCGAGCCGGTAGGTGGCGCTGGCCCCGGCGCGCAGGGTCTGGTTTTCCGCGAGCAGGCGGTGCCGCTCGGCGCAGCGGGCGACGGCGTGCAGCAGTTCCTCCGGCGCAAACGGCTTGGCGAGATAATCAATCGCGCCCGCCTGGATGGCCTCGACGGCGAGCTTCGGCGTGGCGTAGGCGGTGATCATCAGCACGGGCAGCGCGGGCCAGCGCTTGCGGGCCGCGCCGAGAAATTCATAGCCGCTCATCCCCTGGAGCCGCGCGTCGGTGATGACCATGAAGAACGGCTCGCGGCCCAGCAGCGCGAGCGCCGCCTCGGCGGACTCGACCTCCTTCACCGCGTAGCCCTCGTCGGCGATGATCGAGTGCAGCGAGAGCCTCATGTTCTTCTCGTCGTCCACGATCAGGATGGGGGGCAGGCTGTTCATGCGCGCGCGGTGCTTCTGGCTTTGGCGGGGAAATCTAGGACAAACCGCGCCCCGCGGCCAAGCTCCGATTCCACCCGCACCGTGCCGCCGTAAAGCTCGGCGTTGTGCTTCGCGATGGCCAGCCCCAGGCCGGTGCCCTTCTTGCGCGTGGTGAAATACGGCTCGAAAATTTTCCCGTGCAGTTCCGGAGGAATGCCCGGCCCGGTGTCGCGCACGGAGATTTGCACCGAGGGATCGGCGGTGGCCTGAATTTGAACTTCCAGCTCGCCCCGGCCCTCCATCGCCTCGCGGGCGTTTTGGAGCACGTTCACGAGGATGTCCTGCAAATGGCCGCGCTGCATCCAGAGCGGCGGCAGGTGGGGGGCGTAGCGGCGCGTGACGCGAATTTCAAACTGCGCGCCCTCCGGCAGCACCTGCGCCAGCGCGTGATCCATTTCCCCGGCCGCGTCGAGCTTCTCGACACGGCCCTCGGCAAGCTTCGCATAGCCCATCAGCTCGGTGATGATGCGGTCGGCGCGGTTCACCTCCTCGCGGATGATTTCAATCTGCGGCGCGGGGTCGCCGCGTTTTTCCAGCAGGGCGCGCTGGAGGTTGAAGGCGGCGTTGTTGATGATGGCGAGCGGGTTTTTCAACTGGTGCGCAATCTCCGCCGCGAGCCGGCCCGACGCCTGCAACTGATCCTGCCGCGTGGAAGATTCCCGCGCCTCCTCCTCGGCCTGTCGCTGACGATCCACCAGCACCTGCACGCCGTAGCAGCACGCGGTGACGAGCAGCAGCAGGAACACCCGCATCATCACCAGTTGCGTGTCCACCGCGACGCGCGCCAGCTCCGGCGAGGACGGCTCGGTGATGTCGCTCGCGCGGAATTCCAGCCCGGCCAGCGCGTAAAAGCCCGTGACCAGCAGGTTCAGGACAATCTGCGGCGCAGCCACCGGAATGCTGACGGAATTGCGGACGATGAGGACGATGAAGACCCAATAGACCACGCTGCCCCAGCCGCCGGTCATCAGCGTGAGCGCGGCGACAAACAGCCCGTCGCCCAAACTCACGCCCATCGCGAACCAGCGCGAAAACGCGAGCGGCAGCCGCTCCAAAAACTGGAACACCACCGCCGCGACGATGTTCACCGCCAGGTAGATTAGAAAGACCGTCCGCAGAATCTGGATGCGGACGGCCTCCGCGCCGGAATAATCCGCCAGCCAGTTGGTGAAAAAGAAATAATAGGCGAGCGTGGTCAGCACCAGCACCTTGATCGGCAGCATGATGTTCCGCTCCATGAACCGCAGCCGCTGCAACTGCAATTCCGGCGGGACGGCGGGGGCGACAAACACGCCGGCCAACCTTTGCAGCGGCGGCCAATGCAGCGGGTTCATGGCGCGCGGCTATTTCGCCCGCCCGGCCAGCTTCAGCGCGCGCGCGGCGATCTGGTTGACATCCCACAGGCGGCCCAAACCCTCGTAGCCACAGGAAAGCATTCCCTCCTCCGGCCCGATGAATTTCACGCCGCGCTTTTTCAGCGTGGAAACATTTTCCTGCGTGGCCGCGTGCAGCCACATCTTGCCGTTCATGGCGGGCGCAATGAGGATTTTTGCCTTGGGATTCAACGCCAGCGCGATGCACGAGAGCGCGTCGTCCGCGAGGCCGTGTGCCATCTTTGCGAGGAAGTTCGCCGTCGCGGGCGCGACGAGCAGCAGATCCGCCTCGTCGGCGAGCCGGATGTGCGTGGGCTGCCAGCCCTCTTCCTCGTCATACAAGTCGGTGATGACCGCGTGGCGCGAGAGCGTCTTGAACGGCAGCGGCGTGATGAACCGCTGCGCGTCCGCCGTCATCACCACGCGCACGGCGGCGCCGGCCTTCGCCAACTGGCTCGTCAAATCCGCCGCCTTGTAAGCAGCGATGGAGCCGGTCACGCCGAGGACGATGTTGGGTTTGGCTGCGCTCATAATTCTGGCGGCACCGCGCGGCGCTGGCGCATTCTTTCCGCCTCAAGGACGGACTGCGTGCGCCGCAAGTCTTCCGCCACGCTCGTGCTGATGACAAGGTAGTCAAAATGCTTCCACTCGGCAATCTCCCGCCGAGCGTGGCCGAGGCGCGTCTGGACCGCCTCCGGCGAATCCTTGCCGCGCCGTTTCAAGCGTTCCTCCAGAATCGCGAGCGAGGCGGGCGTGAGAAAAATCGAGACGAGCGCGCGGCCCAGTTCGGCGTCCTCGTCGGCGCGGGCGCGGATGGACGCCGCGCCCTGCACGTCTATGTTCAGCAGCACGTCGCGGCCCGCGCGCAGCTTTTCGAGCACCTCGGACTTCAGCGTGCCGTAGCGGTTCCCATAGACGTTGGCGTGCTCGATGAATTCCCCGGCGGCGACGCGGCTTTGGAAATCCACCGGCGCGAGGAAGTGGTAATCCACGCCATCGCGCTCGCCGGTGCGCGGCGCACGCGTGGTGCAGGTGACGGCGCGGGTGATTTCGGGATGCGCCGCAAGCAACTGCTCGCACAGCGTCGTCTTGCCGCCGCCGGACGGCGCGGAAATCAAAATCAACAGCGGACTGGGGTTTGAAGCTTTCATCGTCACGCTCAATCCGTGTTTCCGCATGAGAGCCGCTGGCATCCGCGAGGCAACGGCGCAGTGTCATTCTGAATTCTGAATTCTGAATTCTGAATTCTCATCATCACTCCACGTTCTGCACCTGTTCTCGGAATTTTTCCAGCTCGGCCTTCACCGTCACCACGTCGCGCGAGATGAGCGCGTCATTGGCCTTGGAGCCGATGGTGTTGATCTCGCGGTTCATCTCCTGCGAGAGGAAATCCAGCGTGCGCCCGACCGGCTCGGCGGATTTCATGCAGTCGTCGAACTGCTGGAAATGGCTTTGCAGCCGCGTGAGCTCCTCGGAGATGTCCGAGCGGTCGGCGAAGAATATGACTTCCTTGAGCAGCCGTTCGTCGTCCGCGCCGGGAATTTCCACACCGGCGTTTTTCACGCGCTCAATCAAATTCTCGCGGTAACGCTGCTGCACGAGCGGTGACTGCGCCTGCACGCGGGCGACGGCCTCGCTGATGGTTTTCATCCGCGCGCGCAAATCCTTGGCAAGATGCGCGCCCTCGCGTTCGCGCATTTTCACGAGCGCGGCCAGCGCCTTGTCGAGCGCGGTCTTCACGGCGGGCCAGAAATCCTCGGCGTCGCCCAGGTCTTCCTCGGCTTCGAGCACGCCGGGCGCGCGGAGGATGGAATCCAGCGAGGCTCCGTTGGTGAGCTTGAGTTCCTTGGCGAGCTTGGCGAATTCCTTCGCGTAAAGCTTGGCGAGCGCGGTGTTGAGCTGCGCGTGGCTGGCGGCCTTGCCTTTGCCGGCGTGGAGCGCGACACGGACGGTGAGGCGACCGCGTGAGATGAGGCGGTTGACCTCGTCGCGGATCTGGGCTTCGAGCGGCTCCAGATCGCGCGGGAGGTTGACGGAGATTTCGCTCTGCTTGCGGTTCACCGAGCTGACTTCAACCGTGATTTTGGAGCCGTCGCGGGCGCATTCGCCGCGCCCGTAGCCCGTCATGGATTTCATGCGGGCGCGACTATGGGCAAAGCCGGCGCGGCTGCAAAGCCCCAACTTGCACGCCGCAAAAAGAGGCTCGCCAAGCGTCCGGCTTTGGCGGAATTTACCCGCCGCAATTTGACACGAAGATGAATCCGTTCTCTGGAACCTACACCGCCATTGTCACGCCGTTCCGCAAGGGCGTGCTCGACGAGGACGCCCTCGACCGCCTCATCAAGGCGCAGATCAAGGGCGGCGTGGACGGCATCGTGCCCGTCGGCACCACCGGCGAGTCGCCCACGCTGGATTACGAGGAGCACATCCGCGTCATCGAGCTGGCGGTGAAGTTCGCGCACGGCAAAATCAAGGTGCTCGCCGGCACGGGCGGCAATTCCACGAGCGAGGCGATTTATCTCACAAAGGCGGCGGAGGAAGCCGGCGCGGACGGCTCGCTGCAGGTCGCTCCCTACTACAACAAACCGACGCAGGAAGGGCTGTTCCAGCATTTCCACGCCGTCGCGCGCGCGACCAAGCTGCCCATCATGCTCTACAGCATTCCGGGCCGATGCGGCATCGAGATCGGCGTGGACACGGTGGACCGCCTGATGCACGACAGTCCGAACGTGATCGGCATCAAGGAGGCCGGCGGCTCGTGCGACCGCGTGAGCCAGCTTCGCGCCGCGCTGGGGCCGAAGTTCACCATCATGAGCGGCGACGACTCGCTCACGGTGCCGTTCATGTCCGTGGGCGCGGACGGCGTGATCAGTGTGGCGTCGAACGTGATTCCGCGCGAGGTGAGCCATCTGGTGCGCGCCTTTGCGCTGGGCAAGGCGGACATCGCGCGCAAGCTGCACCACAAGTTTTACCCGCTGTTCAAGGACTTGTTCATCGAGACCAATCCCGTCCCGGTGAAGGCCGCGATGGCGATGCTGGGGATGATTGAGGAGGAATACCGCCTGCCGCTCGTGCCGCCGAACGCGAAAAACCGCGAGACGCTCAAGGCCACGATGAAGGCCTGCGGGGTGCTGAAATGAGCGAATCCAGAATCCAGAATTCAGGAGCCGGAATGAGTCTGGCGGCTGCACATTCTGGATTCTAAATTCTGGATTCTGGATTCTGAATTCTGTTCCCATGCGCCTCCTAAAAAACCTCTTCGACAACAACCGCGCGTGGGCCGAGTCGATCCGCGCGCAGCAGCCGGATTTTTTTGAGAAGCTCTCCCACCAGCAGAACCCGGAGTATCTCTGGATTGGCTGCTCGGACAGCCGCGTGCCGGCGAACCAGGTCGTCGGCCTCCTGCCGGGCGAGGTGTTCGTCCACCGCAACGTCGCCAACGTCGTCGTCCACGCCGACCTGAACTGCCTCTCGGTGATTCAATACGCCGTGGACGTGCTGCGCGTGCGGCACATCGTCGTGTGCGGGCATTACGGCTGCGGCGGCGTGCTCGCGGCGCTGCGCAACCAGCGGCTCGGCCTCATTGACAACTGGCTGCGCCACGTGCAGGACGTGCGGCACAAGCACGCCTTCGAGCTGGGCCGCGTCACGGACGAGGCCCAGCTCGCCGATCGCCTCTGCGAACTCAACGTCATCGAGCAGGTCGTCAACGTCTGCCAGACCACCGTGTTGCAGGACGCCTGGCTGCGCGGGCAGGAACCGGCCGTCCACGGCTGGATTTACGGGCTGCGCGACGGGCGGCTGCGCGACCTGGACATCTGCCTCACCCGGCCCGACGAACTGGCCGCTACCCACGCCGCCGCCGTGCGGGCGTGCCTGGGTTGAGCGCAACTTTTCTTTTCGGGAGGGTTTTAACCAAACGTCCGTCTAAATGACGAGACGGACGAAGTCGGCGGTTTCACGGTGAAATGGCCGACTTGAACCGGCACATTAAAACCATCAGCAACTCGCGCCCTGTATGAAAAAATTGCTTGTTCTCTCGGTGGTCGCACTGGCGCTCTCCGCGTCGGCAGCGGACAACCCTTCCAAAAAAGGGCAATTCTCAATCACAAACATCAACCGGCTTGTGGAGCGATTTGATTCGATGGAGGCTGTCCATACGGAGTATCAGAAGCGCTTTAATCAAGCGCCGGACTTCGGAATTGGAAGGCGCATCTATCTTCCAAAGGAGGTGCAACTGGCTTTGCCAGAGGTGGCATTCGTTGTGCCGACACCTCAACTAATCGGACTGGAGAATGAGCCAGTTGGATATGGAGCCGTCCCAAACAAGGCATTTTTTACTAACAGTCAATTCAAAGTGCTAGCCCGCCACCGTCCGCTAACCGCAGGGAAACAAATCTTATCGCCGTGCTGCGGACTGGCCGTGACCTTGCGATCATCACAAACCGCGTGAATTACGTTGTGGGTGGAAGCGGCCTTGCCGGGCACGAAGTGTTAGCCCTCGGCGCACTCCGCGCTGGTGCCGATTGCGCCAAGTGTCACCAGTGCGAGCAGGGCAAGTTGCTTGGCGCGTTTGCCTACACGCTCCGCCCCATCGAAACACCTGATGTCTTCAAAACCAATGCGCCACCGGCGCTTTCCAGCGTGACCCTTTCGTCCATAACCAAAGGTTTCATTCATCCGTAACCGGGCGCTGTCCGGCTTTGACTAACGGCGGCGGGTGGGGGATTCTCCCGCCGTGACGAAACTCATCATTACCGGCAGCAAGGGCCGCATGGGCCAGATGCTCCTCGCCTGCGCCGCGCGCATTCCTGAACTTCAGGTCGCCGGCCAGATTGACCAGGGCGACGACCTCGTCCGCGTCATTTCGCAGGGTGACGTGGTGATTGACTTCAGCTTTCACAACGTCACGCCGTCCGTCGCGCAGCTCTGCGCCCAGCACAAGAAGGCGCTGGTCATCGGCACCACCGGCCACAGCGAGGCGGAAAAATCTCAAATCTCAAATCTCAAATCTCAAATCCCCATCGTCTGGGCGTCGAACTACTCGACGGGCGTGAACACGCTTTTCTGGCTCACGCGCAAGGCGGCGGAAATCCTCGGCCCCGGCTTCGACCTCGAAGTCGTCGAGATGCATCATCGCCTCAAGAAGGACGCGCCCAGCGGCACCGCCACGACGCTGCTGGAAATCCTCGGCGATGTGCGCAAAGTCCAACTCAAGGACGCGCTGCGCCACGGGCGCGAAGGCATCGTCGGCGAGCGCACCGATTCCGAGATTGGCGTCCACGCCCTCCGCGGCGGCGATGTCGTTGGCGACCACACGGTCATCTTCGCCGCGAACGGCGAGCGGGTTGAACTCACGCACAAGGCGTCAAGCCGCGAGACTTTCGCCAACGGCGCGCTGCGCGCCGCGCAGTGGGTCGTGAAGCAGAAGCCCGGCCTTTACGACATGCAGGATGTGCTGGGGCTGAAATGAACGCGGAACGCGGAACGCGGAACGCGGAACTCCGCGCCTTCGTCGCGCTCGGTTCCAATCTGGGGAACTCCGCCGAAATTCTGCGGCAGGCGATGGCGCGGCTGCAAAGCTTCTCCACCGCGCCGCTGAAAAAATCCTCGCTCTGGCGCACCGCGCCGGTGGATTGTCCGCCCGGCTCGCCGGACTTTGTGAACGCTGTCGCGGCGCTCGCACCGCACGACGGCGAAACGCCGGAGAGTTTGCTCGCCAAACTGCGCGCGCTGGAAAAAGAATTTGGCCGCCGAGACAAGCTGGCCTTGAACGAAGCCCGCCCGCTGGACCTGGACTTGATTGCGTTCGGCGGCGAGACGCGGGACACGCCGGAACTGGCGCTGCCGCATCCGCGCGCGCACCGGCGGCGGTTCGTGCTCGCGCCGCTGGCGGAAATCGCGCCGGAACTGGTGCTGCCGGGGCAGGCGAAAACGGTGGCGCAATTGCTGGCGGAACTGAAACCGGACGAGGCCGTCGAGCGGCTGCCGGATTGAGTGATTTTAGAAAATGATTCGCGAACAACTGGACAAATGGTGCGAATGGGGCGTGCTCGCCCTCGTGCTGGCGCTGCTCGTCTATGCGCCGCTCTCGGTCGGCGCGCTGCGGACCACCGACCTCGTCGTGCTGCAATGGCTCGCCGCCGGCATCCTCGCGCTGTGGACGCTGCGGCTGTGGATCAGCCCGGAGCCGCGCCTGCTCTGGCCGCCCGTCTGCTGGGCGGTGCTGGCGTTTGTGATTTACGCGGCGGCGCGTTATCCGTCGGCGCAGATCGAATACGTCGCGCGGCTGGAACTGCTGCGCGTGCTGGTCTACGCCGTGGTCTTCCTCGCCGTCGTGAACCACACGGCCCGGCCGGAGTCCGTGCAGCTCATCGTCATCGCGCTGGCGCTCGTGGCCATCTTCACGGCGGGCTACGCGGTGTGGCAGTTCTTCGCCAAGTCGAACACGGTCTGGGAATTCACCCGGATGGACATCTACACCGGGCGCGGCTCCGGCACGTTCATGAGCCCGAACCACCTCGCCGGTTTTCTGGAAATGGTGCTGCCGCTCGCGCTGGCCTTCGCGCTCGCGGGCCGCATCGGGCCGGGCTTGAGAATTTTCCTCGGCTACGCGGTCATCGTTGCGGCGGCGGGCGTGGCCGTCACGGTGTCGCGCGGCGGCTGGACGGCGGCGGGCGTTTCGCTGGCGCTGCTGCTCGGCTGGCTGGTGGCGCTGCGGCGGCGCACGCTCGCGGTGATTCTCGGCGCGCTCATGCTGGTCGTCGTGGTGGGCGCGCTGGTGGCGGGATCGCAGATCACGCAAAGCCGCCGCGACAACAAGCTCAAGGCCGACATCGCCTCGGACGCCCGCTTCGAATACTGGGCCACCGCCACGGCGATGTGGAAGGATCACCCCTGGCTCGGCGCGGGCCCGGGGCATTACGGCTTCGTGATGCGCCGTTACCGCCCGGAGACGATGCAGACGCGCCCGGCCCACCCCCACAACGACTATCTCGAACTCCTCGCCGACTTCGGCGCGGCGGGCGGCGCGATTGTCGCCGTGGCGCTCGTGCTCGCGGGCTTCGGCGTGTGGCGCGCGGCGAAGTTCGTCCAGCGCGGCCGGGAGGACGAGGCCCCGCGCAACAGCAACCGCTTCGCCCTGTGGATCGGCGCGTCCACCGGGCTGGCGGCGCTGCTCGTCCACTCCTTCCTGGATCACAACCTCCACGTTCCCGCCAACGCCCTCGTCGCCGTCACGCTCGCCGCGCTGCTGGCCGGCCTGTGGCGGCACGTGTCCGAGCGGAACACCGTTTCCCCGGGTGTCTTCGTGAAGCTCCTCTTCACCCTCGCCGCCATCGCGGGCGGGGCTTATCTCGCGCAGCAGGCCGCGCGCCTGGGCCGCGAGCAGACCCTCCTGAAGCTCGCCAGCGAAACCCGGCCCCGTTCCGCCGAGCGCCTGGAACTGCTCAAACGCGTCCACGCCGCCGAGCCGATGAACGCCGCCACCACCTATTACCTCGGTGAATTCCACTGGGATTTGAGCGGGCAGCGCCGCGCGGACAAGCAGGAGATGCAGACCGAACTGCTCCACGCCCTGCCGTGGTTTGAGAAGACTCAAAAGCTGGATCCCAATGAGCCGTTTGGCTTCATCCGCTACGGGATGTGCCTGGACCGCCTCAACCAGTCGCCGGCCATGGCCCTCCCCTATTTCCAGCAGGGCGAGCGGCTCGACCCCAACGGCCACTTCGTCCAGTCGCACCTCGGCTGGCATTATTTGCAGACCGGCGACCTCGCGGCGGCCAAGCGCCATCTGGAGCGCGCATGGCGGCTCAAACCCTATGACAACCACTTCGCCTGGAGCCAGCTCCAGACGGTGAACACCAAGTTGAAGGAAAGCAAAATAACGAATTGACATTCCCGGCGGGCTGGCTAGATTCACCCCGCAGTCTCAACCAGAAACAGACAACATTTTATGAAAACACTCGGTTCTCTCCTCAAGTCCGCCGCCGCGCTGTTTGCGGTGACGGCCCTCGTCACCACCGCCTCGGCGGCCAACCCTGGCGCGCTCAAAGGCTCGGCTGAAATTTACAAGATATCCGGCGGCGCGACCGTCAACGGCGCTCCGGCGTATAAAGGCCAGATTGTGAAAGAAGGCTCCACCATCGTGACCGGGCCGGGTTCCGAGGTGAGCATTGACCTCGGCGTCAATGGCGGCCAACTGACCATCAAGGCGAATTCCACCCTCTCCCTCGACAAGCTCGACATCAAGGGTGCGGACACCGGCGAAACCTTTCTTGACCTCAAAGAGGGCAAGGTGAGTGGCAACGCCAAGAAGATTTCCGCCGCCTCCAAGTATGAAATCAAGACGGCCAAGGGCGTGGCGGGCATCCGCGGCACCTCGTTCATCATCGGCTCCGACGGCACGACATCAGTCACCGGCGGCACCGTGGTGGTGATTTTTGTGATCAATGGGGTTCAGAGTCCTCCGGTCACACTCAATGCCGGGCAGACCGCAATTCCTCCCACAACTCCGGGCGGTGCGCCGACTGTTGTTGCAAACCCCCCGGGGTTGCCCCCTCCTCCTCCTCCTCGTGACGGTGGCACCACTGATGTTGAAACGACTATCACTGTTAAGAAGGATCTCCCTCCGCCAGATCCGCAACCGCCTTATAAAACTGAAGGCGAGAAGGATCGTGAAGGTTGAGTGATTGAGAACTGATTTTTCTGCAAAACCCCAGAGCAGCCTTGAGTTGCTCTGGGGTTTTTGTTTAGGGTGGCGGCGGTGAAAGCGAAATCTCTCAAACTCGCGCCCGTCCTCATCGTCGCGGCCACGACGCTCGTCGTCTGTATTTTTCAGGCCCTCCCCCGCTTCAGCCCCCACGCCGACGCCTTCGAGCGGCTGGAGTGGATGACCTACGACTGGCGCGTGCGCCAGGCCTTTGAGTCCAAGCCGCCCGTCGCCACCAACCTCGGCGCGCTGTTCATTGACGACGAGGACTTGCAGATCATCAACGAGCAGATGGGCTTCAAGTGGCCGCTGCCCCGGCGGCTCTACGGGCGCGCGGTGGAGAGACTCACCGCCGAGGGCGCGGGGGCCATCGGCTTTGACATCCTGTTCAGCGAACTCGACACGCCCCGGCCCGAAACCAACCTGAAGCGCGGCGGCGTGGAAATGTCGTCGGACGAGTATTTTTCCCAGCAGCTCAAGGCGGCGGGCAACGTGACGCTGGCGGCCTTCGGCGAGACTTTGGGCGACAAATGGACGGCCATCGCGCCGGCGGATCTGTTCCGCACGAACGCCTTTGCCGTAGGCCACGCCACGAGCGACACGGATTCCGACGGCGTGCTGCGCCGCACGCGGGCCTTCAAGGACGACCCGAAGATCGGGCGCATCTGGCACCTCGGCATCGTGCTTGCCGCCCGCTCGCTCGGCCTCGATCTCACGCAGGCGGTCATCGAGAAGGGGCGGATCACCCTGCGCGGCGCGGGCGGGGTCGAGCGCGTCATCCCGCTGGATCACGAGGGCTATTTCCATGTGAACTGGAGCCTGGCGTGGAACGATCCCCGCCTCACGAAGGGCGCCCTGCGGGAAATGTTGCGCGCCAAATCCGAGGATGATCCCGACTGGCGCGGCAAGATTGTCGTCATCGGCTCCATCGGCGCGGGCAACAACATCTCGGACATCGGCGCGTCGCCGCTGGATCGCGACACGTATCTGGTGAGCAAGCACTGGAACGTGGCGAATTCCGTGCTGATGAACGACTTCATCACGCGCAGCCCCTACGGGCTGGAGTTGGTTTTGATTCTCCTGCTCGCCGCCGCGTCCGCCGCCGTCTCGCTCAAGCTCCAGCCGCCGTGGGCGACCGTGGGCGTGGCCGTGGCGGGGGCGGTCTATGTGATCGTCGCATTGCTGCTGTTCGTGAAGTTCCACTACTGGCTGCCGATCATCCTGCCCGTGGGCGGCGGGCTGCTGCTCAACCACGTGAGCCTCGCGACCTACCAGCTCCTCTTCGAGCAGTCAGAGAAGCGGCGCGTGAAGGCGGTCTTCTCGCGGCTCGTCTCGCCCGACGTGGTGAACGAGCTGCTCGGCGCGGAGAAGCTCAACCTCGGCGGCGGGCGGCGGCACATCACGGTGTTCTTCGCCGACGTGCGCGGGTTCACCGAGATGACCGACGCGATGCAGTCGCGGGCGGAGGAATTTGTGCGGACCAACAAACTGGAGGGCGCGGAGGCGGAGGCGCACTTCGACGCCTCGGCCAGCGCGACCCTCGCCACGGTCAACATCTATCTCGCCACCATTGCCGACCAGATCAAGAAGCACAACGGCACGCTCGACAAATACATCGGCGACTGCGTGATGGCCTTCTGGGGCGCGCCGGTGCCGAACGACAACCACGCCGCCGCCTGCGTGCGCGCCGCAGTGGACGCCCAGCGCGCCATGCACCGGCTGAACCTCGAACGCGCCGAGGAGAACAAGCGCATCGAAAACGAAAACCAGGGCCGCGCACTCTACGGCAAGCCGCCGCAGGCGCTGCTGCCGCTGCTCTCGCTCGGCACGGGCATCAACTCCGGCGTCGCCATCGTCGGCCTGATGGGCTCGAACGAGCACATCCTCAACTACACCGTGTTTGGCCGCGAGGTGAACCTCGCCAGCCGGCTCGAGGGCGTCTCCGGGCGCGGGCGCATCATCATCGGCGAGTCCACCTACCAGGAGCTGCTCAAGCACGCGCCGGAGCTGGCGGCGACGTGCGTGCCGCAGGCGCCGGTGATGGTCAAGGGCATCAAGGCGGCGGTGAACATCTACGAAGTCCCGTGGCGCGAGAGCGCGCCGGCGGCCGGCCCCGCGCACCCGGCGGAGGTCGAGGGCACGATGTTCCTGCGGAACCGGACGTGACGGGGAATCCGAAGCGGCACGGCGACGGCGGGGTGGGCGTTGAAGCGGCCTGAAGGCCGCGCTCCCTTCGCGCCTCGCGCCTCAACTTCGGCATTCGGATTGAACCCAGTTTCCGCTTGCCGCCTTGGAAGCCATTGTTACAGTCGCGCCACATTTTTCGTCCACCGTCCGCGGTGGTTTTTTATTTTTGCAGGAATCCAACTTGAACCGACCGTGAAAATTTTCACCGGCACCTCCAACGCCCCGCTCGCGCGGGCCATGTGCGAATACATCGGCGCCGAGCTGGGCCGCTGCACCGTCAGCGCCTTCCCCGACGGCGAGACGTTTGTGAAGATCGAGGAGAACGTCCGCGGCGAGGACACCTACGTTGTGCAGTCCACCAGCCCGCCGACGAACCATCACCTGATGGAGATGTTCATCATGATGGACGCGCTGCGGCGCTCGAGCGCCCAGCGCATCACGGCGGTGCTGCCCTTCTACGGCTACGCCCGGCAGGACCGCAAGGACCAGCCGCGCGTGCCGATCACCGCCAAGCTCGTCGCCAACCTGCTCGTCGCCGCCGGCGCGAACCGCATTCTCACGATGGATCTGCACGCGCAGCAGATTCAGGGCTTCTTCGACATCCCGGTGGATCACCTCTACGCCGCGCCGGTGATGTATGATTATCTTCGCGAGTTGCAGATGGAAGACCTCGTTGTCGTCAGCCCTGACGTGGGCGGGCTGAAGATGGCGCACGCCTACTCGCAGGTGCTCGAGGCCGGGCTGGCCATCGTCGCCAAGCGCCGCAAGAACGCGATGGAGATCGAGTCCATGACGGTCATCGGCGAAATCCGCGGCAAGAACGTGCTGCTGGTGGACGACCTCACCGAGACCGCCGGCACGCTGACGACGGCGGCGAAGCTGCTCAAGCGCAAGGGGGCCCGGCGCATCGTGGCCTGTGTTTCCCATGCGATTTTGAACGATCTGGGGATTGAAAGATTGCGGAAATCAGTCATTGACGAAGTGGTGACGACTGATACAGTCCTGCGCTCTGAAATTGCCGGGGTGAAAATAACCACCCTGTCAGTGGCAGGCTTGCTGGGTGAAGCCATCAAGCGCATCAACACGAATTCATCCGTGACTTCGTTGTTTGAATTTAAGGGCGGACGGACCAGTTGAGCTGATTCAGCTGGCCGCCCGAAGTAAAAATTAAAACAAATGAAATCTGTAGCTCTGACCGCGTTCCCGCGCACGCTTGTGAAGCGCCTCAAGGTGAAGCAGCTCCGCGCCGCCGGGCGCATCCCCGCCGTGATCTATGGCGGCCAGACCCCCCCGCAAAACCTGGAGATCGGCGACAAGGATCTCGACGCGCTCATCCACCACTCCGCCTCCGAGAACATCCTCGTGGACTTGCAGCTGGACGGCGACGCCCGGCCCCAGCGCCTCGTCCTCGTGCAGGAGGTGCAGCACCATCCCTTGAGCGGCAAGGTGCTCCATGTGGATTTTCATGAAGTCTCCGCGACCGAGAAGGTCACCATCCTGGTGCCCGTCGAGTCCACCGGCGAGGCCGTCGGCGTCAAGACCGGCGGCGGCGTGCTCGAACACGTCGTCTTCAAGCTCAAGGTGCGCGCGCTGCCGAAGGATCTGCCCGAGGCCATCTACGTGGACGTGAGCAGCCTCGAAATCGGCAAGTCCGTCCACATCGGCGAAATCCCGGCGATTCCGGGCGTGGAAATCTTGGGCGACAAGAACGCCCCCGTGCTGACCGTCGCCGCGCCGATCACCGAGGCCGAGGAGGCCGCCGCCACCGAGGCCGCCGCCGGCGCCGCCGGCGAGCCGGAGATGATCAAAGAGAAGAAGGACGAGGAAGGCGCGGCTCCCGCCGGCAAGGGCGACGCCAAGGCGGGCGACAAGGCCGCCGCGGGCAAGGCCGATCCCAAGGCCGACGCCAAGGCGGGCGACAAGAAACCCGACGCCAAGGCCGAGAAGAAGAAATAATTTATCACGCGGCGTGGCCAGTGCCCCGCCGCTTTGGCCCGCCCGCTTATGGAGAACTGGCATCTCATCGTGGGGCTGGGCAATCCGGGCGCGGAATACGCCCGCACCCGCCACAACGCGGGATTCCTGCTGGTGCAGGAACTGGCCGCCCGCGGGCAGGCGGCGTGGACGCTCGAAAAAAAGTTTGATGCGCTGCTGGCCAAAGCCGGGCGCGGCGGAAACAGGATCATCCTGTGCCAGCCGCAGACCTACATGAACGCCAGCGGCGCGGCAGTGAAGGCCGTGGCCGATTTTTACCGGGTCGCGCCGGAGAAAGTTTTAGTGCTGGTGGATGACGCGGATTTGCCGCTCGGCCAGCTCCGCCTGCGCGGCGAAGGCAGCAGCGGCGGGCATCACGGGCTGGAGTCCGTGGAGCAGCACTTGGGCACGCGGCAGTTCGCCCGGCTGCGGATCGGCATCGGGCGGCGCGACGGCGCGCGGGAAATCACGGGCCACGTGCTCGGCCAGTTCGGCCCGGCGGACGCGGCGGTGCTGGAGAAAGTTTTGAAGCGGGCGGCGGACCAGGCGGAATGCTGGCTGGCCGCGGGTTTGCAGCAGGCAATGAACCAGTTTAATGGGGCCGTCGAAGGCCCCGAGCAGAAAGAAACATTGTGAAAAAATACGAAGGTCTGTTCATCTTGAACACGGCGGGGCGCGAGGAAGGCGTCAAGGAAGCCATTGACAAAATCTCGAACGAGATCACCGCCGCCGGCGGCAGGGTCGAGACGGTGCAGAAGATGGACAAGCGCGCGTTCGCGCGCGTGGCCGACCGCCGCCACAGCTCCGGCTTCTACGTGAACGTCATTTTTGAGAGCCAGCCCGGCGCGGTCGCGCAACTGCGGCAGAAGTTCGCGTTGAGCGAGGAAGTCTTCCGCGTCCTCATCTCCAACGCCGCGCCCGCCGTGCCCGAGGCCAAAACCGCTTAAACCACCATGGCCAGCTTCAACAAAGTCATCCTGATGGGGAACCTCACGCGCGACCCCGAGCTGCGCTACACGCCCAAGGGCACGGCCATCGCCAAGATCGGCGTCGCCGTCAACCGCGTCTGGACCACCGAAACCGGCGAGAAGAAGGAGGAAGTGACTTTTGTGGACGTGGACGTCTTTGGCCGCACGGCGGAAAACGTCGGCCAGTATATGCGCAAAGGCCGGCCCATTCTCATCGAAGGCCGCCTGCGCCTCGACCAATGGGACGACAAGCAGACCGGCCAGAAGCGCAGCAAACTCGGCGTCGTGGCCGAGACCGTTCAATTTCTCGGCAGCCCGACTGGCAGCGGTGCCGGCGGCGGTGATGCCGAGCGTCCCGCCGCGCCCGCGGCGCGCCCGGCCCCGTCCGCACCCGCCGCGCCCGCCGCCGATCCCGACGTGCCGCCGCACGAGGGCGACGACGTTCCCTTTTAAGTTTAAGAACTGAAAACCGGCGACTGTTTGCGCGCCATTCAACTCCACCAATTTTTTATGCCTAAAACCGAAGTCATCCTCATTACCAACATCGTCGGCCTCGGTGCCGAGTCCGACCAGGTCAAGGTCGCCGCCGGCTACGCGCGCAACTACCTGTTCCCGCAGCGCCTGGCCGTCCCGCTCACGTCGGCCAACAAGCGCCAGATCGAGGCGCTCAAGCAGCGCCGCGCCGAGCGCGAGGCCCACGAGCTCAACACCATGATGGAGCTCTCCAAGAGCCTCTCCAAGATGACGCTCACCATCACCGTCAAGACCGGCGACGACGGCAAGATGTTCGGCTCCGTCACCTCTGGCGCGATTGCCGACGAGCTCAAGCACCAGTTCGAGGTCACGCTCGACAAGCGCAAGATTCACCTCGAAAAGCCCATCAAGACCATCGGTGACCACGAAGTCGAGATGCGCCTGCATCACGACGTGAACACCACGCTCAAGGTCGTTGTGAAAAGCTCCACGCCGCCGCCCGCGCCGGTGGAGACCGCGCCCGCCAAGGCCGACGGCCGGCCCGAAGGCCGCCGCGACCGTTTCGAGCGCAAGCCCCGTGCGCCCAAGGCCGAGGCGGCAAAATAATTTCAATTTCACCAACGCAAGCCCGGCCGCACAGGCCGGGCTTTTTTGCTGGCGCAATCAAATCGCTTGAATTCGCCGCGACGGCAATGCAGATTGCGCCGCCGTGAATCCCGCCTTGAAGTCCTTTTACGCGCTGGCGGTTTTTTCCCTTCTCGCTTTCGCCGGCTCCGGCGCGGCGCGGAAGCTGGAGCGCGTCACCCTGTTTGGAAAAGAATACGTGCGGCTGGCGGACTGGGCCGGGGCCACCGGCTTCTCGCTGAAGTGGACGCGCAAGGATGAGCAGGTGCGGCTCGAATCCGGCCCGGCGCGGCTCGTCTTCGAGGCCGACTCGCGCAAGGCCGAGGTCAACGGCATCAACGTCTGGCTCTCCATCCCCGTCGCGCGCAAAAACGGCGACGCCTACCTCGCGCCACTCGATCTGGACACGGCGATCTACCCCGTGCTCTATCCCTCAAAAAACTCCAAGGGCGCGAAAATCAAAACCATCTGCCTCGACCCCGGCCACGGCGGACGGGATCCTGGCAATCAGGAGGGCGCGCGGCAGGAAAAAAAGTTCACCCTCGCGCTGGCGGAAGAACTGGGCCAGCAGCTCCGCAAGGAAGGATTCAAGGTCGTGTTCACGCGCTCCACCGACAAATCCGTGGATCTCAATCTGCGCCCGCTCATGGCCAACGAACTCAAGGCCGACCTGTTCATCAGCCTGCATTTCAACGCCGCCGAGGGCACCGGCGCGCGCGGCGTGGAGACGTATTGCCTGACCCCCGCCCACGCCAGCTCCACCAACGCGCGCGGTGAAGGCACGGAAAACGGCGCGCTGATCGGCAACCGGAACAACGACAAAAACATGACGCTCGCCTACCTCGTGCAGCGTTCGCTCGTGAAAAACCTCGACGCCGAGGATCGCGGCGTGCGCCGCGCGCGCTTCGCCGTGCTCAAGACGCCGGAGATGCCGGCGATCCTCATCGAGGGCGGCTTCATGACCGACACCGCCGAGAGCAAAAAAATCTACGACACCGCCTACCGCCGGAAAATTGCGCGCTCCATCTTATTGGGAATCCAAGCCTACAAGCAGACGGTGGAGCGGTGAATCGTTCCCGCCAGGCTCATCATCCCGAAACTCATCAACCACGGAAAACACGGAGCACACGGAATCCAGATGAGGGATTTCCCCTGTTCTCCTTTCCGTGTGCTCCGTGTTTTCCGTGGTTGAAAATCAGTGGACAATCTCACATCACCCATCGCAGTAGTTCTTCCGCGAGCGCATCCGCATCCGCGCATTCCTTCACTGACTTGTCCGGCGTGCAGAGGGCGAAGCCGCTACCGTAGGCCGCGCCGTTGAGCACGCAGGCGTCGGTGCGGCACCCGCGCAACTGCCGCCCCGCGGCCTCGAACGCCTCGGCACGCGTCCCGGCCAGCTCGTATTTCCAGCCGGCGATTTTGGCATTTGGAAACCAGTCGCGCAGTTCCGGCAGCACCTTGAGCGTCGGCACGAGCACGAGCCGCAGCCCGCCTTCACGCGTGGAAAACTTCGGCGACACGATGGTTTCGCCGGCCTCGTTCTCGACGCGGGCCACCTTGAAATCGCACAACGCGGCAGCGTGGAACACGGCATCCACTTTTCCCGCGCGGCTCAACGTCTCCAGCTTTTGCGCGAGGTCTTCGTTGGTGGAGAACGTCTGCACCGTCTTTGCGTGCAGTGGGTCGGCGCAGGTGGCCTGTTCACCCTTGAGGCAGGCCACCTCCCAGCCGTGGCGCGTGAAGGCGTTGGCGAGCGCGATGCCGAGCCGGCCCGTGGAAAAATTCGTGAGCCGCCGCGCCTGGTCAATCGGCTCGTAGCTTGGCCCGCAGGTGACAATGACTTTCATCGCAAGGCGGCTCGCGCCGCATTCAGTTCCGAGCCTAGCGCGCCGATAGTCCAAATCAAAGCGCATTCCCCGTGCGGCTTTGCTCGACTTGGCCGGGGCGGGCTGCTTATCTGTGTCCCATCCGTGTTTCATCCGTGGCTAAAAACATCAGCGCCCTGAACCTTGCCGCATGAAAAAATCCACCCCCATCACCGCCGAGGCCCGCCGTCTGGCCGAGGACGCCGCGCGCGCGAAAAACTGGAAGCGCTGGGGGCCGTATCTCGCCGAGCGCCAGTGGGCGACGGTGCGCGAGGATTATTCGCCGGGCGGCACGTGCTGGGAATATTTCCCTCACGACCACGCGCGCAGCCGCGCCTATCGCTGGGGCGAGGACGGCCTGCTCGGCTTCACCGACCGCGAGTGCCGTCTCTGCTTCGCGCTCGCGCTGTGGAATGGC
This sequence comes from Verrucomicrobiota bacterium, assembly GCA_016235585.1. Lineage (GTDB taxonomy): Bacteria > Verrucomicrobiota > Verrucomicrobiia > Limisphaerales > JACRJY01 > JACRJY01. The sequence goes on along the minus strand of JACRJY010000100.1, from coordinate 47,461 downwards.
AAAGACGCGATTCTCAAAGAGCGCCTCTTCGGCCTCACCGGCAACGAGGGCAACCACGGCGAGGACGTGAAGGAGCAATACTTCTACCTCGACGCGACGCCGACGCATTCCTACGCCAAGGCGCTCTACAAGTATCCGCAGGCCGAGTTCCCCTACGCGCGGCTCATCGAGGAAAACCAGCAGCGCGGCAAAGATGACCCTGAATACGAGCTTGCCGACACCGGTGTCTTCGACGGGAACCGCTACTTCGACGTGTTCGCCGAATACGCGAAGAACGCGCCGGATGACATTCTGATTCGCATCACCGTGGCAAACCGCGGCCCGCAGTCCGCCACGCTGCACCTGCTGCCGACGGTGTGGTTTCGCAACACGTGGATCTGGGGCTGCACACACGAGGGTTGCTCGCTCAAGCCGCGCATCGCCTTGGAGAAGGAGGACCGTCTGGCGCTCTCGCACGACACGCTTGGAAAATACGTCTTTGAAATCGGCCCCGCGCCGGACGGCTCGCAGCCCCCCGTGCTGTTCACCGACAACGAGACCAACAACCAGCGGCTCTTCAACGCGGAGAACGCGGTTCCCTTCGTGAAGGATGCCTTTCACGAATATGTCATCCACGGTCGCGCGGATGCCGTCAGCCCGAAAGGCCGTGGCACCAAGGCCGCGCCGCACTATGTCCTCCAGCTCGCGCCCGACGAGGCGCAGACGGTGCGGCTGCGTCTCGTCTCGGAAAAAGAAGCTTCGTCTCCGCTCCTCTCATTAGCACCGGGCTTTAGCCCGGTGAAAGACCCCGGAGAGAGACCAACCGCTTCAGCGGTTTCTCCTCCCGCCAAAAAAGCCGCTAAAGCGGCTCAAGCCTCAATTCTCCCGTCGAACACCGGGCTAAAGCCCGGTGCTAATGAGAGGAAAGCCCCGTTTGCGGCCTTCGACGCCATCTTCACCGCACGCCTCCGCGAGGCCGACGACTTCTACGCCTCCATCAGCCCGCCGCAGCTTTCCACCGGGGAGAAAAATGTCGTCCGCCAGGGCTACGCCGGGCTGCTGTGGTCGAAGCAGTTCTACCACTACGTCGTCGAGGACTGGCTGAAGGGCGACCCGCACTCGCCCGTGCCACCGCCGGGCCGCGCAGCGGGCCGCAACGCCGAGTGGCCGCACATCTACAGCCGCGACGTGATTTCCCTGCCGGACACGTGGGAGTATCCGTGGTTCGCCGCGTGGGATCTGGCGTTTCACATGATTCCCTTCGCGAAGCTCGACGGCGAGTTCGCCAAGCGGCAGTTGAGCCTGCTGCTGCGCGAGTGGTATATGCACCCGAACGGGCAGATTCCCGCCTACGAGTTCGCCTTCGGCGATGTGAACCCGCCCGTTCACGCGTGGGCCGCGTGGCGCGTCTATAAAATCGCCGGCGCGCGCGGCTGCCGCGACCGGCACTTTCTCGAAAGCGTTTTCCAAAAGCTGCTCATCAACTTCACCTGGTGGGTCAACCGCAAGGACGCGCAGGGAAAAAACCTTTTCAGCGGCGGCTTCCTCGGCCTCGACAACATCGGCGTGTTCGACCGCTCGAAGCCGCTGCCCACCGGCGGCTCGCTTCAGCAGGCCGACGGCACGGCGTGGATGGCGTTTTATTCCGCGACGATGCTCGCCATCGCGCTCGAACTCGCGCACGACGGCGACAAAATCAACACGGCCTACGAGGACATGGCGTCGAAGTTCTTCGAGCACTTCGTGCAAATCACCGACGCGATGAACACGCTCGGCGGCACCGGCCTGTGGAACGAGGCGGACGGATTTTACTACGACCAGATCCAGACCGACCACACTGTCACACCGCTCAAGACGCGCTCGATGGTCGGCCTGCTGCCGCTCATCGCCGTCGAGGTTTTGGAGAACGACGCGATTGACAGCCTGCCGGGATTCAAGAAGCGCTTCGAGTGGTTCCTGCGGAACCGCAAGGATCTCTCCCGCCACGTCTCCAGCGGCGACGGACGGCGGCTGCTGGCGATTCCCTCGCGCGAGCAGTTGCAGCGCGTGCTGCGATATCTGCTCGACGAGGACGAGTTTCTTTCGCCCTACGGCCTCCGCTCGGTGTCGAAGTTCCACGCGAAGCATCCCTACGAATTTCACGCCGGCGGCGAAGTCCACCGCGTTGATTACGTTCCCGGCGAATCCAACACCTGGCTCTTCGGCGGCAACTCGAACTGGCGCGGGCCGATCTGGTTCCCGGTGAACTACCTCCTCATCGAGGCGCTGGAACGCTACCACCATTTTTACGGCGACAGCCTGAAGGCGGAGTGTCCGACGGGTTCAGGCCGCTGGCTGAACCTCGAACAGATCGCCGAGGAAATCGAACGCCGCCTCGCGGGAATTTTCCTGCCCGACGAGCTGGGCCGCCGCCCGTGCCACGGCGACGACGAGCGCTGGCGCAACGATCCGCACTGGCGCGACCTCGTGCTCTTCCACGAATACTTCCACGGCGAGAACGGCAAGGGCTTGGGCGCGAACCATCAGACCGGCTGGACCGCGCTGGTCGTCCGCAGCATCAAGAATCTCGCGCGGCACCGGGCGGCGCGTTGAATTGGAGCGCCAAGCATTGCTCGGCACAGGCAGCATCCGCTCCAAAGCCGAGCGATGCTCGGCGCTCCAGTCAACGGGGCAAATCACCAGCACATTTGCTCTCGCTCACTTCACCGTCGCGAGAAATTCCACGAGATCGCGCAGATCGCGCTTGCTCAAGATTTGCCCGAAGCCCTCCGGCATCCCTGAAAGTCCCTTGCGGCGCGAAGCGATGTCCGCCTTCTTCACCTTCACCGGCGCGGCGCCGGGAATGGCGAGCGTCAGCTCGGTGTCCGTCTCGGCCTTGAGCACGCCGCTGAATTCCTGCTCATCCTTCAAGATGACGGACACGCTGTCGAAGCCCGGCGCGATGATCTTGTTCGGCAGCACGATGGATTCGAGCAGATACTCGCGCGGCTTCTGCGCGCCGAGGGTGGTGAGGTCGGGGCCAACTTCGCTGCCTTCGCCCTTCATCTTGTGGCAGCGCAGGCACTGGGCGTCGGCGCGCTCCAGAAAAATCTTTCTTCCCGCCTCGGCGTTGCCGCCGTGCAGCACTTCGCGAAAGGGCGCGAGCTCGTCGTCCTTCGGCCGAGCGGCATTGAAGGCCGCCAGTGCCTTGCTGGCTTTCGGGGAGCGCAGCGTTGCGCCGGCTTCGAGCACGTCGAGCAGCAGTTCCTCCGGCACTTTGCCAGCAGCGAGGCGCTCGACCCAGGTGCTGATGATTTTGTCGGCGTCCTTGCCCTTCATCGTGGTGAGGGCGGAGAGAGCGCTCTGTTTCTCGGCGGTGCCGCCCTTGTTCAGCGCGTCGGTGAGCCTCTTGATGGCGCTCGCGCCGCCGGACTGGCCGAGCAGGCGGCTGGCCTCGATCCGCAGCCCCATGTCGGGCGCGGCGGACGCGAGCTTGAGCGCGTCGTTGAGCCGCTTGTCCTTCAACGCCGCGAGCGCGCCGAGCGCGGCGATTCGCACCTTGCTGGCGGTGGTGCCATCGGTCACGAGCAGGAACAGGAGCGCCCCGGCGTTCTTCACCTGCAGCTTGCCCGCCGCGTCGGCGGCGGCGATGCGGATATTGTCCGGCACGGATTGCAGCAGGGTCGTGAGGGAAGAATTGAGCGCGTCCGCGGCGGGCCTCGCGTCGCGCTTCGGCAGCGGGCGGTAAATGCCGAGAACCCGGTCGCGCGCGGGCGGCGCGGACCAGAGCGCGAGTTGAGCGAGCGCCTCGACGCGCATCTCCTCCGGCGCGGTCTGGGTCGAGGCGAATTGCACCAGCGCCTTTGCGCTCTTCGCGTCGCCGGTGCGGAAGTTGGCGTTGATGGCGCGCAGATGGAACGGCTGCGCCCATTTGCTGGCGGCGGCTGGCGCGCCCGCGTTGAGCAGTTCCGCCATCTGCGGCATCGCGGCGTTGACCGGCGCATCGTTGATCGCGCGTGCGGCCTCGATGACGACGGCAGGATCGGAATCCTTGAGGAACACCGCAATCTCTGCCGACTCCAGTTTGCGAAGTGCGAGCACGGCGGCGACGCGGACGGCGGCGGAACTGTGCAACGCGAGCGCAGCAATGGCTTTCGCATCGCCCGTTCCCGCGAGCGCCATCGCGCCGCCGTGGCGGATGAACTGGTCGGCGTTGTTGTTCTTCTCCAGCATCGCGGCGATGGCGGGAATCGCCTGTTTGCTGCCGATGCGGCCCAGCGCCTGTGCGGCGAAATACTGGACGCGCGAGTTGGAGTCGCCCAACGCCTTTGCCAGCGGGCCGGTGCCTTCCTTCAATCGCGCGTCGCCGAGCACCTTCGCCGTCAGCGCGCGGATTTCGGCATCTTCGTCGCCGAGCAAGCCGAGGGCACGGTCGAGTTGCCTGCGATCGTTGCGACCAAGTTGGCCGAGGCCCCAAATCGCGTGCAGCCGCGCGAACTGGTCGCCCTTCGCATACGCCACGTTCGCGAGCGCATCGGCGGCCTTCTTGTCCACCAGCGCGAACTGCGCCTCCTGCCGCACGCGGCGGTCGCGGTGCGCGAGCAGCTTCACGAGTTCGTCGGTGGAGCGCTTGTCCATGCCCTCGCCGATGAGCTTCTTGGTCGCGAGCACTTCGGCGCTATTGATGAGCTTCTCGTCATACACGCGGTAGAGGCGGCCCTTCTTCGTGCGCTCCCAGCCTTCGCCCCAGTCGGAGAAATACACCGCGCCGTCGGGGCCGAAGTCCACGTCGGTCGGCTGACATTGCGTGAGAAACTCCTCCGAGTCCGCCAGCGTGAAGCCCGCGCCGTCCGGCTTCACGCGGAACGTCTGGATTTTGCTCGTGCCAATCGCGCCCTTGAAGTGCGTGAGGAAAAACTTGCCGTCATACTTTGCCGGCAGCGCGACGGCACCCGGATTGAACGCGAAGCCCGACGGGCCGTCGCCGACGTTCGAGATGGGCTTGAGATACGCGGCGGGCCGGATGCCGACGTCGGCGACGCGGTTGTCGAGTTTTTTGCCGTTGTAGTCGGCCTGGCGCGACTCGTGATTTATCCAGATGTGCTCGGACTTCCACGCCACGAGGTCGAAGCCGAGCGGCGCGTGCTGGTAGCCGACGCGCCAGCCGCTGTCGCCGCCCTCGACGACATAGACGAGCCGTTCCTCGTCGCCGTGGTCGAAGTCGTTGTCGCCGGTGAAAAGATTTCCGTAGTTGTCGAAGACGAGCTCCTGCGGATTGCGGAGGCCGCGATAGACGACTTCAAGTTCGGAGCCGTCGAGGTTGCAACGGAACACCGCGCCTTCGTCGGGGAACGCGAGCGTCTTGCCCTCCTTCGTCTTCACCGTCGCGCCACGGTCGCCGAAGCTGAAGTAGAGTTTTCCATCCGGCCCGATGACGAGGCCGTGCAGGTCGTGGCCGGTGAAACTGTAGCGCACGCCGTAGCCGTAGCTCATGGACTTGCGCGCCGTCGCGTGGCCGTCCTTGTCCATGCCGGAGAGTTCCCAGACGTTCGGGATGTTGGCGAAATACACCTTGCCCTTGCGCGCCAGCGTGCCGGAGGCGATGCCGTCGAGCGGCGTGTTGAAACCGTCGGCGTAGATGCTGGAGAAGTTCGCCACGCCGCTGCCCGTGCGGTCTTCGAGCAGGCGGACGACTTCCGTCTCGATGCTCAAGTCCTTGAACTTGTCGCCGAACCATTTCTTCGAGTAGGCGAGGCGGTCGTCCACGTTGCGCGCCGCCATGTCGTCTTCCAGCATGAACATGTAGTGCCGGATGTCCAAGGCGCTCGTGCGGTAGCGGTAGGTCTCGGAGACGAACACGCGCCCCTGCTCGTCGAGGCAGAAGGCGACGGGGTTGGCGAACATCGGCTCGGCGGCCCAGAGGTCGAGCTTCAGCCCGGCGGGCACCTGGATGCGCTTGAGGTTCGACTCGGCTTCCTTCGACGCGGGCGCGACGAGCGGCGCGGGCTGGCGGTCTTCCACTTTCAGGCCGGTGCCGCCCTTTTTGTCCGCACCGATTTCAGCAGCGTCGAGGGAAAGCGCGGCCAGCCCGAAGGCGAGGGCGAGGGTGCGGTTCAAAAAACATTTCTTAAACATGGTGCGCGGATGGTAGGGAGCGGAGAACAGGAATCAATTTGAAATGCAGCAATGGTTGCACGACGGGCGCATCCGCGCCCCGGTAGCGCAGTGCGTCCCCGCCTGCGAGTTTTGGCCGCGTCTCGCGGCCAAGCTGGGGACACGGGGCGCGGACGCCCCGCGAACCCGCAGCCGAGGACGGCTGCGCTACGTGCGCAAGGATAGTGCGCGGATGCGGCCTTGCGCCACCATCACCTTGGCCGGTTCGTAATCACGGGCAGGTTTCGGCGAGGGAGCGCGGCCTGATTTTGTAGCGCAGTTTGTCAAACTGCTGTGTCGCCGACCGGCAGTCGGCGGGCGGGAAACCAGTTTGAGAGCGTCGGGCTTCGGCGGCGGCCCTGCCGGTTGCCAACCGGCGATACGGCAGGATGCCATCCTGCGCCACACGGCAAAGTTGCGGCACGACCCGCCGCAACCGGTGCTGGACAGGCAACTGCCTCCAGAATACGGTAACGGTCATGAAGCTGGATAGGCTGCAAACTGCGCCGCCCATTTAGATGTTGGTGCTCATGCGACGTGCCCTCCAATTCCTACCTTTGCTAGGCCTTGCACCACTCGGGCACTTCCTTGGTTCATACCTCGACGGCGCTGGGATGTTGCCGCGCGGCAGTGGATTTCTTTTCAGTGCCGCGAGCATGTTCTTGCTTCCTTGGCTTGTCGCCGCGCTGTTTCTCACAGTCAGAGTTGCATACCCGATTCGAGTGTCTTTGTTCGTCGGTGCATTGGTCGCGCAGGGCATCCTGATGTTCACCGTTGTTCCCGCTGGCGCTACTTCCGGGATGATGGGCATTGCACATCGATTTCGCCGAGAGTTTCCGCCAGACCAGATGCGAGTCTGTGCTGCGAGTCTTCGCCAGAAGGCGCACGACGGGACTCTTGTTCTCAGGCGGGGAGACACCGGCCACAGCTTCTTGATGTCTGAGAAAGCTGTGTTGATTGACGATTCAGAGCTCCCGGCTTTGTTACGTGGGCGCTTTGAGCGTGTTTTTATCCAGCCAGACCGAGATACAGGAGAGCAGCGAGTTTATTTCTCTCTCGACGAGCGGAGGGGCATTGTTTGCGACAGTCGTAAGCATGTCAGAGAGTTTTTCGTTTGCTCGATGGCAGAGGGAGTTCATGCTTATCGGTATCAGAGACTATGAGCACTAATATCCAGATAGGCTGCATTCAACGGAATGCGATGAGGCGCAGTTGAGAAGCATCGCTTTCCGTCAGTCCTTCAACTCGTCAGAGGGGCGGCAGCCGTTGCCCCCGTTCCAGCGAAAAATTATTTGGCCGGGGCCACCGCCATCACTTCGCCGCGCTTGGCCTTCGCGTCGAGTTCCTCCAGCTTGAGCCGCACGCTCACGATGTAGGCCAGTTCGCCCTCGGTCCAATGCCCGTAGGTCGTCGTCACAATCGTGCCGTCGGGCAGCAGCTCGACGCCGGGATAGGTGCAGTCGGCACCCTTGTGATTCTGCATGAGCCGCACGCGATACTGGCCCTCGCGGCCCTGCACGATGTCGTCGTAGGTGCCGACCCACGCGACCCAATCGCCTTTCGTCGGGCTGACGTGCGTGGTGTCGCGGAAGGAAATGAAGAGCCGACCATCCTGCGAATACTTCGCCACGTGCCGGTCGCCGGTGAGCGCGGCGGGAAGTTCGCGCGGCTCGGTCCACGAGAGGCCCTCGTCGTTGCTGAAGATGACGAACGAATTGTATTTGCGGCTGTTCTCGCGGAGGAGCACGGCGATTTGTTTCCCATCGGGCGAACGCAGCGCGCCCGGCTCGCAGAGGCTCGCATCCGGCAGCATCGCGATGGGCGCGGGCACGCTCCACGTCAGCCCGCCGTCTTTTGACAAAGTGGTGAAGACCCAGAACCGCCACGGCTTCGCCGTCGCCGAGGTGTAATCGCTGTGCGGCGTCTTCACGCGAAACTTTTCCTCGCTGCCGCCGCGGATGAACCGTCCGTCGTCATGGAAGAACGCCAGGTAATACCCCGGCGTCTTGAGCCCGATGACCGTCGCCATCGTCACCACGCCGCCGAAATCGCCGATGGGCTTCAGCTCGCTCCAGTTCGCGCCGTCGTCCTCCGTGACGGCCATGCGGATGGGATACAGCCCGCTGAACATGATGATGCGCTTCTTGCCCGCCGCATCCACCACGCGATGCAGCGTGGGCACTTCGAGCGACGTGACCCAGTTGGCCGGCGTGGGAAGGCGCTCGCTCCACGTTTTGCCGGTGTCGGTGCTGCGCTTGTGAACAATCGCGCCGCGCCCGTGGCCTTTGGGATAAACGATGAGCATGGTTTTGTTGTCCTCCAGCAGCAGCGTGGTCGGGTGGCCGAGATACTGGCCCGCCTCGCGATCCACGATGACCTGGCGGTGCTTCTCACCGGCGAGGTCAATGGTCGGGATGGTGTAGGCGGGCGGGAGCTTGGTCTTGAGGTTCTTGGGCGGCGCGAGGGCGATGTCCTTCTTTTGCAACGCGGAGGGCTTCACGGGAGCGGCGGCGTGGGCGGCGGAAGCCAGCAATAGACTCGCGACCATCGCAACGGCGGCATTGGAGAGAGAATTCATGGGAATGTGATAAATCATCGCCCAGTGTTCCGAAAACAAATAATTTCAACCGGCGGCCGGGCGGAGCGCCGATCTCCGGATTGGCGGGTGGGGAATCCCGCCTCCACTCCCGCCGGATCGGAGTCCGGCGCTCCCCGCACAGCCTGCGCGTGACGGATGCTTGCCCTTTCGAAGTTTGGCCTCCACTTGGATTTAGGCTTGCCGCTGGCCGAGGGGCTGGCGTATTAACAGGCCGGTGTTGACGCCTCCCCGGACCTGACTGGCCGGGCGGCGTGAACACTGTGGCCCACGTGGCGGAATTGGCAGACGCGCTAGATTCAGGTTCTAGTGAGTAACATCGTGCAGGTTCAAGTCCTGCCGTGGGCACCAACTCGGATGGCGGTTCGCCGCCGATAAAATCAAATTTCATGGGTGCAACAATTCGCCAGGCCAGCGCCGCCGACGCCACCAAGTGGCTTGAACTCGTCAAGGCCGTCCTCGGAGACGACCATCCCGCCAAGCAGGTCTATGACGCGGCGTGGATCACCAACCAGTTGAACCCGGCCTCCGGCCACGAGACCTGGGTGGCCGAGAACGGCGGCAAGCTCACGGCCAGCGTCACCATCCTGGCCGGCGGCGCGGACGACAAGGGCGGCCACGTGATGAACCTGGGCCGGCAGCTTTTCCGCGCCGAGGCCGCCACGGACGGCTCCGCCGAGGCGCTGCTCAAGAAGCTCGATGAAACCAGCGCGCAGAAGCAGCAGATGATCGTGGCGCGCGTGCTGGCCGCCGACAATCCGCAGCAAGTCCTTTTCGAGAAGCAAGGCTACGCGTGCGTGGGCTTCCAGCCGCTCAAGCATATGCATCGCGCGCGCGAAGGCGTGCTCTTCTACGTCAAGGCCGCGCAGAGCAAGATGACCACGCGCCTGCCGGTGTCCGAGTCGCTGCCGCAGATCAGCGAGCTGGCGACCGTCGTGCTGGATCAGTTGCAGGTGCGCCCGCCCAAGACCGTCCGCGACGGCGTCACGGGCTATCCGCTCCAGTCGGAACTGGCCTTCCAGGACACGCTGATGCCGGAGTTCCTCGCCAAGCAGCGCGAGGCCGAGGCCGCCAATCCGCCCAAGGAAATCTCCGGCAGTTTCAACATGGGCCACGGATACATGCGCATCACGGTGCCCTCGCCGCTCAAGGCCGTGATCGCCCAGCGCGACGGCAAGGTCGTCGCCGGCCTGGCCTTCCTGCTGGACGAGATGGACCGCTGCGTGCGCGTCATCAACTCCTTCTGCACGGATGATCTTTCCCTCGGCGCGGCGCTGCACCACGTCGTCAAGCTCGCCCAGTCGCAGCTCAACGCCGTCTATGTCGAGCTGGACATCCTCACCACCGCGCCGCGCCTCATCAAGAGCGCCGAGCAGCTCGGCTTCGTGGCGGTGGCGTATCTGCCCGCGTTTTACTCCAAGGACGGCGGCTACACGGACGTGGTGAAGATGGTGAAGTTCAACTTGAGCTACGCGCCGGAGGCCGCCACGGTTACGGCGGCGGCGAAGCGCGTGCTGGACATCGTCGAATTGAGTTTGCAGGATCAGAAGATGGGCGTGGCGGTCATCAACCTCCTGCGCGCCCTGCCGATCTTCGAGGGCCTGGGCGACGGTGAACTCCGTAAAATTGCGCGCCTCTTCGTCCAGAAACTTTTCCGCCCGAAGGAGAAAGTCTTCAGCAAGGGCGACTCCGGCAACGAGGCCTTCATCGTCATGCGCGGGCAGATTGACATCTGCCTCGAAGACGGCGGCACCGCCATCGCGTCCGTCGGCAACGGGCAGATTTTCGGCGAGCTGGCCTTCCTCGACGGCGCGGCGCGCAGCGCCTTCGCCATCGCGAACCAGGCGACCATCCTCCTCGTCGTGCAGCGCTCGGCCTTCAACGAGCTGGTGCAGCGCGAGCCGCACCTGGGCATGGTGGTGATGAAAAACGTCGCGAGCGACCTCTCGAACAAGCTCCGCCGCGCGACCACGCGGAAGTAATCCGCGTAGTGGGACAGGCATCTTGCCTGCCCGCAAGGATGCTCCAAGGCACTTGCGGCCATCCGAATTGAGGACGCCCCACTGGACAGGCGGGACGCCTGTCCCACTCCCGCTTACCGCCACCAACCTACACCGGCTTCGTAGGCGCACTTCATGAACCTTGGCGGCTCATGGAATCTCTCCCGCTCACCACGCCACCGGCACGGAGAGCTTCTGCCCCGTGCGGTTCGAGTAATAGAGCTGCTTGTTCGCCCGCCCGTATTCGTGGACAAGCTTGGTGATCTTCACATCGTAACAGCAGTATTCCGCGATCTCCAGCAGCTTGCCCTCGCGATACCAGTAAATCGCCTGCATCCCTTCGGCGGTTTTCTCCACGCCGAGCGAGCCTTGCGCGATGGAGTCGAGCGAGAGCCGGTGCGGCAGCGCCTTCATCACCTCGATGAGCATGTCGAGCGTGGGAATCTGCTGCGGGTCGAAGAACTCATTGTGCCCCTGAAGCACCTCGTAGTCGAAGCGCAGGATGTTGAAGCCCACCACCAAGTCCGCGCGCTGTAGCTCTTGGACAAGTTCGTTGACCTGCGGCTCGCCATAGACCCGGTAATCGCCGCGCGCCGTGCTGTAGGTCACGCCCACGCTCATCCTCATGTCGCGGATGCGGCCCCAGCCGCCCACCTCGTCGGCGGACTTCTGCGTTTCCAAGTCGAAATAGACGATGTTCTTCATTCTCGCCATCCAGCGCGGGGCCGGAGACGCGGCGAAGCTACGGCGGCGCGGCGCGCAAGGCAAAAGCTAAAAGGAAAAAGCGAAAGCGAGAACCCTGATCCCACTGTCGTTTTTCCTTTCACCTTTTTCCTTTTGCCTTGCCTCCCGGCGTCTCCGCACTTGTTTTCATCCGCACTCTGCCCCATGTTCACCGCGCGCCGGAACACTGGTTCCCGCGCCGTCGTATGGAACCACAACCGCAACCACGCTCGCTCCTCACCGGGGGCGTCGTCCCCTTCCTGCAACGCTGGATCATCACCACGCTCGCCGTGCTGGTGGCGACGCGCGTGGTGGACGGCATCCACTGGGTGAAGGCCTACGACCTCTTTGTCGCATCGCTGCTGCTCGGCGTGATGAACGCGCTGCTGCGCCCGCTGCTGCTGCTGCTCTCGCTGCCCATCCTCATCGTCACCTTTGGGTTGTTCACGCTCGTCATCAACGCCACGCTGCTCTACCTCGTCGGCTGGCTGATGGGCGAGAACTTCGTCGTCGAGACCTTCTGGATCGCGTTCAAGGGATCGCTGGTGATCAGTCTCGTCTCCCTCACGGTGAATTTCCTGCTTGGCAGCAGCCGTGTGCGTGTCCGGGTGGGCCGCACTCCGCCGCCCCCTGACCGCCCCGGCGGCGGCCCGGTGATTGATGTCTGAACTTCAACTCCGCTGATACGCCGCCCGCAGCGTCGGCACCCCGCGCACGTTGAAGTCGCGCTCGAAATCCGTCGTCACCACACTCAATTCCGCCGGTGTTTCCACGGCGCGAAAATCTGTTCGCGCCTGAAAAACCCGGTTCATCTGCGCGAAGTAGTTCGCGTCGTCCGTCCGCAGGAAAACAATTCCGCCGGGCGTCAGGACGCGCCGCGCCAGTTCGGGGAAGCGCTCGTTGATGAGCCGGTTCTTATGATGCCGCCGCTTCGGCCACGGGTCGGGAAAATAAACGTGCAGCGCGGCGGCGCACTCCGGCGGCAGGAGGTATTCGAGGAAATACGCCGCCTCGACGCGGACGACGCGCAGGTTCGTCAGCCCCAGCCGCCGGCCTTTGCGGTCAATTTTCCGCAGCCGCCCCAGCAGCCGCTCGACGCCGATGAAGTTGTTTTCGGGATGCAGGCTGGCGTATTGGACGAGGAACGAGCCGTCGCCACTGCCGAGTTCCACCGCCAGCGGCTGCGGGCGCGGGAACATTTCCGCGAGCGCGAGCGGCGCGACGATGGAGGGCGGCGCGTAGATCAGCGACGCGAGCGGGACATCAGGCATGGTTTTTCAGCTATCTGCTAATCGCGCGCGACGGCTTTTTCCCGGACGGCGCGCGCGGCGCAGGCGCGCGCAGTTTTCCGTAAATCCACGTCTCCAGCGGGCGCAGCGGGTTCAGCCAGCGGTAAAACGGCGAGTAAAACAGCCGCAGCCGCACGACGGACAGAAACATCACCAGCGACGAGCGGAAGAGCGAGGCCGACACCTTCGAGCCGGCCTTGTCCGTCCACTCGACCGGCACTTCGAGGACGCGGTAGCCCGCGCGCTTGAGCGAGACGAGGAGGTTCACGTCGAACGCGAGGTCGGCGACGAGCAGGTGGTCGTGAATTTTTTCCGCCGCCGCCCGGTGCATCACCTTGGCGGGGCATTGCGTGTCCTTGATGTGCATCCAGAAAAGCACTTCCACAATCAGGTGAAAGCACCGGCTGGTGAAGCGCCGGAACAGCGGCTGGCTCTGGTGCAGCACCGCGCCCGGCAGCCAGCGCGAGCCGATCACGCAGTCCGCGCGGTCGCAAAGCTTCATCAGTTCAAGGAAGGAGTGCGGCGGCGTCGCGCCGTCGGCGTCCACGTAGCCGATGAGGTCGGCGCGGGGCGCGAGGCGCAGGCCCTCGATGAGCGCGCCGCCCTTGCCGATGGGCGCGGGAAAATTGTCCGCGCTGATTTCCGGAAACTCCGCCGCGACGCGCCCGACGACGCCGAGGGTGTTGTCCTTGCAGCCGTTGAGGACGACGACGAGCTGGAATTTGCCGGGGTAGTGGGCGCGGAAATGCTCCGCGTATTCGCGAAGCACCGGCTCGATGCGTTCTTCCTCGTTGTAGGCGGGAATCAGCACCAGCACGCTGGGGACGGTCTGGCTCACGGCGTTTGGGATGCCAGAAGCACGGGGAGAAATCAACCCAGCGCGCGGATTTTCTGCTGGCCCTCCATCATGTGGGCGATGAAGGAAGAGAGCTTCTCTTTCATTTCGCGGCGCGGGACGATGGCGTCAATGAGGCCGCGGTCGAGGAGGAATTCCGCCGTCTGGAAGCCCGGCGGCAGCTCGGACTGCGTGGTGTCCTTGATGACCCGCGCGCCCGCGAAGCCAATCATCGCGCCCGGCTCGGCCACGATGAGGTCGCCCACGCTGGCAAAGCTGGCCATCACGCCCGCCATCGTCGGATGGGTGAGCACGCTGATGAAGGGCAGCCGGGCGCGAGCGTGATACGCGAGCGCGCCGCAGGTCTTGGCCATCTGCATGAGGCTCAACATTCCCTCATACATCCGCGCACCGCCGCTGGTGGAGATGATGATGACGGGCAGCCCCTTGTCCGTGCCGGCCTCGATGAGCCGCGTGAGCTTCTCGCCGACGACCGAACCCATCGAGCCGCCGAGAAAGCTGAAATCCATCACGCCGAGCGCGACGCGCTGCGGGCCGATTTTGCCGAGGCCGGTGATGACGGCGTCGTTGAGGCCGGTCTTTTTCACGTTGGTCGCGAGCTTGTCGTTGTAGGAGGCCGCGCCGGTGAACTTGAGCACGTCCACGCTCGTCATGTCCGCGTCCATCTCCTCGAACGTGCAGGTCTCGACCAGCGCGTGGATGCGCTCGCGCGCGCCGATGGGAAAGTGGTGCGCGCACTTGGGGCAGACCTTGGAATTCTCGTCGAGTTCCTTGTCGTAGACCATCGAGGCGCACTTCGGGCACTTCGTCCACAGCCCCTCGGGGATGTCACGCTTCTTGGATTTGCCCGCGCCGAGCTTCGGCTTCTTGATGAAGGTGGTTTCGGCGGCGGTGGGCGGCGGCGTGACGGCGGGTTCCACCGTTTCAAGGCCGAGCGTTTTTTTGGTGAAGGAGGTCGTGGCCATGGGAATCAGAGCTGGGCGGAAGCCGCGCCGCGCCGGGCGGGCAGTAGGTTGGGTTGCAATGTTGTTTCAGGCTTCACGCAAAATCACAGTCCGCGCAGCCCGCGCGCGGCGGTCAGCACCACCACTTCGTCCGCGCCGGCGTCGCGGAGCACTTTCGCGCACGCGCTCGTCGTCGCGCCGGTCGTCATCACGTCGTCCACCACCAGCACGCGCCCGCCGCGCAGGCTTGCTCCGGGGCGCAGGGCGAAGGCGCGGCGCACGTTGGCCGCGCGCGCCGGACGGTCAAGCCGGGTCTGCGTGCGGGTGTATTCGACCCTTTCAAGGAGGCGGGTGTCCACGGGAATCTTTACCGCGCGTCCGAGGCAGGCAGCCAGGCGCTCGGCCTGGTTGAACTCGCGCTCACGTTTTTTGAGCGGATGCAGCGGCACGGGGACAATCACGTCGCACGGCGCGTCGCGTAGCAGCGACTCGGCCCGCTCGGCGAGCAAGCCCGCCAGAAACGGCTCGAACCACAGTTCCCGCTGATATTTGTAACGATGAATCACGTCCAGCACGGTTCCGTCCGCGGCCACGGCGGCGCGCGCCCATTGAAAATGCAGTTCCATCTCGCGGCAGTTGCTGCACTCGAACGCCGCCGTCAAGTCACCCTCGAACGGCAGCCCGCAGCGCTCGCACCACGGCGGCTCCAGCCGCTTCACGCCCCGGCGGCAGTCCGGGCAGACGAATCCCTCGCCCGGTTCCGCGCGGGCGGCGCGGCAGATTTGGCAGCACGGAGGGTAGAAAAATCCGGCGGCGGCATCAAGCCAGCTTTTCAGGCTTTTCAGGGGCGTTGGTGCGAGAGCGTGCATCTGCCGGGTGTTGGGTTGATGCCGTGATTTTGTAGACGACCCCGGCGGTTGCGGCCAGCACAATCACCGCCAGCCAGCCGTCCACGAGTTGTGAACCGCCCCAGAACCACACCGCCGAGCCGCTGGCGTTCGCCGTCCACAACTTTCCCGTCTTGAGCCAGAAAATCCAGCCCGCGTGCAGGCCGAAGGAGAAATACAAATTGCCCGTGCGCCGGAACGCCGCCGCGAGAATCACGCCCGCCAGCGTCAGGTTCAATGCCCCCGGCAGCAGCGCGTGCTCCGCGCCCAGCCCGGCGAACATTTGCGCGAGCACGCCGAAGCCCGAATCCCACTCCACCACCGCTGGCGAAGCGGGGCGGCTGAAAAAATGCACCAGTGCGTAGATGGCCCCCGACACCAGCGCGGCCACGGGCCAGCGGCAGGCGCGTTGCAGCGCGCCGAAGAGCACGCCGCGAAACACCACTTCCTCGACCGCCGCCACCACCAGCGCCGAGCCGCCGGCATTGAGCGCGTGCTTGAGGAAATAGTTTGCATCGAAGTTTTCGGTCAATGGCCGCGCCCCGACGAGCACGCCCAGCCCGATCACGACCGCCAGCGAAACCAGCCCCGCCGCAAAGCCGCCGAGGAACCGCCGCCCCTGCCCGCGAACACTCACCAGCCCGACCTCGCCCCAGGCGCGCAGGCCGAGGCGGCGGCCCAGCGGCCACAGGCCAAGCACGGCCACACCCAGCAACGCGCGGCTCACGAAGCGATGGAACGGCGCGCCCGCCAGCGGTTCCAGCGCCGGGAAATGCGCGGCCAGCCACTGCGCCAGCCAGTAGAGCCACGGCGCGAGCAGCGCGCCGCCGGCAAAGATTGCGGCGAAGTAAATCAGGAGGGAGACGACAGGCCGCATGGGCGCGGATTATGCCGGCGTTTCCGCCGCGCTTCCAAGCGCAAAGGTGTTGCGCGAAGAGTTGCGGGCGAGACTTTTCCTTGTCAGAACCGCGCGCCGCCGACACTTTTGCGCGAACACAATCTTTCCACCATGAATGCACCCGACTTGAACCGCCGCCACTTCCTCACGACTCTTTCCACCGCCGCCGCCGGCGCGGCCCTCGCCCCGGCGCTCGCCGCCGCGCGCGACTGGACGGGCGTGAACCCGGCGCGCTATCCCGACCCCGACATCCTTTCGCTCGACCCGAAGTTCGACAAATACAAGCTCGGCAATACGCCCATCCAGCGCCTTTATCACAATCCCGGAATGCTCTGGGCCGAGGGCATCGTGTGGAACGGCGTGGGCCGCTACGTCGCGTGGAGCGACATCCCGAACGACGTGCAGCTCCGCTGGATCGAGGACGACGCGCGCACCTCGATCTTCCGCCACCCCGCCGGCAACAGCAACGGCAACACCTTCGACTTCGAGGGCCGCCAGCTTTCCTGCGAGCACGGCAACCGCCGCGTGGTCCGCTACGAGCCCAGCGGTGCGGTCACGGTGCTGGCGGACAAGTTCAACGGCAAACGCTTCAACGCGCCAAATGACGTGGTGGTGCATCCCGACGGCGGCATCTGGTTCACCGACCCCGGCTACGGCAGCATGATGAACTACGAGGGCAACAAAGGGCCGCTGGAATTGAAGGAGGCGGTGTATCGCATTGATCCCAAGTCCGGCGAAACCGAACTCGTCACCGACGACATCACGAAACCCAACGGGCTGTGCTTTTCGCCGGACTACAAAAAACTTTACGTCGCCGACACCGGCGCGCCAAAGAACATCAAGGTCTGGGACGTGAGCGGAACGAAGCTCAAAGACGGACGGCAGTTCACGGCCATGCCGTTCCCGAAACGGGAAATCGAAACGCGCGACGGCAGGCGCACCATCGGCGGCACCGGCGGCTCCGACGGCATCCGCTGCGACGTGGATGGCAACGTGTGGTCCGCCGCCGGCTGGTCGGGCGACGGCTTCGACGGCGTGCATTGCTTCACGCCCGAAGGCCAGCGCATCGGGATGATTCTGCTGCCGGAAATCTGCGCCAACCTCTGCTTCGGCGGGCGCAAGCGCAACCGCCTCTTCATGGCCGCGAGCACGAGCATCTACGCCGTCTATGTCGAGACGCAGGGCGCGCACATCACGTAGGCCGCCATGCTCGCCGACGCTGTCGTCCTTTGCCCTTTCTGCGGGCAGGAATCCACGCTGGCGCTCGACACGAGCATCGCCGAGCAGCGCTTTGTGACGGATTGCGAAGTGTGCTGCCGCCCGTTTGAAGTCGCCGCCACCTGCGAGCCAGGCGAAGTGCTGGACGTGCAGGCGCAGTCTTGAGGTTAAGGGGGAGATTATCCCCCAACGCCTTCGCTTACATCGCAAAAATCTTCCCCAGCTTCTCGGAAACCTGCTTCAACCGCTCCGCCGGCCCGATGCCCGGCGGGCGATACGCCGGCTCGGCGATGCCCCAGCCGACGTAGCCGACGTCGTCGAGCGCGCGCATGATGGCCGGCCAGTTGTTGTCGCCTTCGAGGTAGTCCACCTGGAAACCCGCGCGCTTGCCCTCGTTCTCGTGCTTCTTGCGGCTGTATTCCTTGATGTGCAGCGTGGCGATGCGTTTGCCGAGCACGCGCACCCAGTGCTCCGGCCAGCCCACATACATCATGTTGCCGATGTCGTAGTGCGCGGCCACCCACGGCGAGTTGAAGTCATCAATGTATTTCGCGAACTCAATCGGGCTTAACAGGAAATTGTTCCAGACGTTCTCGATGGCAATCTTCACGCCCAGCTCGCCCGCCAGCGGCAGCGCCTCGCGGAACGCCGCCTGCGTGCGATCCCAGTTCTCGGCGTAACTCGTCTTCTCATCCACACCGCCCGCGATGGCGAGCACCGCGCGCGCGCCGTAACGATTGGCGTCGCGCAACGCCTGCCGCAGCGCCTCGAGGGCCTGCGCGCGGACGCTCGGCGCGGGGCTGTTGAGCGGGCGCGTCTGCGCGCCGATGACGACCGAGGGAATCTCCAACCCCGTGGCGTCGCGGGCGCGCAGCACCTCCTCCTGATCCATCAGCCCGCGCGGCTCGACACCCGCGAACCCGGCGGCCTTGATCATCTGGAATTTCTCCAGCGTCGGCAAATCGCGCCCGCCCGCCGGGAACGCGGAGAGCATGTAGCCCTTCTTGAGGGCGCGCTTGCCGCCGGGCGCGGCGGCGGAGAGCGGCGCGGCTAGCGTGAGCACGCCGAGCGCGGCGGTTTCGAGGAAATGGCGGCGGGAGAGTGAAGCACGTGTATTCATGGCTGCCTTGAGCGTTTGGTTGCGGGGAAAATCCTTCCCAGAAATTCGCAGGTCTGTTTTCATAACCCCATGAAAACCCGCGCCGGTGCAAAAATCAACCGTGCATGCTCCCGTGCACGCCGCGTCGTATGTTCATAGTTAGGCCGACACGCACGCCATGCCAAAGCCCCGCCACAAAAAGGAGAGCACGAAGAAGCATCCGCTCGTCGGCAGTTGGGTCAGTGGCACTGAGTATGGGAGTGAGATCGAGTATATCGTCACCTCGCACGGCACAAGTTTCAGAGTGCGTGCCATTGACCGATACGATGAGGAGGTTGCAGACGTGTTCGAGGTCAAGTGGGACGGCGACGTTTTGTCCTTCGCCACCCATTGGAATTCTACAGGTCGTTTTTTGAGAGCACGATTGCAAGCAGTCGCCAAGAATGAGGTCAGCTACACTTACACCTACACCGAGAATGAGACCTGGCATCGAAAGTCGGCCTCCTGAAGAGCTGGACACGCAACTGCCTGATTAGCAAGGCAGTGTCGGATTCCAGCTTTTCGCGTCATTGCTCCGCTTCGGAAGCGGTTGGTTCGCTAACTGTTGATCCTCGAGACGTTGTCCGCAGTCCGTCCTCGCGGTCGAGCCGCCGCCCAAGCGAATCCTCACACAAACTTCGTCTTCCCCGGCAAGGCCAGCGGCGGCATTTCGACTTTTGTGTCCCAGTTCAGCTCGTCCGGCACGAGTTTCTCCTGCGAATTGAGCGCCTGTTCCCAGGTGATTTCCTGCCCCGTGTAGGCGGCCATGCGGCCCATGATGGCCATCAGCGTCGTGTGCGCCATGCGCTTGCCGTCGTTGATGGGCCTGCCGGCGCGGATCGAGGCGAAGAATTCGTCCTGCTCGTTCTGGTGCATGGCGGTCATCGGCCCGGTGTAGCGCCAGTTCGTGTCGCCCTGGATCACCGCGCCCCGCGCGTTGACCGTGCAGACGCCCTTGGCGCCGGTGATGTAATCCGAGTTGTCGTCGTGACAACGCGCCTGCCCGCGACAGCCGAGGAAGCCGCGAATGCCGCTGGCGTATTCATAAACCACGAAGGCGTTGTCGAACGTGTTGCCCTCCGCCGGATACACGCGGCTGCCGAGCGCGACGGCCTTGGCCGGCATGACATCGCCCAGCCACCACGACATCTTGTCCACGCTGTGCCCGCCCGAGAGCAGGACAATCACGTCGCCGGAAAGCCAGGTGTAGTTGTGCCAGTTGCGAATCATCCATTGCAGGTCGGTCATCCCCGGCAGGCGTTCGCCATGATATTTGCTGGTGAGGTCGCCGCGGTAGTAGGTCGCGTAAACGGAACGAACGTCTCCGATGACGCCTTGGCGAATCTGCTCCAAGGCGGCGCGCGCGTGACGGTTGTAGCGCCAGCAGAAGCCCGACAGGATGCCGAGATTTTTCTTCCGCGCCAGTTCCGCCGACGCCAGCACCGAGCGGACGCCGGGCGCGTCCACGCCGGCGGTGATTTCGATGAAGGCGTGCTTGCCGGCCTCGATGGCGGCCTTGAGATGAACCGGACGGAATCCCGGCGGCGTGGTCAGGAACACCACGTCCACACCGCTGGCGATGACTTTCTGATACGCGTCGAAGCCGAGGAAACAACGGTCGGGCGTCACCTTGACCTTGTCCGGCGACTGGGTGCGGAGAATTTGCAGGCTCTTTTGCAGACTTTCCTCGAACACGTCGCCCAGCGCCGTGAGTTCACAGTTGCTGTCGGCATTGAAGGCCTGCGCCACCGCGCCCGTGCCGCGCCCGCCGCAGCCGACGAGTCCGATGCGCAACTTGTCGCTGTTCGGCGCGGCGGAGGTGACGGCCGGGAAACTGATTTCGGAAACCAGCGCGCCGCCGAGCGCCGTGGTCGTGGAGGTTTTCAGGAACTCGCGGCGGGAGGCGGGATTGTTCGCCCCAAAGTCCGAAGCTCGAAATCCGAAATCCGAAGGAAGCTCGAAGCTCGAAGTCCGAGTCTGTTCGGACGGTGGAGCGTCGCTGGTTCGTGTTTCGGATTTCGGGTTTCCTTCGGATTTCGTCATTCGGATTTCGAGTTTCTTCTTCATACGCCGTCTCGTTCATCGAGAAACTTCTGATGCAGCTTCAGCGGCTGCGACATCTCGGCGTCCAGCGGCGTCAGCGCGAGGCGGATTTTGGCGGTGCGCGTGTCGCCGGGCAGCAGGTCGTCGCCGAACACGAGAAAATCAAACGCGCTGTAGCTGGTCGCGCGCTCCTCGTCGCGCTCGGAGAAATAACGCGCGCTGATCGCCGAGCATCTCTCGCGGCGCATCATCAGCACGACGGCCAGCTTCTTCTCCGCGTCGGTCATGAACGCCAGTGGGTGCGCGTAGTGCCGCACCGGCAGAAACGGCGCGGTCGGCATCTTGTATTCGCTGCGCTCCCAGCGCCCGTCGAAGGGCCGCCTCGCCGCGTGCGCGTCGCGTGGGAAGACCAGCCCGCAGCCGCGAAAAACTTCGTTGAACATCGGCACGACCAGATCCACGTCAGTCGGCTTGGTGCTGACGGCCCGGCGCTTCAGATAGACGTGCGGAATCAGGGTCTTGTCGAAATAGCTCGGCAGCAGCAGTTCGTAGCCCGCGTAAGTGCCGCGCACACGCAGCGTCATTGTCAGGTCAATCGCGTCCGGATCGCGCACCTCGTAGCGCGCGGTGATTTCGCCCTGGTGCGCTTCGGTCGCGGGCCAGGTAATTTCCACGGCGGTGTCCGTCGCCTTGACCTTGCGTTCCATCGAACGCGGCGTGCCCATGCCGAGGTTGACGGAAAAGAGGCGGAAGAGATTGAGCGCGGAGTAACGCTTGTCCGTCAGTTCGCGCCCGATGCGCTTGTCCACGAGGTGCGTCACGCCATGATACGGGCCTTCCGGCTGGATGCTCCCCGACATCTGCGCGGTCTCGAAGTCGTAAGCGCCGGTGCCGGGATTGTGCGAAAGCGAAACCAGCCTGCCCGGCGCGGCGCGAACCGCCTGCGGAAAACCGACTCGGGAAACGACCGCCCCGCCACACAGCGCGGCGGCGGATGTTTTCAGAAACCACCGGCGCGAACCGGGTTTGGCAGCGTTGTGTTTCATTTTTGTGACTGGTGGCTTTTGCCAAATCACCCCGAACTGCATCAGGCGCAGAAGCAGCGTGAACGCCGCGCTCCGGCGCGCGAGCTTCAGTCCGCTTCAACGCCCGCATCCCTGCACCGCAATAAATCTTGCGAGAACCGCCTGCGGGCGGGTTTTCAAAATGACCGACGCCAGCGGCGTAGCGCAGGATGGCATCCTGCGCTACCGAGCGGGTCACCACGCCAATGCCATTTTGAAAACACGCTCTAAACAAACTTCTTCTTCCCCGGCATGGCGATGGGCGGCACTTCGTGTTTGCCATTCCAATCAAGATGCTCCGGCACGAGGCGCTCCTGCGAGTTGAGCGCCATGTCCCACGTGATTTCCAGCCCCGAGTAGGCGGCCATGCGGCCCATGATCGCCATCATCGTGCTGGTGCACATACGGTCGCCGTTGTTGATCGGCTTGCCGCGGCGGATGCTAGCGAAGAACTCGTCGTGCTCGACCTGATACATGTCGGGCGTGGGGCCGGAGTAGCTCCAATTTTTCTCACCCGTAATCTCCACGGTCGCGGCCTTGCCGCGCCGCCCGATGTGGGCGTTGCCCTTGGTGCCCATGATGAGATCCTTGTTCTCGCCAAAACAGCCGGTGACCTGCCGCTGCGCGAGGAAACCGCGCACGCCGTTTTCCCACTCGTAGTTCACCTCGATGTGATCGTAGATGTTGCCCTCGTTGTTCGGGGCCATGCGCCCGCCGACGGCGGTGCAGCGGGCGGGCATCACGTCCTTCATCGCCCACGCCATCTTGTCCACGCTGTGAACGGCCTGCTCGACGAGGCCGTCGCCGCAGGTCCAGGTGAAGTTATACCAGTTGCGAACCTGCCACTCGATGTCGCTCATGCCAGCGGGCCGCTCGCTGGCGGGCGGCATCGGCTTCACCGGGCCGGTGAGGTAGCTGTGATAGAGCGCCTTGATCTCGCCGATGGCCCCGTCGTGAATCTGGCGGAAGAACGCGCGGCGCGGCGCGTCATAGCGCAGGCAGAATCCCGCGACAACCGCGAGCTTCTTCTCCTTCGCCTTCTGGACGCTCGCCATCACCGAGCGCAGGCCCGGCGCATCGGTGGCCATCGGCTTTTCGAGGAAGATATGCTTGCCCGCCTCGACCGCCGCCTTGAACTGCATCGGGCGAAATCCCGGCGGCGTGGTGAGGATGACCACGTCCACGCCGGAATTGATCACCTTCTGATACGCGTCCAGCCCGACGAAGCGCCGCTCCGGCGGGATGTTGAACTTCTGCGGTTCGGCCTGGGTTTTCAGCGCTTCGAGGCTCTTCTCGATTTTTTCCGGCAGCACGTCGGCCATCGCGTAAAGCTCGACGTTGCTGTCGGCGCTCAACGCCTGCCTGGCCGCGCCCGTGCCGCGCCCGCCGCAGCCGACGAAGCCGATCTTCAACTTGTCGCCCGTCGCCGCGCCGAGCGCGACGGACGGAAATCCGAGGCCCGACGCCAGCGCGCCGCCGGCAGCGAGAGTGGACGAAGCTTTCAAAAATTCACGGCGCGAAGGATTGGGATCAATAGGGGAGTGCATGGGAGAAAAACGGCTGACTTTATGTGTTAGTGCGACGCAGCATGGAACCAACAAAGCGGACTGGCGCGTGGCGCGGCATATTCATCATGGCAACGGGATCGAGCGTGCCGCGCCGCGGCAACTGGCGGCAACCGAAAAATGCGCCGGTGATTTCCGGTTTCCCGCTGTTTTCGGTGAAATCCGCCGGCCCTTCCCTTCCTCCTCGGAAGGGAAGGGCCGGGGCGAGGGGACTGATCGGCACGCAAAGCGGCCTCCAATCCTCGGGTTGGCGGCTAGTTCATGAGGCGGTTGAATTTCATTTCTCGAAAGGGTGGAGGAAAGCTCAAAAAAAAACTGCTCGCGCGCCCGGCCTGCTTTCCCCAACATCGCCGGACTTTGGCGGGACACCCGCCCCGACATGAAAGCAAAGATCATCATCACTCCGAAAAAGGCCGTGCTCGATCCGCAGGGCAAGACGGTGCAGAGCGCGCTCGCGCACATGGGCTACACCGGCGTGACCGGCGTCCACGTGGGCAAGTATCTGGAAATTGACCTCGCGCCCGGCACGGACAAGGCCGCCGCGCACGCCGCGCTCAATGAGGCGGCACACAAGTTTTTGAGCAACCCGGTGATCGAGGATTACCGGCTGGAAATCGAGTGAGTGAATTTGCGATATGCGATATGCGATTGACGAGGCTCTTGCGGATTCGCGCGTAAATCGTAAATCGTAAATCAAAAATTTGAAATGCACTTCGTCGTCCTCCAATTTCCCGCCAGCAACTGCGACCAGGATTGCGTCCACGCCGTGCGCGTGCTCGGCCACACCAGCGGCCTCGTCTGGCACAAGGAGACTTCGCTCGGTGCCGCCGACGCCGTCATCGTGCCCGGCGGCTTCAGCTACGGAGATTATTTGCGCTGCGGGGCCATCGCGCGCTTCAGCCCGGTGATGCAGGCGGTGAAGCAGTTCGCCGACCACGGCGGGCTGGTGCTCGGCATCTGCAACGGCTTCCAGATTCTCTGCGAGGCGGGGCTGCTGCCCGGCGCGCTCATCCGCAACCGCGATCTCCAGTTTCACTGCGAGCAGGTGTTCCTCAAGACCGCGAGCTTCGACTCGCCGTTCACGTGCAAAATTCCGCGCGACAAGCTGCTGAAAATCCCCATCGCGCACGGTGAGGGCTGCTACTTCGCCGACGAAGCCACGCTCGCCGGGCTGAAGTCGAACCATCAAATCCTCTGGCAATACTGCGATGCAAAAGGCGAGTTGACCGAAACCTCGAATCCGAACGGCTCGCTGCTGAACATCGCCGGCCTCTGCAACGAGCGCCGCAACGTGGCCGGTCTCATGCCGCATCCCGACCGCGCCAGCGAGGAAATCCTCGGCAGCGCGGACGGACGGTTCATCTTCGAGAGCATGATTGCCGCGCTGCTGGAAAAGCCGGCGGCGAAGGCGGCGTGACTTTTGGGCCGCACCCGGCGCGGGTGGGCCTTCAATTCGCCGCCGTCGCGCTGCTTTTGTTCTCCAGGCGAAACAATCCCTTTTCCGTGCGGATGAACAGCGCGCGATCCACCGCCGCCGGAGTCGCCATCACACCGGAGTCGAGCTGGTTCTTGGCGAGCAGCTTGAACTCCCGGCCCGGCGCGAACACGAAGACCGCGCCCTCGCGGTTGCCGATGTAGATTTTCCCGTCGGCGAGAATGGGCGAGGAGCTGAAGTTGCCGGCGAGGCGTTCGCGGTAATGTTCCCTGCCGGTGAGCGCGTCGAGGCACGTCACAAATCCGCCGTCGTCCACGAAGATCAGTTCGCTGCCGGTGAGCAGCGGCGAGGGCAGGGTTGGGATGCCCTTGGTGTAGCGCCACGCGATTTCGGGAGCGGGCAGGCCGGCGTATTTGATGGCAAGCATCTGCTTTTTGCCGAAGCCGGTGCTCATGAAAATCATCCCGTGCCCGGCGACGGGCCGCGGCGTGATCGAAAAGCCGAGCTGGCCGTAGGGAATTTTCCACAGCTCCCTGCCCGTCGCGGGTTCGTAGCCGTAGACCCAGTCGGCGGCGGGCGAAATAACCTGTGGCTTGCCGTTCACCTCCAGCACGAGCGGCGTGCCGTAGCATTTGCGCTGCTGTCCGCGCGGATTCATTTCGCCGCTGCGCTCGGTTCGCCACGCAGGCTTGCCCGTGCGCGTGTCGAGCGCGGCGATGAACTGCCGGTCGCTGCCGTCCATGTGGAAGATGAGCTTGTCCTGCCAGAGGATCGGTGAGCTGCCGGGGCCATTCTCGTGCATCACCACGACGCTCGTGCTCATCCACAACACTTTGCCGGTGCGCGTGTCGAGGCAGGCGGTGCCAAGCGCGCCGAAGTGGGCGTAGAGTTTTCCGCCGTCGAGCACCGGCGTGGGCGAAGCGTAACTGTTGAGCCGGTGAACCCACTGCGGCTCGCGCGCGGTGAGCAGCAAAATGTTGTGGAGCAGTTTCCCGCTGTCGCGATCCACGCACACCGCGCGCAACTCAACCTTTTCCAAAAGCGTCAGCGGCTGGTCGCCGGTGTTCGTCTTGAGCCGGCGCTGCGCGTCTTCGGGCTTCGCCTCGGTTTCGACGGCGGTGGTCAGCCAGACTTGGCGGCCATCAATCACCGGCGACGACCAGCCGCGCCCGGGGATTTCCGTCTTCCACGCGACATTCTGCGACTCGCTGAAATTTGCCGGAAGCCCGGCAGCTTTGGCGTGACCCTGGCCATCCGGCCCGCGCCACTGCGGCCACTCGGCGGAATGAATGGCGGCGTGGAGGGACAGCAACGCAAACAGGATGATGACGATTCTCATGATGGTGGAAAGAGACGTGAAGCAACCGGGAGGAAATTCACTCTCCTCAAGCGATGAGGTCCTTGATGACCTGGCCGCCAAATTGCGAGAGCTGCTTGAACCGACCGGCATGGTAGTAGGTGAGTTTGTTGTCATCGAGGCCGAGCAGGCGCAGCAGCGTGACATGGAAATCGCGGACGTGCGCTTTGCCTTCAACGGCGGCCATGCCGAGGTCGTCGGTCATGCCGAGCGTGGTGCCCGCTTTGCAACCGCCGCCGGCGAGCCAGATGGTCATCGCGTTCGGGTTGTGGTCGCGGCCGTAGGCGGTGCCGCCGCGCACGCCGTTGTCGGGCGTGCGGCCGAACTCGCCGCACCACACGAGGAGCGTGCTGTCGAGCAGGCCGCGCTGTTTGAGGTCGGCGATGAGCGCGGCGATGGGTTGGTCAACGCCGCGGACGAGATTGCCGTGGGCGCGTTCGATGTAATCGTGACTGTCCCACGTGCCGTTGTAGAGCTGGATGAAGCGCACGCCTTTCTCGACAAGCTTGCGCGCGAGGAGACATTTGCGGCCGAACGAATCCGTCGCGTCCTTGCCGATGCCGTAGCTCTCCTTGGTCTTCGCGTCTTCCTTCGAGAGGTCGAGTGTCTCCGGCACTTGCATCTGCATGCGGAAGGCGAGTTCGTAATTGTCCATGCGCGCGGCGAGTTCGTCGTGGCCGGGATGCTGCGCCGCGTGCGCGATGTTGAGCTTGGCGAGCAGGTCGAGATTGGCGCGCTGATGTTCCGGCGTGATGCCGGCGGGCGGCGTGAGGTCGAGAATGGGCGAGCCTTTCGCGCGCAGCGGCGTGCCCTGAAAGCTCGCGGGGAGATAGCCATTGCTCCAATTCGCCGCGCCGCCCTGCGGATACGACACCTCCGGTAGCACAATGAAGCCGGGTAAATCCTGGTTCACCGAGCCGAGGCCGTAGTTCACCCACGCGCCGAGGCCCGGGTCGCCGCCGAAGCGGTTGCCGCAATTCATCTGATACATCGCAGTCGGATGATTCACCGAGTCCACCTGGCAGCCGCGCCAGAAACAGATCTCGTCGGCGACCTTTGCGAGGTGCTCCCAGTTCTCCGCCATGTCCGCGCCGCTCTGACCGGCCTTGCGGAACTTGAACGGGCTTTTCACGTAGTAGCGCTTGCCGCTTTCCATCGCGGACTTCTGCTTCCCCTCGCGCACGAATTCCTTGAGGTGCTGCTTCTCCAGCTCCGGCTTCGGGTCAAACGTGTCGATGTGCGACGGCCCGCCCTCCATCATCAGGAAGATGCAGCTCTTCGCCTTCGCGGGAAGATGTCCGGCCTTCGGTGCGAGCGGGCTGATCTTCTCCGCCGCGCTCGCATCGCGCGCCATCATCGCGGTGAACGCCACGCTGCCCAGGCTCGTGCCCAGACTGTAGATGAACTCGCGGCGCGTCGGCGCGTGCAGCGCGCGGGCACCGGCACAGGGGAAGAAGGGTTTAATAAACATACGCAAACTCGTTCGTGTTGAAGAGCACGAGGCACACGTCCGCCAGCGCGCGGGTGCGGGCGTCCACGGAGACGGGCTGGAGGTCGGGGACGAACTCGGCGTAGGCCTCGAGCTTCTCGTTGAACGTGAATTTCTCGCCAGTGTTTTCCTCCACGGCCTCGCGCTTCACTTCGAGCGGCGGCTTGAGTGGTTCGACCTTCGTGGAATTCTGCTTCGACTCCATCGCGCGCCAGTGGGTGAGGCAGGCCGCGAGTTCATCCGCGCGCGGCGCGCGGCCGTAGGCGAGTTGGAAGCAAAGCGTGAGCGCGGCTTCATCGGACTTAGTTTCCTTCATCGCGCGATGGGCGAGCGCGAGTGCGCGGTCATAGCTGGCCCGGCCGTTGAAGAGGCTGAACACTTGCGGCGTAACGGTCGAGGCGGAGCGATTCTCGCACGAGAAATCCGGCGCGGGATTGTTGAACACTTCGAGGAACGGGTCGGGCAGTCCGCGAATCCGGAGCGCGTAGAGGGAGCGGCGATGGCGCTGCTCCGGCTTCGGGTTCGGCGTCCACGCGTTGGCGAACGTGCCCATGACCTGCCGCGGTTGGAGCGCGGCTTCGAGATTGATCTCCGGACGATTCGGAATGCCGCCGAGTGTCGGGTTCAATTCGCCGGTGGCGGCGAGCATCGAGTCCCGCAGTTCCTCCGCCGAGAGCCGGCGCGGTTTGAAGACCGCGTAGCTCGTGCCGTTCGGATCTTTTTCCGCGAGATTTTTCCCGTCGGGGAAATTGGCGGAGCGGCGATACGCCTCGGAACTCATGATGAGCCGGTGCATCGCCTTGAAGGACCAGCCCTGCTCG
Organism: Verrucomicrobiota bacterium; assembly: GCA_016235585.1. GTDB lineage: Bacteria > Verrucomicrobiota > Verrucomicrobiia > Limisphaerales > JACRJY01 > JACRJY01. Next base: position 19,027 of record JACRJY010000100.1, on the reverse strand, counting down.
ACGAATGTCGCCGCCAGCCAGTCGAGCAGTTCGGGATGCGTGGGTTTTTTACCCGTGCTGCCGAAGTTGTTCGGATTCCCCGCGATGGGTTGGCCGAAATGCCAGAGCCAGATCCGATTTGCGATGGCGCGTGTCGTAAGTGGATTCTCCGCGCTCGCGACCCAGTCGGCAAACGCCTTGCGGCGGCCTTCGATGGCGTCGGGGATGGGCGTTTTCTGCACCCCGCCAATTACACTGAGCACGCCGGGTTTCACCTTCTGCCCGGTCGCAAACGGGTCGCCGCCCGTGAGGATGCAAGTCTGTTCAAGTTCGCCCTCGCTCATGCGGTTGGCCGGCATGCGAATCGGCGCGTTCACCGATTTCACGTCCGGCGTGCGACCGCCGTGAACCGCGAGCGCGAACGGTTCGTAGCGGTCCAGCTCCCACTTGAGGCGTTCGAGTCCCTTGCGCGCGACGCGCTCGTTGCCGTAGTCCTGCGGGGTGAAGCCGACGAGCTTGGGCGGAAACTGGTCCTCGGCCACGCCCTGTTTCGTGAGGATGCCGCGCGCGGTGTTGAACACCCCCTCGAACTCGCGCCGCTTCTTGCCGCCCGCGCCGCGCTCCTGCGTCCGCGCCTGGGCGACGGCGGCGTTCCACTTCGCGGGATCAATGCCCTTCTCCGCAAACCAGCGCTCTGCATTCTTCACCAGCGTGTCGTCGAGTCGCTGCAACGTTGCGAGATATTCCACTCGGCGCGCCTCCAGATATTTTTTCTCCTCGAAGCCGCCGGTATTTTCGTTCGGCAGAAACGGCGCGGGCCGTTCGCTGAGCTGTGTCGTCGCGAACACGGCTTGCAGCGAGTAGTAATCGCGCGTCGGCACCGGGTCGAACTTATGGTCATGGCAGCGGGCGCATTGGAGCGAGTGCGCGAGGAAAGTTTCGCCGACGCTGTTGGCCACGTCGTCGAGGAACCGCTGGCGGGCAACCTTGGCGACCTCCATGCCGGTGAGTTCCCACGGCCCCATGCGGAGAAAGCCGGTGGCAACGAGCAGTTCACTGTCGGATGCCGGCTCAATCGTATTCCCGCCTTCATCAAGCACCCTGGCCGTGCTGGCACTCTTGCGCCGTGCCTCGGCGATTTCATCGCCGGCGAGCTGCTCGCGGATGAATTGATCGTATGGCTTGTCCGCATTGAACGCGCGCACGACGTAGTCGCGGTAGCGCCAGGAGTTGCCGCGCTAGTAGTCGTTGGCAAAGCCGCTCGAATCCGCGTAACGCACCACGTCGAGCCAATGCTGCGCCATGCGCTCGCCGTAGTGCGGCGAGGCGAGCAGGCGCTCGACGACTTTGCTGAACGCTTTATCATCGGACACCGGGTCTTTCAGAAAACTGTCAACCTCCTCCGGCTTGGGCGGCAGCCCCGTCAGGTCAAACGTCGCGCGGCGGATGAGCGTGACGCGGTTTGCAAGTGGGGCGGGCTTCATGCCGGCGGGCCACTTCGCGACGATGAAGGCGTCAATGGGAGAGGCGACACTCTTGTCGCCTTCGTTGTCATTCTTCTTCTTTTAATCGGCGACAAGAGTGTCGCCGCTCCTCGGCACGGCCGGCTTCTTCACCGGCTGATACGCCCAGAGGCCCTCGGGCTTGTATTTGCGGCTCGTCCATTCGGGCGAGAGGCCGCCGCTGGTCGTCACCGTCGCGCCGTCCGCCGCCGCCCACTTGTCAGGAAGTTTGGCCAGTTCCGCGCGGCGCTGCTCGTCGGGCCACGGCGCGCCGGCGGCGATCCATTCCTTGAGATAATCCACCTGTTCCGCCGTGAGCCTGTCGTTTTCCTTCGGCGGCATCTTGAGGTCTTCGTCCTTGCGCGTGACCGCGATGAACAGCGGGCTGGCCTCCGGTTTGTCCGGAACCAGCGCCGGCCGGCCGCTCTCACCGCCGGCCAGCGTCTGCTCACGCGTGAGCATCTTGAACTCGCCCTTGATCTTCGTCGGATCATCGCCGTGACAGGCGAGGCACTTCTCTTTGAACATCGGCCACACGCGGCGGACAAAAAGCTGTTCGGCCTCGACGGGCGCGGCGGCGCGGGCTGTCGGCATCACCGCAAGCAGCGCCAGCGTCACGCCAGCGGCCAGGGCGGGCCGGGCGGCGCGGAGACAAAAACCAAACTCATTCATGAGCGAGTTCATGGACAACCAGTTCACTTTCGCTTTCTGACTTTGGCAATGTGCCATAAATTCGACCGTGGACACCCGGTTTTTTGTCACGGCTTCCGGGGCTGCCGGTAGTCGCCGCCGTTGAGGCTGTTCACCACGGAACGGAGCCACGTTTCGAGTTCGCCCTGCATCTTCGTGGCGCGCTTGGATTCGGCGGCGAGCAAGTCCTTCGACTCAGTGCGGTCGGCGGAAAGATTGTAGAGTTCCCATTTCACGTCGCCTTTTCGGGTTTCGATGCGGTGGAGCTTCCAGTCGCCATCGAGCCACGCGGCGTGTTTGCCGAAAATCTTGTCGGAATAATCGGTGCGAAGCTGCGCGGCGGGCATCGGTTCGACCTCGTTCGCGGGAAGAACTTTTCCAGCGGCCTGCTCCTCGGCGAGTTTCTGAAGCAGGTCGCCGCTTTTGGTCGGCAAACCGCCGATGGCGTAATCCCAAAAGCCGATGGGCTTCGAGCGCGCGGTCATTTTCCCGTCAAACAACGGCACGAGGCTGGTGCCGTCGAGGACGGGCTGCTTGGCCACCTTCGCCCCGGCGAGTTCCAGCACCGTCGGATAAATGTCCATCGTGCAGGCGGGCAGCGTGACCACGCGCGGCTGCGTGAGGCGCGCGGGCCATTCGATGAGGCCGGGCACGCGCAGTCCGCCCTCGTAGATGGAACCCTTCTTTGCGCGCAGTCCGCCGGTGGAGCCTTCGGCAATCGCGCCGTTGTCGCTGTTATACCAGAGCAGCGTGTTGTCCGCGACGCCCAGCTCGCGCAATCCGGCGCGGAGCCGGCCCATCGCGCGATCCATCGCGGTGATCTCGGCAAGGAAGTGTTGCTGCTTCTTCGGCTGGTCGGCGTAAAGCGCGAGGTCGCGCTCCGTTCCGACGTGCGGCGCGTGCGGCGAGCCGAACCACACGACGGCGAGGAACGGTTTGCCACTTTGTTTCGCCCTGCGGATGAATTCCAAAGCGCGCTTCACGATGACCTCGGAACCTTCGCCCGTGGTCTTCACCGCCTTGCCGTTGTCGGACATCCACGGGTCCACTTCAAAAAAGTTCGGGCTGGAGAACCAGTCGTCGAAACCGCTGTTGCCGGGCGAGACGGGGCTGTCCGCGCGCACGGAGCCGAGATGCCACTTGCCGAAATGTCCGGTGGCGTAGCCGGCGGACTTCAGCGCCTCGGCCACGGTGATTTCCTGCGGACGCAGCGTCCAGCCCCAGGAAAACGTCCCGATGCGGTTCGGCGTGCGCCCGGTCATCACGCTCGCACGCGTCGGCGAGCACACCGGCGCGCCGGCGTAAAAGCGGTCGAAGCGCCAGCCCATGCGCGCCATTTCGTCGAAGACCGGCGTCTTCACGGCGGGATGGCCGTTGTAGGCCATGTCGCCCCAGCCCTGGTCGTCGGCCATGCAGAGGACGAAATTCGGGCGCGGCACGGGCGCGGCGAAGCCCGAAGGGCAAAGCTCAAAGCTCAAGAGAAGAGCCAGGCTGAAGATTCCAAGGCAGGATTTCATGGCGCGATTACAGAATTTGATTCGGCAGCATCATGGCACTGGACGCGGTAACGGGCCATGAAAATTACACGGACGTTGCGGTCGCCGCCTTTCCCGTTCCGTGTTTGCAAGTTGGCCGTGGAAACACTTGACGCGGTTTTGGAATGGGGCTTGCATTGGCGCGCATGAAAAAAATGATTTTTACCTCACTCGTCGCGGCTCTTCTTTCCGTCGTGTTCACCGGCTGTGTGCGGACGGTGGACGGCAACATGAAGGCCGGCCTGCCGCTCACCAAGGACACCGTCACCGGTCGCTATGAGCGCGCGGTCGGCGACCTGCTCACCGCCGCCAGGGATGTCATCACCGCCAACGGTGTCATCGTTTCCAACGACTCGGTCAACAATTCGCTCATCGGCAAGGTGGACACCAAGACGATCTACGTCCGCGTGAAGTCTGTGGATGCCGTGGTGTCGGAAATCCAAGTGCAGGTGCGCACGGCGCGCGGCGGCGGGGACGTTTACCTCGCGGCGGAGTTGGAGAAGCAGATCGCATTGAAGCTGGCGGCGCGGTGATGTTCGCGCGGCGGTAGGCAGTCGTGGAGCTTCCGTCATAAAACTCCATTTCGCGTTCGGTCAGAACCACGGCGCGAAGTCCCGCCATTCCGTCCTTGTTTTCCCCGGCTTCTTGCCGATTATCCTTCCCTTCGCTTTTGCATGAAGAAACAGATTTTACGACTCGGCCTGCCCAAGGGCAGCCTGCAGGACGCCACCATCGAAAAAATGGCCAAGGCCGGCTTCAACGTCCAGGTCAGCAGCCGCTCCTACATCCCCTACGTGGACGATGAAGAGATGGAAATCCGCCTCATCCGCGCGCAGGAAATCAGCCGCTACGTCGAGCACGGCTACCTCGACGCCGGCATCACGGGCCACGACTGGATCATCGAGAACGGCTCGAAGGTTCACGAGGTCGGCGAATTCCTTTTCAGCAAAATCTCCCGCCAGCCCACGCGCTGGGTGCTGTGCGTGCCGGAAAATTCGCCGATAAAGTCGGTGAAAGATTTGCGCGGCAAACGCATCGCCACCGAGGTGGTGAACATCACCAAGCGCTATCTTCGCCAGAACAAGGTGAAGGCCGAGGTGGAATTTTCCTGGGGCGCGACCGAGGTGAAGGCGCACGAACTCGTGGACGCCATCGTGGAAGTCACCGAGACCGGCTCCTCGCTGCGCGCGAACAAGCTCCGCATCGTGGACACGCTGCTCACCAGCACGCCCCGGCTGGTCGCCAATCACGATGCGTGGCGCGACCCGTGGAAGCGCACGAAGATTGAGACGCTCGCGCTGCTGCTCAAGGGCGCGCTGGAAGCCGAGGCCAAGGTCGGCCTCAAGATGAACATCGCGCAGAAAAACCTCGCGAGCCTGCTGGCCGCACTGCCCGCGCTGCGCAACCCGACCATCTCGCAGTTGAGCCAGCCGGGCTGGGTGGCGGTCGAGACGATAATTGACGAGCACGTCGTCCGCGAACTGAGTCCCGCGCTCAAGGCCGCCGGGGCCGAAGGAATCATAGAATATCCCTTGAACAAAGTGGTCTACTGACCGCAAGCTGACACCGACATATGGGTTCCATCAAGAAACGCCGCAAGGCGAAGATCAACAAACACAAGCGCCGGAAGGCGCTGCGCGCCAACCGCCACAAGAAGCGCACCTGGCAGAAGTAGGCGCGGGCAACCGTGCCGCCGCGCGACGGCTTCCCGCCCGCGCCGTCCCGCCACCCGGGGCTGCGCGGGCTTTTCACCATGCTGATTCGCCCCTTTATTCTGGCGGCGCTGGCCGTCCTGCTCGCCATCGGCTGCACCACGCCGGCGGCGAAGCCCAGTTCCCCCGCCGGCAAAACGCCCGCCGCCACCAAGCCTGCGCGGACGAACATCTTCGATCTCAACCCGCTCTCCGGGCCGCGCCCGCCCGCGTCGCCGCGTCTCAATTTCGAGCAGCAGGAGCAGCGCGCCGAGGCGATGGCGCGGTATTCCGCCGGGTTGAGCCACCAGATGCAGGGCGACGTGGCGAACGCGGTGGCGCAGTATTACTTCTCCGCGCTGGCCGACCCGGCAAACGAGCCGCTCGTGGCGCTTGTGGCCAGCCAGTTGATCCAGGGCAAAGCCTACGACAAGGCCCTCGAGCTGCTCGACAAGGCGGTGAAGCTGCCCGCCGCGTCGGGGATGCTCCACACGTTGCGGGGCGTGGCGCACGCGCAGGCTGGCCGCACGAACACCGCCATTGTCGCCTACTTTCAGGCGATTGAACGGCTGCCCGCGCAGCTCCAGGCCTATCAAAATCTCGCCCAGCTTTTCGCCCAGCAAAACCGGCGCATTGAGGCGCTGCTCGTGCTGGATCAGGCGGCGAGCGCCGCCCCGGCGGAGGCGGACTACTTGCTCGACCTCGCGGAAATCTACGCCAGCCTCGCGCGCTCGCAGTCCAATGACCTCGCGCAGATCAGGCCCCGCATCGTCCGCACGCTGGATCGCGCCGCGCCGCTCGCCGCGCCCACGCCGCAGCAGCTCCAGCGGTTGAGCGACGGCTACCAGTTCGCCGGGGAAACCAAAAAGGCGGCGGAACAGTTCGCCAAGCTCCTGCCGCTCGTCGCCAAGGACTCGCCCGTCCACGAACTCTTGCGCCAGCGGCTGACGGACTTGTATCTGCGCGCGGATGACCGCGAGCGCGCGGCGGAAATGCTCCGCGCCATGGTCAAGGACAACCCCACCGACGCGCGCGCACACTTCATCCTCGGCCTGGTCGCCCACGAATCCAAGCAGCTCGACGAGGCCGCCCGCCATCTGGAGACGGCCATCCGGCTGGATCCGAAGTTCGAGGCCGCCTACCATGAACTGGCCGGGGTGCGCCTCACGCAGAAGCAGGGGCCGCAGGCGCTCGAACTGCTGGCGAAGGCGAAGGAGAAATTTCCCCGCAGTTTCCTGATCGAGTATTACTCGGCCGTCGCGTGCAACGGGATGAAGGACTACCCCGGCGCGCTCAAGCATTTCACCGCCGCCGAGCTGCTCGCGCGCACCGGCGAGACCAACCGGCTGAACGAGGGTTTTTACTTCCAGCTCGGCGCGGTGCATGAGCGGAACAAGGATTTCAAGCAGGCGGAAAATTATTTCCGGCAGGCGCTCAAGCTCGCGCCGGACTTCGCCGACGCGCTGAACTACCTTGGCTACATGTGGGCCGAGCGCGGCGAGAATTTGATCGAGGCCCGCGAGATGATCGAGAAGGCCGTGAAGCTGGAGCCGGACAACGGCGCGTTCCTCGACAGCCTCGGCTGGGTGCTCCACCAGCTCGGCAAGCCGCGTGAGGCGCTCCCGTGGCTCCAAAAATCCATCGCCAAAACGAAGGAGGCGGACGCGACACTCTACGATCACCTCGGCGACGTGCTGGCCGCGTTGAAGCGCTTCAAGGAAGCCCGCGAGGCCTGGCAGAAATCCCTCGCCGTCGAGCCCAGCCCGGAAATCCAGAAAAAGCTCGACGCCGCGCCCCGCCCGTAGGTTCACTCCCGCACACCGCATGGCGCACCGTTTTGGCAAACATTACACCGTGGAAGAGGCGGAGGCGCTCCTGCCACGCATCCGCCTCTGGATCGAACAGCTTCACCGCCTCCGCACCGAGGTCGGGCGGCTCGACACGCACATCGGACGCACGATGGCCGAGGGTGCGGACGCCGGCGGCGGCCTCGTGGACCGCTGGACGCGCGCGATGGCGGACATCCGCGACGTGTTCCGCGAGTTCCAGCAGCGCGAAATTCAGATCAAGGATCTCGAACGCGGCCTCGTGGATTTCCCCGCGCTCATCGGCGGCAACGAAGTCTTCCTCTGCTGGGAAACCGGCGAGGACAAGATCGAGTTCTGGCACGACCTCGACTCCGGCTACGCAGGGCGGGAACGGCTGTGAGGCCAAAATCCACGCTTGACCGGAGTGTGGCGGGCCATTTACCTTCTGCCGCAATGAAACAACTGGCCCTGCAAGTCGTCCCGCTGGTCGTCGTCGTAGTCGGCGACGCCGCTGGTGCTTGTCGGGCCTGAACGCAGATTTCGACAACAACCCACGGCTGGCAGCGGTCGTGGGTTTTTTGTTTGCCCCGGCCCGCCGCCGGCCAAACCAAGCAAAACCATGAGCAAGACCACTGCGAAGTCCGTGAAAAAAGAGACGCCCGCCGCCACGCTGAAGCGTGGACAACCAGCGCCCGCCCGCGCCGAGGTCGGCCAGGCCATGTGGGGCCGCGACATCCTCGTCGAGGCGCTCGAACGCGAGGGCGTCGAGGTCATCTTCGCCTATCCCGGCGGCGCGAGCATGGAGATTCACCAGTCGCTCACTCACTCGACGAAGATTCGCACCATTCTCCCGCGCCACGAGCAGGGCGGCAGCTTCGCCGCCGAGGGCTACGCCCGTTCCACCGGCAAGGCCGGCGTCTGCATGGGCACCAGCGGCCCCGGCGCAACGAACCTCGTCACCGCCATCGCGGACGCCTACATGGATTCCTGCCCGCTCGTCGCCATCACCGGCCAGGTGCCACAGGTGATGATCGGCCGCGGCGCGTTTCAAGAGACGGACATGATCGGCCTGACGCTGCCCATCGTGAAGCACAGCTACCTCGTCACGGACATCAACGACATCCCGCGCATCGTCAAGGAAGCCTTTTACATCGCGCAGTCCGGTCGGCCCGGCCCGGTGGTGATTGATCTGCCGAAGAACATTCAGCAGCAAAAAGCCCAGCCCGTCTGGCCCACGCTGGACGAGGTGAAGAAGGGTTTGCCCGGCTACAACCAGCCCGACTTGAAGGCGGACGACTTGGCGTTGAACGAAATCATCGGCCTCATCGAGAAGTCCGAGCGCCCGGTGTTCTACTGCGGCGGCGGCATCATCACCGGCGACGCGAGCGCGGAACTGCGGAAGTTCGCGCAGGCCGCGCAGATTCCCGTCACCACGACCATCATGGGCATCGGCGCGTTCGAGGAGACGCATCCGCTCTCGCTGCGCTGGCTCGGCATGCACGGCGCGGCCTACGCCAACTGGGCCGTCAACGGCGAATACCAGCAGCGCAAAAACCCCGCCGACCCGATGGTGAAAATGAAGGACGGCGCGGACTTGCTGCTCGCGTTCGGCGTGCGCTTCGACGATCGCGTGACGGGCAAGTTCGAGGAATTCTGCAAGCACGGCACCATCGTTCACCTCGACATTGACGCGTCGGAGATCAACAAGAACAAGCGCGCCCACCTGCCCATCGTCGGCGACTTGAAGGACGCACTCACGCGCCTCAACGCCCTCATCGCCAAGCGGCCCATCACGAAGAAATTCACCGCGTGGCACGCACAGATTGCCGAGTGGAAGAAGAAAGCGCCGTTCCAATACGCCGTCACGCAGGAGATTTCCAATTCCGACCACATGAAGGATCACATGAAGGGCCAGGAGGATCAGGTCATCCTGCCGCAGATGGTCATCGAAATGTTGTGGGAGATGACGAAGGGCGAGGCCTACATCACCACCGGCGTGGGCCAGCACCAGATGTGGTCGGCGCAGTGGTATAAATACAAGTTCCCGCGCCAGTTCATCACCAGCGCCGGCCTCGGCTCGATGGGCTTCGGCTATCCCTCGGCGCTCGGCATCAAGGTCGCGCACCCGGACAAGCAGGTCATTGACATTGACGGCGACGGCTCGTTCCTCATGAACATCCAGGAGCTGGCCACCGCGCACGTCGAGAAAATCGCCGCCAAGGCGATCATCCTCAACAACCAGCACCTCGGCATGGTCGTGCAATGGGAGGACAACTTCTACGCCGGCAACCGCGGCCACACCTACCTCGGCAACCCCGACGACCGCAGCCAGATTTATCCCGACTACGTGCGCGTCGCCAACAGCTTCAACGTCCCCGCCGAGCGCGTGATGTTCCGCCGCGACCTGCGCGCCGCGCTCCAGCGGATGCTCGACGCCAAAACGCCCTACGTCCTCGACGTGGTGACGCCGTATGCCGAGCACGTGCTGCCGTTCATCCCGGCCAACCGCACCGTGGCCGACATGATCTGGAAGGTGGAGAAGTAATTTGCCTTGGTGGCACAGGCCACTGGCCTGTGCCGCCGGGCGACCCGCCCGGCGGAATGTAACCAAGCAATTCGCCCGCAGCCGTGTGAGCAACCCCTCCGAAATCATCGAGCCTCCCGGCCTGCGCGTGACCGTGGACCGCGTGGTTCACGCGCCGCACCTGCCCGCGCCGCCGGATCGTCCGCACTCGTTCGTCTATTTCATCTCCATCCACAACGACACCGATGGCCCCGTGACCATCAAGGGCCGCAAGTGGGTGGTGAAAAACGACCGGGGCGAAATCACCGCCGTCGAGGGCGACGGCGTGGTCGGCGAATTTCCCACCATCGCGCCGGGCGAAAAATTCAGCTACAACAGCCGGCACATCCTCGACTCCGGCTGGGCCATCGCCGAAGGCAGCTACCTCGGCGTGGACGCGCAGAACCGCAAAGTCCTCACCCGCATCCCGCCGTTCAAGATGGTCGTGCCGGCGGAGTGAGGGGTTTCCTGTAATCCCCGCCGCCATTTCTGAATCGCCAAGGCGCGGTTTTGGTCTAAATTCCCGCTGTCACTTCAATGCCCGCATCGCTCGACCCGCTGATCGCGCAAAAACTGGAGGCCTTTGGCCGCCGGTGGCGGCGGCTCGTGCTCGCGCGCGGTGTGGCGGGCAGCCTCTTCACGCTGCTCGCGGGCATGACGCTCGTGGCCGTCGCGGACTTCCTCGTCCTGATGCCGGACGGGCTGCGGCTGGCGTTGAGCGGTGTCTGTTATGCCGTCACGCTCGCGGTGTTCTGGTGGACGAGTGGCCGCGCGCTGCTGCATCTGCCCGGCCCGCGCGAACTGGCCCGCCTCGTGGAAAAAGCCGAGCCGCAACTCCGCGAAGACCTGCTCTCCGCCGTGGAACTCGGCAAGCTCTCCGCCGCCGCACAATGGGATTCGCCGGTGTTCCGCGCGCTGCTGCAGGAGAACGTCGCCAGCCGCCTGCGGAATCTCCGCATCGAATCGCTCCTGCCGCGCCAGTTGATCGCGTTCTGGCTGCGCGCGGCGGCGGCGGTGCTCGTGGTGTGCGGCGCGCTCCTGCTCGTGCCGGGTTTTCACTACGACCGGTTGATGGCGCGGGCCTTCGCGCCGCTGGCGGACGTGGAGCGGGTTTCGCGCGTGAAGATCGCCGTGCTGGAACCCACCGCCGCCGACCGCTGGCAACCGCAGGGCGACACGATGACCGTCGTCGTGGAAATCTCCGGCCCCGAACCGCGCAAGGTCACACTCGAAACATTTTCCAAAACCGGCGAGCGCGCGCGCCTCACGATGAACCCGCTTGGCGGACGGCGCTTCTCCGCCGGCGTGCCGCTCGGCGCGGACAATCTCCAGTTCCGCGTGCGCGCCGGCGACGGCATGACGCGCAAGTTCAGCGTCGAGACGCGCCCGCGCCCCGGCGTGGTGAAGTTCGAGAAGACGTATCAGTTCCCCGCCTATTCGCGCCTCGCGCCGCGCCGCGCCGTCGAGGATCACGGCGACCTCATCGCGCTCGAAGGCAGCGAGGTGAAACTTTCCTTCGCCGCCAACCAGCCGCTCCAGCGCGCGTCGCTCGAAATGGAAATCAAGGGGAAGACCAACTTCCTCGCGCTCACCGTCTCCACGAACCGCGCCGAGGGCGTGGTGCCGCTGAAGTTCGCGGGCGCCTACCGCGTGCATCTCGTCGCGGCGGAGACGGCGTTTGAAAACAAGTTCAGCCCGCAATACGAGCTGCGGCCCATCCCCGACCTCGTGCCGCGCGTCACGATTGACCAGCCGAGGCAGGACTTGGTCGTCGCGCCGGAGGAGGTGCTCATGCTGCAAGGCACCGCCGGTGATGACATCGGGCTGGCGCGCGTGTTTCAGTCGGTGCTCGTGAACGAGGAACCGTTCGGCGACTTCACGCTCTCGGAGGAAAACAAAACCAACCTCGTCGTCACGCGCGCGTGGGATTTGCTCCAGCTCAAGGCCACGCCCGGCGACCGCGTGACGACGAAGCTCGTCGCCATTGACCTCAAGGGCAGCCGCGCCGAGTCCGCGCCGCTGCACCTCGTCATCGGCACGTCGGGGTTGAACGCGAAGCGGCTGCTCGCGCTGGAGGCCAAGCGGGCTTTGCACGAGTCGCTGGCCGCCGCGCGCAACACCGCGCAAAAGGCCAAGGCAGCCGACTTGTCGAACCGCGCCCTCAAGGGAAATGAATTACAGGCGAAGCAACTCCTCCTCGGCGCGCTCACCGGGCTGGGCGACATGGAGCAGGCGTTGAACAAATGCTGGGAGAAGCTCAAGGAAGCCCTGCCGCACGCGCGCCCCGGGCGCGAATCCGCCGACCTGGCGCGGCTGGGCATGGCGTTGAGCCGGGCGCGGCGCGGCGTCATTGCGGAAGACCGGGCGCAACTGGAGACGGCCCTCAAGGAAATCAGCGGAAACCTCTCCGCGCCGAATGTGCGCCAGGCCGTCCGCGCCCCGCAGGCGTTGGCCGACCTCATCGCAGCGCTGGAACTGGCCTACGCGGATTTGTTCGCGGCGGAGGAAGGCGACGTGATTGTGGAGAACCTCGCCCAACTCGCGCGCGAGCAGGATCGCATGAACCGCCAGGCCGCCGCCGAGGCGCGGGAAAATCCCAACGCGTGGCCGCGGCTCGCCCGCCGGCAAGGCGGCGCGGCGCAGGAGACGCGCGTCGTCGAGGAGTTGCTCAAGGACTTGAAGGCGCGCGCGCCCCGCGCGCTGGCCGACCGCACGGCCAAGCCTTACGACAACTTGAGCCGGAACCGCGAGGAAATGGAAAAGACCCTCGCCGCCGAGACCTTCACGCTGGAGCTGCTCGACCGCGCCACGCGGATGCAGAAGAGCACCGAGCTGGCGGCGGTGGACATGAGGCCGCTCAACCGCGAGCTGGGCGTCCGCGCGGACAAGGCCCGCGACACGCTGGCCAAGCTCGCGCCCGCCTCGACCGTGCTGCTGGAGCGCGTGAGCCGCAACCTCGGCGAAATCGCGGCGGCGGAGCGCCAGCTCTCCGGGCCGGGCAAGCGCAACGCGCAGTCGCAGGCGCGCAGCGAGGCGCAGCTCAAGACCGCGCAGGAAAATGCCGCCGCGAACTGGCGCGGCGCGGTCGAGCAGATCAAGGATCGCGCCGAGGCCGAAGAAGTGCGGCGCGACACCGAGCTGCAGTTCGTCGCCGACCTCGGCAAGGCGGCGCAGTCATTGAGCGCGCTGCGCGCCGTCGCGGGCACGCCCGTTTCGACGCGGATGCTCGAACCCGTCCGCGAAATGGAAAAGGCGCTCCGCACCATCGAGGCCGGCTGCGGCCTGGGCGAGCTGACGCGCGGCGCGAAGCATCTTGCCCAGCAGGAGCAGTGGGAAAACCAGTCCAGCGACGCGCTCACCAGCCAGCCGAAGGATTGGAACTGGATGGGCGCGCGGATGAAAGCGGTGCCGGGCGATTTGAAGAAGGCGGGCCTGCCCGCGCGCGTCGGCGAACTCGTCGCCGCCGTGCCGCCCAGCCCGGCGGCGCAGACCGTCGCGCAGGAAATGACCCGCCGACAAGGCTCGGCCCCGGCGGCGCAGCCGGTGCCCGTTCCCGCCGAGAAAGTTTATCAAGACCTGCTGCTGGCCCTTCGCGAGCTGGAGCCGCTGCTGGCGGACGCGCGGCAGGTGCTCGGCAAGTCCGCGCCCAAGTTGAGCGACATGATGGCCGGCCTCGCCCGCACCTCGGAGGATTTGCAGAAGAAAAGTTCCGACGCGGTGAAGCCCGACAAGGAGGCTGCCAAGGTGCCCGAAGAGGCGAAGGACATCCTCGCGAAGCAGCAGGATTTGAACAAGCAGCTCGACGAATTGCAGCAGGCCATCCGCCGCGAGGCCAACATTCAGGAGTTGGGCCGCGAGGAAAACCGCGAGCGCGTCCGCGACGCCGATGACGCCATCGCGCTGCTCCGCGAGCCGCCGCCCAGGGCCGAGGACGCGTTGCGCGAGGCGGCGCAGGCGAACGAATATCTCCTCCAGCGCACCGCGCTCACCGAGGCCGCCGCGCAGCAGCAGAAGCTCGCCAGCGCGTTGAACCAGCTCGCGCAGCACTACAAGAATCTCGAAGCCGGTGCGGCGGCGGATTCGCGGCAGGCGCTGCGCCGCGCCGAGGAGGAGCTGGGCATCAAGGCCATGCTTGACGAACAGTTCGCGCTCGCGGAGAAGCTGAACGAGCTGGCGAAGCAAAGCCCCGAGGCGATGCTGCGACAGTTGGAGCAGGAACTGGGGCAGAACCCGGCGATGCGCCAGGAGCTGGAGAACATCGCGAAGGACACGCTCGGTCAGGCGAAGGACACGCTGCAAAATTCCGCACGCCGCGAGCAGGAGCTCGCCCGCGCGCTCGAAAGCGACGCGCACACACAGGGCCAGCTTGCCGCCGCCGCCGAGCGCGCCCGGCAGATCGCCGAGGCCGCGCGGGAGATGGCGGAGAAGGACACGCCCGCCGTCGCCGAGGACGCCGCCCGCGCCCGCGCCAACGCGACCGCCGAAACCGATCTGGCGCGGCAGTCGTTGCAAACCGTCGCGGAAAAAATGCCGGGCGAGTTCACCGCCCTTTCGCCCGAACTCGCCCGCGAGGTGAACGACCTCGTGAAGCCGCTGCAAACGGCGGCGAACAGTTTCAAGTCCGCCGCGCTCAAGGCCGCGAAAATCAAGTCCGCCGCGCCGGAGGAATCACAAGTCCAGGCGGCGGAAACGGCGCAGGCCTCCGCTGAACGCGCCGCCGAACGCGCCGGGGAACTCGCACAGCAGGCGAAAAGTCTGGCCGATGATTTGACCGCCGCAGCGACGGCGGCGGCAACGCCCGCGCCTGCTGAAAATTCCGGCAGGCAGTCGGCCTCCGTCGTGCCGGAGCATCTGGTCGAGATGGCGAAGCAGCTTGCCGCGCAGGCCCGCGAGCTGGGCATCAAGACCGTGACGGAGATCAGCCGCGAGGCCTCCAAGGCGCGGCTCGACGTGTCGCGCGAGATTGGCCGCGCCCTGCGCGCCACGCGCGAGGTCGCCACCAAGGCGCAGACGGCGGGCCGGAAATCGCCCTACGAAATGGTCAAGGAAGTGGCCGGCCTCGTCGAGCCGCTGCGCGAGGCGAGCAAGGAATTCCGCGCCGCCGCCGAGAAGGGCGAGCAACTGTCCAAGGAAGCCGTTGACGGCGACATCGAGCGCGCCGCCACCAACGTCAACGAGAAGTCCACCAAGGCCGCCGAACAGGCCGCGCAAATGGCGCAGCAGGCGAAGGAACTGGCCGACGCTCTCTCCGGCAGCGCGCCCGCCAAGCCGGGTGCACCGTCCGCGCAACCGCAACCGGCCACTCCTGTGCAGGAACTTGCCAAACAGGCGCGGCAGCTCGCGCAGCAGGCCGGTGAGATGGCGCGCAAGGAGATCCCCGCCCTCGGCCAGCAGGCCGCGCAGGCCGGGGCGAAGGCGCAGGCGGAATTGCAGCGCGCCCAGGAAGCGATGAAGGCCGCCGCCAGTGGAGTGCCGGCGGATTTTTCCGCGCCGCCGTCCCAGCTCGCCAGCCAGATGGCCGCGCTCACGCCGAAGCTGCAGCAGGCGGGACAAGGGGTGAGCGCCGCCGCCGCGAAGGCGGGACAGGCGGAGCAGGCGGGAAAATCTGGAAAGTCCGGGAAGAATTCTCCTTCCGCGGAAAACGCCGGGCAGGGCGCGGAAACACCGCCGTCCGCCAAGGGCCAGAGCGGGCCGAACGCGCCGGCGGAAAACCCGAACGGCAGCGGCGGCAAGCCCGGCGCGAAATCAAACGAGAGCGGCCAGGGCCGGGGCCAGCCGGGAAAAAAATCTTCACCGCAGGGCAAGGGCGAAGGTTCCGACTCGCAGCCGGCCGGCAAAGGCCAGGGCGCAGACGAGCAACAGTCCAGCGGCCAAGGAAGCGGCGCGGGCAAACCCGGTGCCAAGCCGAACCCGGGCCAGGGCGCGGGACAGACCGCGAAGGCCCGCGCGGAAGCCGCCGCGCAGCAGGCGGCCAGCATGGCCCAGCAGGCCGAGCAGATCGCCGCCGCGCTCGCCGGGATGGGCAAGGGTGGGAACAATTCCTCCGGCTCCACCGCGTCGTCGAACCAGACGCCCACCCCGGGGAATTCCTCGGGCAAGCAGGAATCCTCGTCGGACTCGAAGCCGCCGACCGGCTCCTCCGGCGCGCCGGTTTCGCAGCAGGCGCGCGCGCAGGCCGCCGCGCAGCAGCCGGCGATTGCCGGCAATGTTTCGCAGGCCGGTGGCGACATCGAGCGCGCGGGCCGGCACGAGATGCGCCTCGGCACCGAGCAGGGCAACGCGCTCCAGGCCGTCGGCCAGAAGACGCAGACGGTCGGCGGCCAGACGATTCCCGAAGCGCAGGGCGCGCTGGAAAAAGCGCCCACCGTCGCGGCGGCGCAGACGGCGCTCGACACCGCGCGCACCGCCGTCGAGCAGCAGGTGCAGGCGCTCGACGCGGCGATGAAGCTGCCCGGCAACCGTTCCGCCGCCGGTGGCCAGCAGGCCTCCGATGGCACTTCACAGGAGCAGGGGAAGTGGATGGCCCGCGCGCTGGACCGCCTCGATTCGGAAATGAATTCGCAACCGGGCAGCAGCGGCCAGCAAAGCGGCGCGGGCGAAAGCGACGGGAAGGCGCAGCCCGGTTCGTCCGCCGGTGGCGGCGAAGTTCCAAAGGCGGATTCCGCTCCTCAATCTGGCAACAGCAGCGGCAAGGGTGAGAAGCCTGCGTCGCAGTCGGCGGGCAAGCCTTCCGCCGCGTCCAGCGCGATGAACGCCGCCGCGGAGGCGCAGCGTTCCGCGATGGCCGCCGCGCGGTCGCAGGGCAAGACGCCCGGCGACAAGCCGAAGTCCGAGACGGGCGGCGAGGGCAGCGGCGCCTCGATTGTCGGCGGGCCGGAGAGCATCACGACACTGCCGCAGTTGCGCGCGCTGCGGGCGGGCGAATGGGGCAAGCTGCCGCCGAAGCTCGCGCAGGGGCTGTCCGAGGCGCAGCGCGAAGGGGTGGCCGGCGAATACCGCACGCAGGTCGAGGCCTACTTCCGCGCCGTCGCGGAAAAGGCGAAGGACAAGGCGCCATGAGCTTGGCAAAATCCGAAGAGCGAAACTCGAAAGGCGAAGGAAGCTCGAAAATCGAAAGCCGGAACAGAAACCGTTCACAGACGGTGGGGCGGTGTCTTTTTGACGGGCAGCCGGCGACGGGTTTCGCGTTTCGAGTTTCGGGCTTCCTTCGAGCTTCAGCGATTCGGAATTCGAGTTTCAAAGCCCGTGCCGGCCTCACGTTGTTTTCCCGCCTGCTCGTGCTCATCACGTGGCTTTGGGGTGGCGGGTTTTGCCGCGCCGACCGGGTGGATGACGCCGCCGCGCGCGCGGTGGGCTACCTCGTGGCCCAGCAGGACAGGACGGGCGCGTTCACCGACAAGGAGCATTCCGGCGTGAACGAGGTGGCGATGACGGCGCTGGGCATGATGGCCATCGCGTCCGTCGGCCACCAGCCGATTGACCGCACGCGCGAGGGCGAGGCGCTGCGGCGGGCGATTGACCTGCTCGCGAAGCCCGACGCCCTGGGCCGCGACCGCGACGGCTACCTCGGCGTGCGCGACGGCTCGCGGATGTATGGCCACGGCATCGCCACGCTGGCCCTCACCGAAATGCTCGGCATGGGCATGGACAAGCAGCAGGACCGGATGGTGCGCGAACGCTGCCAGAAGGCCATAGAACTGATCCTGCGCTCGCAGCGCGTGAAAAAATTCGACAAGAAGTTCGAGGGCGGCTGGCGTTACTCGCCGGATTCGGGCGACGCCGACCTGTCCATCACCGTCTGGCAGGTGATGGCGCTGCGCTCGGCGAAGAACGCGGGGTTCACCGTGCCGAAGGAGGCGATTGATTTCGCCGTGGCCTACCTGAAGCGCAGCTACGATCAGAAGCCGGACAAGTTCGGGCGCTACACCCGGCCCGTCGGCGCATGCGCCTACCAGCCCGGCGCGCCCGCGAAATACGCCACCGCCGCCGCCGGCCTGCTGGCCTTGCAGGTGTGCGGGCATTACGAGGCACCCGAAACCGCCGGCTCCACCGCGTGGCTGCACGAGCACCCGGTGTCGCTCGATGACAAATGGTTTTTTTACGGCACGTATTATTACTCGCAGGGGATGCAGAAGCGCGGCGGCGAGTTCGCCGCCCGCGCCAAGCAGCGCACCGAGCAGCTCCTTCTCGCCAACCAGCAGGACGACGGCTCGTGGATCGGCCACGACACGCAGGAATACTCCGCCGGACGGATTTACTGCACGGCGCTTGGCCTCTTGAGCCTCTCGGTGAAATACCACTTCCTGCCGATCTACCAGCACTGATCCGGAAGCCGGAGTTCAACCTCGGAACACGCCGAAAACACGGAAAGCGGGGAAACAGCGGTGGCGAGATTCGGAGGGACGAGCTACGCGAGTCCCCACCATTCAAAATGACGGGCGAAGCAATTGGGGACTCGCGTCGCTCGTCTTTCCGTGTGCTCGGTGTTTTCCGTGGTCAACCGGAATCACTTCAGCTCCCACACCTTCACGTTGTCGAAGAGGACCTCCTGATCATCCTTGCCGCCCATGCGGAAGACGAGGCCGGGTTTCTTCACGTGAAAATCCTTCGCCGTCGCGCGCAGCGGCTCCTGGCCGGCGACCCGCGCCACCACGTCGTCGCCCTTGCACTCCAGCAGCAGCGTGTGCCACTTGCCTTGTTCAAATTTCACCGCCGCCTTGGCGTGCGCGACGTTCTTCGATTTTGGATCCGCCTTGTCGGTGTGCTCGGTGAGGTTCCACGAATCCGCCGTGACGACGAGCGAGAACAGGTGGCCCTTCTTCTTCAGCTCGCCGGGCGCGGGGTCGAAGCCGAGGTTGAACATCCGCGCGCCGTCGAACTTGAAGTCGATCTGGATCGCGCAGTCCTGCACCGGCAGCGGCTTGCGAAACGCGCCGGCGTGCTTGTCGGCGGCCACCTCGCTGGCGTGCAGCACGCCGCCGCTCACGGAGAGTTTGCCGGTGTTCCGGTTCCAGCCTTTCGGCACGGCGTCGCCGTCGAACTTTTCTTCGAGCAGCAGTTTGCCCTTCTTGCCAAGCACCGGCTCAAGATCGGCGGCAGAAGCAGTGAGGGTGAGGAGAGTGGCGGTGAGGGCGAGGGCGATGGTTTTCATTTTGGTGGCGAAATGGACGCCACGGGCCGGCGGCTTCTTCATTTTGTGTCGCGCGAAGGCCGCGAAGAAAAGCCGAAGACAAGCGCCTCTTCCCCTTCGCCACCTTCG
>JACRJY010000102.1 GCA_016235585.1 Verrucomicrobiota bacterium | reverse complement strand
TTTCATCTACTCCGCCGCACTGGAAAAGATCGTGCAAAACGTCAGCCACGGCACGGCGGCGACGGACATTTCCTTCACCGTGGACAAGCCCGACCTGCTCAAGGCGCAGAAGGTCATCGAGGGATTGAAGGCCGAGTCCGGCTACCGCGAACTCTCCGTGGATGAAAAGATCGCCAAGCTCTCCATCGTCGGCGTCGGCATGAAAAGCCACAGCGGCGTGGCGGCGAAGATGTTCGAGATCCTCGCGAAGGAAGGCGTGAACATCGGCATGATCACCACGAGCGAAATCAAAATCTCCGTCGTCATCGAGCTTGCGAAGGGCGAGGAAGCCACGCGCGCCATCCACAAGGCGTTCATTGGTTGAAATTCGGCTGAAGTTCAACTCTGGCCTGGCAAAGGTTTTTCCAAAGGTTTGAACGGCGAACGCGCGGTTGTCTTGAAGCGGAAATTTACGGAGGTCTGGCTTGGCAAATAATGGCAAGTCATGGGCAAAATCTGCCCAAAACCAGTTGACAAACTTTGGCCTGACCGGTTAATTGCTTCAGTTGAAGCCTGAAAACAAAGCGTCCGAAAGCAGCACAAAGTTTGAACCGATAACCGCCAACCATCCGAGGCCATTATGAACGAGAAATACATCCGCGAACATTCCCCTCGCCTCGAAGATTCTTTCTTCACCCGCCGCCAGTTTTTGGAGCGCAGCGGCACGGGCTTCGGCGCGTTGAGCCTGGCCGCCCTGCTGGGCGGAAAACTCTTCGATAACGGCGCGCAGGCCGCGCCAAGTTCGCTCTCGCCGCTTTCGCCAAAGCCGCCGCATTTCGCCGCGAAGGCCAAGCGCGTCGTCCACATTTTCGCGCAGGGCGCGCCGTCACACCTCGACACGTGGGATCCGAAGCCCGCGCTCGCCAAGATGGCGGACCAGGAACTGCCCGGCCTCGGGGGCGTGGCGCTGCCCTCGCCGTTCAAGTTCAGCAAAAAGGGCAAAAGCGGCGTCGAGGTCAGCGAAGTTTTCCCGCAGCTTGGCGAGATGGTGGATCACATGGCCGTCGTCCGCTCGATGTATACGGACATCCCCTCGCACGAAGTGGCGACGGTGATGATGAACACCGGCTCGCTGCGGCTGGCCAAGCCGAGCCTCGGCTCGTGGCTGGTGTATGGCTTGGGCACGGACAACCAGAACATCCCCGGCTACATTTCGCTGCGGCCCGGCGGGATGCCGCCCGGCGGCACGCAGAACTGGCAGTCGGCGTTCCTGCCCGGCGTGTTCCAGGGCGCGAGCATCAACACGCAGTTCACTTCGGTGGAGCAGTTGATTGAGAACATCCGCAGCCAGAGCACGCCGCTGACCGAGCAGCGCCGGCAGCTCGATCTTGTGCACAAGCTCAACGACGTGCACAGCCAGAATCTGCAGAAAGACGCGCAGCTCGAGGCGCGCATCGAGTCGTTTGAAATGGCGTTCAAGATGCAGACCGAGGCGACGGACGCGTTCGACATCAGCCGCGAGCCGGAGAACATCCGCTCAATGTATGGCAACACCGCCCAAGGACGGCAGATGCTCATCGCGCGCCGCCTCATCGAGCGCGGGGTGCGTTTCGTGCAGGTCTGGGCGGGCGGCTGGGATCATCACCAGAATCTTGACACCGCCCTGCGCGGCACGGCGGGCCAGATTGACCAGCCGGCGGCGGCGTTCCTCAAGGACTTGAAGCAGCGCGGCCTGCTCGACAGCACGCTGGTCGTCTGGGGCGGCGAGTTTGGCCGCACCTCGGTGCGCGACCGCAACGGCAACGCCAACCCGGGCCGCGACCACAACAGCCGCGCCTTCAGCATGTGGCTCGCCGGCGGCGGCGTGAAGGGCGGCACCACCTACGGCGCGACGGACGAGTTCGGCTCCCGCGCCGTCGAGAACCGCGTCCACATCCACGACATGCACGCGACGATCCTGCGCCTGCTCGGCTTCGACCACGAGAAGCTCACCTATCGTTACAACGGGCGCGACTTCCGCCTCACGGACAACTTCGGCGTGCCCGTGAAGCACATCATCGCCTAACCCCATTCCAACCATGAATCGCCCCCTCCGCTTCACGACGAACGCGGCCGCCGTTGCTTTGGGCTTGCTGGCGCTGCCGCAAATTCACGCGGCGGAGGCGCAGTTGACCAGCGCGCAGACGCAGTTCTTCGAGGCCAAGGTGCGGCCCATCCTCGTCCAGCACTGCTATAAGTGCCACAGCGCGGAAAGTGACAAGGTGAAGGGCGACCTGCTCCTGGACACGAAGGAAGGGTTGCTCAAGGGCGGCTCCACCGGCCCGGCGATTGTTCCCGGCGACGCGGAAAAAAGTCTGCTCATCAAGGCCGTCCGCTACACCGACCCGGATATGCAGATGCCGCCCAAGGGCGAGAAGCTCAAGGACGCGCAGATCGCCGACCTCGTGCAGTGGGTGAAGCTGGGCGCGCCCGATCCGCGCGTCGCCAAGGCCGGCGCCAAAAAATACGGCAGCTCCAAGGAGACGCAGAAGGCCCACTGGGCCTTCCAGCCGGTGAAAAAAGCGGCGGTGCCCTCCACCCAGGAAAAAACCTGGGCCTCGACGCCGGTGGACAGCTTCATCCTCGCGAAGCTGGAGGAAAAAAACCTGGGGCCGTCGCCCTCGGCGGACAAGCGCACGCTCCTGCGCCGCGCCACGTTTGATCTGATCGGCCTGCCGCCGACGCCGAAGGAAGTGCAGGAATTCCTCGCGGACAACTCGAAGGACGCGTTCGCCAAGGTCGTGGATCGCCTGCTGGCCTCGCCGCACTATGGCGAGCGCTGGGGCCGCTACTGGCTGGACGCCGCGCGCTACGCCGACACCAAGGGCGAGACGCAGGCGCGGCGCGAGGACTTCCGCTACCCGTTCGCCTGGACGTATCGCGACTACGTCATCCGCTCCTTCAACGAGGACAAGCCTTACGACCGCTTCATCCTGGAGCAGATCGCCGCGGACAAGCTGCCCGACAACAAGGACAAGTGGTCGCTCGCGGCGCTGGGCTTCCTGACGCTGGGCGACCGCTTCAACGGGAACGGCGAGGAGATCATCAACGACCGCATTGACACCGTGACCAAAGCCACGCAGGCGCTGACGGTCTCCTGCGCGCGCTGCCATGACCACAAGTTCGACCCGATTCCCACGAAGGATTACTATTCTCTGCGCGGCATTTTTGCGAGTTCCGCCGAGCCGAGGGTGACGAGCGCGATGCCGATCCTTGTGGCCAAGCCCGAGGCGAACCCCGCGTATGCCGACTATGCCAAAAAGCGCGGCACGTATCTGGCCGAAATGCGGGCGATGATTGACAAGCTGTCAGGCGACCTCCGCAACACCTTCCAGACGAATGCCGGCGCCTACCTGCTGTGGAACCAGTTTGAAGGCACGGCCAAGAGCGACTTCGCCGGCAAGATGCGGCTGGACATCCAGAACACCGGCCAGCGGGTGCGCGGCGCGGTGCGGCGCGATCCCAATGATCCCATCTTCGGGCCGTGGACGCAGTTTGCCCGGCTCTCGAAGGAGGAGTTCCCCAAGCAGGCCAAGGCGCTCGCGCTCAAAATCGGCGCGGAGGAAGGTTCCGCCGCCAAGGGCGTCAAAGGCAAGGGGGCCAAGTCCGGCAAATACAATCCCATCGTCGCCCGCGCGTTCAAGAACGCCAGCCCCGCCTCGCTGAACGACGTGGCCAGCATTTACACCTCGATCTTCGCCAGTGTCCGCGTGTCAAACCAGCGCCTGGTGGACAAGGACATCAACGCCCTCTGGCAGATGCCCTTTCCCGCGCCGCAGGCCAGCCAGATTGATGAGGCGGATTTCGGCGAGATCATCGGGCGGTTTCCGCTTCAATATCAGGGCCGCTTTACACCCATCCGGGCGAAGATTGTCCAATTGGACATGGAGCACGCCGGCTCCCCGCCGCGCGCCATGGTCATGCAGGACCGGTCGCGCGCCGAGGATTCGCCCGTGTTCATCCGCGGTGAAGTCCAGAACCGCGGCGAGATCGTGCCGCGCCGCTATCTGGAAATCATCGCCGGCGAAAGCCGCGCGCCGTTCCGCAACGGCAGCGGGCGGCTGGAACTCGCCCAGTCCATCGCCACCAAAAGCAACCCGCTCACCGCGCGCGTCATGGTCAACCGCATCTGGCTGCATCATTTCGGCGAGGGCTTCGTCACCTCGCCGGATGACTTCGGCCTCCAGTCCGCGCCGCCGAGCCACCCGGAACTGCTGGATTATCTCGCGACGGCCTTTGTGGAGAACGGCTGGTCCGTTAAAAAGATGCACCGGCTGATCATGCTCTCCAGCACCTACCAGCAGAGCAGCGAGAACAACCCGCGCTTCGCCCAGATCGATCCCAACAACCGCCTCCTGTGGCGCGCGAACATCCGCCGCCTCGAGTTCGAGGCGCTGCGCGATTCGCTGCTCGCCATCGGCGGGCGGCTCGACCTGCGGATGTTCGGCAAGCCGGTCGAGTTGAACAAGGAGCCTTACTCCCCGCGCCGGACGGTCTACGGGATGATTGACCGCGGCAACATCCCCGAGGTGCTCAACCACTTTGACTTCGCCAACCCCAGCCTCTCCACCGGCAAGCGCTACGACACCATCGTGCCGCAGCAGGCGCTCTTTTTCATGAACAGCCCGCTGGTCGTCGAGCAGGCGCGGAACCTGGTCAGCCGGCCCGACTTCCGCGGCCAGCAGGACATCGAGGCCGCCATCACGCTGCTCTACGAGCTGATCTACCAGCGCCAGCCCAAGTCGGCGGAGTTGAAGATGGGCATGGATTTCCTGGCCACCTCGCCGCTGCCAAACCGCGCCGTCCCCGCGCAGCAAAACAACTCTGCCAAGGGCGCGCCCAAGGCCGCCCCGGAGCGCCGCGGGTTGAGCAAATGGGAGTCCTACGCGCACGCGCTGCTGCTCGCGAACGAAACCTCCTACGTCAACTGACCCGTTTTGGTTTTCACGGCGGCGGCGGTGCCTTCGGGTGCCGCTGCAGTTTTGTTTTTCCCGCCATGAACCTGCGCCTCCGCGCCGACGTGAACCTAAAAGAAACGGCCTGCGCCACGGGAGAAACCGGGCCGGTTTCCGCCTTTCCGACCGCCGCCCGCGCGGATCAAAAACGGGAGCAAAATATCCGCAATTTTTTGTGGCGTATTTGAATTGCCCTGCTACATTCGCGCACACTTGCGGCGGGAAAGACAGAAAAATCCGCCGCGCGAGCCGTAGCAACGACCATTTTTACTCCGCCGTGAGCAGCAAAAAAATCGCCCCGAAGAAAAAGGCCGCGCCCGCCAAGCGCGGCAAGACGTTTGGCAGCGCCACCGCCGCCGCCATCCTCGGCGTCAAGCCGGCGACCAAACTTTCCAAGTCCCGTCCCGTCAACTCCGTGAAGATCAAGGCGGAGTGGCGGCGCTATCACGAGACACTGCTCGATCTGCGCGAGAAGCTGCGCCAGCAGATGAACGGCCTCGCCAAGGAGTCCGCTGAGGAGATGGCCAGCTACAGCCTGCACATGGCCGACTCCGGCACGGACAACTTCGACCGTGACTTTGCCTTGAGCCTGCTCTCGTCGGATCAGGACGCCGTCTACGAGATCGAGGAGGCGCTCAAGCGCATCGAGAAGCTGACCTATGGCGTGTGCGAGCTGACCGGCAAATCCATCCCCAAAGCCCGCCTGGAGGCGATCCCCTGGACGCGCTTCACCGTCGAGGCGCAGGCGCAGCTTGAGCGCGAGGGCGCGCTCCGGCAGAAGCGCCTGGCCGCGCTCGGCACGGTGGACGGCGCCGCCGCGCCGGAGGTGGAGGAGGAGGAGGAGGAGGAAAAGCCCGCGAAGGAGAAGGAATAATTTATGGCCCGAGAAATCATCACCATCGAATGCACGGAGGCGCGCAAGGAGGGCAAGTCCCCCTCGCGCTACATGACCACGCGCAACAAGAAGACCACCACCGAGAAGCTGGAGCTCAAGAAATACAACCCCGCGCTGCGGCGGCACACCCTGCACCGCGAAATCAAGTAACGCCATGCCACGCAAGACCAACACCGACAAGTCCGACCGCAAGGGCCGCTCCCCGGCCGAACGCCGCACGCCGCGCCCCAAGCCCAAGATTGACTTCACGGCGGACGCCCTGGATTTCAAGAACGTCGCGCTGCTCAAGCAGTTCGTCACCGACAACGGTCGCATCCTGCCGCGCAAATACACCGGGCTGCCCGCGCACTACCAGCGCCGGCTCAACCGCTCGATCAAGCGCGCGCGCCAGATGCTGCTGATGAAGTAGTTTCCGCCCGTGAACACTCCACGCCGTCCGCGCCGTGGAGTTTTTCTTTTGCGCGCCATGCCCACGGTTTGCTGTTGCCGCCCGCCGCGCCGCACGGCAGTTTGAGCCGCGAAACTTTGCCGTCGCATGGACTATCTGCTTCTC
Source organism: Verrucomicrobiota bacterium (assembly GCA_016235585.1). GTDB lineage: Bacteria > Verrucomicrobiota > Verrucomicrobiia > Limisphaerales > JACRJY01 > JACRJY01. The sequence goes on along the minus strand of JACRJY010000102.1, from coordinate 6,137 downwards.
CTCTCCTCGATCGCCGCCGGCGCGCTCACGGTGCTGCTCCTCAAGCTGGAGCAGCGCGGCTACATCAAGCTGCTCAACGCCTTCACCGGCGGCTACCTGCTCACGCTCACTTTCCTGCACCTGCTGCCGGAGCTGTATCACGACCACGGCCATGCGGCGGAACACGCCTCGCTCCTGATCGGCGGGCTGATTCTGGCCGGCTTCTTCGTCCAAATCGTCCTCGATATTTTTTCCATGGGCGTCGAGCACGGCCACGCGCACGACCTGCACGGGCATGTGCCGCTCGGCGTCGTCACCGGGCTGTGCCTGCACGCGCTCATCGAGGCGATGGCGCTGGGCGACGCGGGCACGCACCACGACCCGGCTTCGCGCCAGATGCTGCTCTGGAGCATCGTGCTGCATAATTACCCCGTCTCCATCGCGCTGCTGGGGATGCTGCTGCACGCCGGGATGAGCCGCGCGCGCGCGCTGGGCCTGCTCGGCCTCTTCGCCGCGATGGCCCCGCTGGGGCTGGCGTTGAGCGCGCACTCGGAGCTGGCCCGTTATTCGCGCGAACTCATGGCCGTCGTCATCGGCATCTTCATGCACATCTCCACGACAATCTTGTTCGAGAGCAGCGACGGGCATCGGTTCAACTACCAGAAAACCGTCGCCATCGTCATCGGCGCGGGGCTGGGCCTGTTGAGCGTGCTGTTCCACTGAAGACTATCCGCTGAAAAGCCCTGCCAGCCTCGCCGCAACAAATTCACTCCTCGCGCACCTCGTCCCCTGTCCGCGCCTCGCCGGCCACGAGATCGGCGGCGAAGTTGTTTTCCTGCGCCTGGCTGGAGATGCGAATCTCGCCAATCTTCTGCCCCTGCCGATACACGTTGAGCGGCTGCCCGGCAATAGGCCGCCGGCCCAGCGAAAAATCCACGACGACGTAGCGCAGCGTCGGATTGACGAGCGCGATGCGCCCGGCGAGGGGGTTGGCTGGTGCGAGTTGTGGCATGGCGGGAAGTTTTTTTTGTGTTGCTGTCTTCGATTTCTTCGCAGCGGTGGTCGCGGCCTCCTTCGGCCTTTTCGGTGAACTCGCGCAGCCGGGCAGGAGGCAGAGGCTCAACAGTAAAATCCAGACGAACGGCATGGGCAAATTAAGGCGGGCTTTGGCCGCAGCGTCAACGGGCAACGCGCTCCGATGAAGGCGTCACGGCTTCGCGGAAGCGCCAATCACTTCGCGGGCCTTCTTCTGCGCGCGGTTCCAGCGCTTGTCCCAGTCGGCCCAGCTCGCGGCCCAGTCCTCGCCGGAGAATTTTTTGCGCGCCTCGGGCAGCGCCGCCTCAAAGGCCGCGACTTCGCGCGGCAGGCCCTTTTTATCGCCCCACTTCAGGAGCGCCTCGATGAGGTTGAGGCGGTTGTCGGGGTAATCCGGCGCGAGTTCCACGGCGCGCTGGAGGTGCGTGCGCGCCTTGCTCTTGCTGCCCACGCTGATGGGCCAGCCGGGCGCTTGAAGATGGAGAAGCCCCAGACCGCGGTCCGGCCCGGCGAAGTCCAGTTTGGGGTCGAGGGCCGCGGCAAGTTTGAAGACTGATTCCATCTCGTTCACCATGCGGAGTCCGGACAAGTTGCGCTTGGTATCGGCCAAACGGCCCAGATTCATTGCAAGATAGTAGTGTCCGGTCGCAATTGTTGGCGCGCGCAAGGTGGCCTGCCGACCGGCGGCGATGCCCTCTTCTGCGATTGCCGCGCGTTGCGGAACGGCGGCGAACTCCGCCCAGTCGAAACACGCGCGGGCGAACTGCCACGCGGCGACGGAGTTCGTCGGCTCGGCCTGGAAGCGCTGCTTCTCGGCCTGGTAAATTTTCTCGGCGCGGGCGGCGAAAGCGCTGGTGTTGGTCTGGCTTCGAGCCGGGCCGGCCATAAGCAGCAGGACGAGGCAGCACGGGAGAAGCAATCCGCCCACGCTCAAGCGCGGCAGTGCGACGGAATTAGGTATTGCGCCCATGCGGTTCCAATTTATACTGGTCGGGTGAAATTAGATTGGAAATCACTGCGCTTGGCAATCCCGCTGTCCCTGCTGGCAGCGGGAGCCGGATGCAGCGGCATCAACGCGTCGCACAGCGTGTCGCCGCTTGATTTCCTGTTGCCCGGCATCGGCGGGTTTGGACAATCGCAGCGTCCGGTGGATACCAACGCGTTGGTTCAATCTTCATTCACTCCATCAACTCCCACCGTGTTGCTGGTTCAGGCAAAATAATTTTATGCGCTTTCCCCTCGCGCTGACGGTCAAAATCGCCCGTCACATCATCAAGCACAAGCTGCGCAAGACGCCGAAGTTCGCCATGGTCTTGCAGCTTGAGCCGTTGCACACGTGCAACCTCACCTGCACCGGCTGTGGACGCATCCGCGAATACTCCACTTCCCTCAAGGACATGGTGCCGCTGGAGCAGTGCCTCGCTGCCGCGCAGGATTGCGACGCGCCGATGGTGTCCATCTGCGGGGGCGAGCCGCTGATTTACCCGAAGATCGAGGAGCTGGTCGCCGGACTGCGCGAGCAGGGCCGCATCATTTACATCTGCACGAACGCCATGTTCATGCGGAAGAAGATGCGGGACTACATGGCCACGGTCTTCACGCCGGAGATGGAGCCGAAGCTCCAGCAGCTCGTCGCCGAGAAGCTCGTGACCGAGAAGGAGGCCGAGGCCATCCGCAAAGCCGATGCCGCCGCGAAGGCGAAGGTCGTCATCAAGCCCAGCAAGTGGATGTATTGGAACGTCCACGTGGACGGGCTGGAGTTCACACACGACCTCATCGTCGAGCGCGAGGGCGTCTTCAAGGAGTGCGTGCTCGCCATCAAGATGGCCAAGATTCTCGGCTACCAGACCGCGACAAACACGACCGTTTACAAGGAGACCGACGTGCAGGAGATCGAGGACATGTTCAAGTTCCTCTCCTCGCTTGACGTGGACGGCCACACGATTTCCCCCGGCTACGATTACGACGCCGCCAAGAAGGACATGGTCAAGCGCCTCGGCCGCGACCCGAAGGAGTTCTTCCTCACGCGCGACATGACGCGCAAGAAGTTCGCGAAGATTGAGGAGTGGGGCCAGCTCTTCACCATCTTCGGCACGCCGGTCTATCAGGAATTCCTCGCCGGCAAGCGCGAGCTGACCTGCACCGCCTGGGCCATCCCGACCTACAACGTCAAGGGCTGGAAAGCGCCGTGCTACCTGATGACCGACGGCCACTATCCGACCTACGGCGAGATGCTCGGCACGGTGAAGTGGGAGACTTACGGCGTGGTGAACGGCGTCGCGCGCGACTCGCGCTGCGAGCACTGCATGGTCCACTGCGGCTACGACCCCAGCGGCGCGTTGAGCAACAAGCCGCGCGACACGTGGATTAACATGAAATACAACTTCGGCGCGAAGCCGAAGCCGTATCCCGCCAGCGCCGATTTGGAGAAACGCGCCTTCAACGGCGTGACCATCGGCAAAGGCCACCTCGCCGAGGCCAAGGCCGCCATCAATCCCGCAGCCGGCGCGCGCGGTGCCTTCACGCGGAAGGAAGAGGAGCACACGCACGCTGCTGCCCCCGCCGCTACCGGCGGTGGTTGCGGCACAGGTGACACCTCCCAGCGCGATGACTTGCTCGCGAAGATCAAGGCGAACGGCTCGGTGACGACGAAGGCGGAGTGATTTGGTCATGTCCAGCGCCGCCCCAACCGAGTTGAAGGAGGCTGCGGTTGCCTATCGCACGGCGACCGCGTTTCCCGCACTTCATGATCCCCGGTATCCAGTGCACCGGATTGCGGAGCGCGTCGAACCTTACCTGCGGTTGATCGTCGAGCGCTTCCACCCCAAGCGCATCATCATCTTTGGCAGTCAGGTTTATGGACAACCGGATCGCGACAGCGATGTGGACATCCTCGTGGTGCGGGACGACATCCGCTCCGAGAATGAGAGCAACAAGGAGATGCTCAATGCGTTCTGGGATTTGCCTGGAACGCAGCTCTCGATGACGCTGCTGACCAAGACTTCCGCCCGGATCGCGGAGCGGCTGGCCATCAAGAGTCCGTTCTACGAAGAAATCGTCGGCAAGGGCTTGGAGGTTTATGCTGCACCGTAAGCAGTCCTCCGAGGCCGATCCAGCAGACTGGTTCTACGTGGCGGATGAGCGCCTTCGCGGGGCGGATTTGTTCTGGGAGAAGGACGGCCTCACGCTCGTCGGCATCGAGTTGCTCCAAGAGTCAACCGAGCGTTACCTGAAGGGGTATCTCATCGCGAAGGGCTGGCCGCTGGCCCGAACCCACGATTTGCGAACGCTGGTGAGCGAAGCGGCGGGGATTGACCCGGCCTTCGCGCGCTTCAAAGGATTGGCAACGGACCTGACAGCAGATTTTTTCGCCCAGCATTATCCCGGTGGCGACTGGACCAACGTCGGGCTGAATTACGAGACGATGCGCAAAGAGGCGGGCGCGATGATTGACGTCATCCACCAAAGTCTCCCGCAATTCTTCCCGCAGCCGCCAGCGAACTGATTTTCTGAACACTGAACACTGACTACTGAACACTTTCCAAAAATGAGCGCACTCTTCCTCTCCCCTCCCTCCTTCGACGGCTTTGACGGCGGCGCCGGCGCGCGCTACCAGGCCACGCGCGAAGTCACCAGCTACTGGTATCCCACCTGGCTCGCGCAACCCGCCGCGCTCGTGCCCGGCAGCCGGCTTCTCGACTGCCCGCCGCACCACATCGACATGGCCAAGTGCCTCGCCATCGCGAAGGACTTCGACCACGTCATCATCAACACCTCCACGCCCTCGCTGAAGAACGACTGCAAGGTCGCCGAGGCCATCAAGCAGCAGAAGCCCGCCACGAAGATTGGCTTCGTCGGCGCGCACGCGATGGTCCTGCCCACCGAGACGCTCAAGGCCTCCTGGGCCATTGACTGGGTAGCGCGCAAGGAGTTCGACTTCACCTGCAAGGAAGTCGCCGAGGGCCGCGAGCTTTCGACCGTGAAGGGCGTTTCCTACAAGGACAGCGAAGGCAAAATCAAACACAACCCCGAGCGCGAGATGATTGCCGACATGGATTCGCTTCCGTGGGTCGCCGACGTTTACAAGCGCGACCTCGAGATTGAGAAGTATTTCATCGGCTACCTCCAGCATCCCTACGTCTCCATGTATACCGGCCGCGGCTGCCCGGCGCAGTGCACCTTCTGCCTCTGGCCGCAGACCATCGGCGGGCACAAGTATCGCGTCCGCAGCGCGCAGAACGTCGCCGACGAGATGGCCTACATGAAGAAAATCTTCCCGCAGGTGCGCGAGTTCTTCTTCGATGACGACACCTTCACCGCCAACCTCCCGCGCGCCCGCGAAATCGCCAAGAAGCTCGGCCCGCTCGGCGTGGACTGGTCCTGCAACAGCCGCGCGAACCTCGACTACGACACCATCAAAAGTTTCAAGGACAACGGCCTTCGCCTGTTCCTCGTCGGCTACGAAAGCGGCAACGACGACACCCTCACGCGCATCAAGAAGGGCGTGACCACCGACGAGATGCGCCGCTTCACCAAGGACTGCCACAAGGCGGGCGTCGTGATCCACGGCACGTTCATCCTCGGCCTGCCGGTCGAGACGAAGGAAACCATCGAGCAGAGCATCCGCTTTGCGCAGGAGCTGGACGTCTTCAGCATTCAAGTCAGCTTGGCGGCGCCGTATCCCGGCACCGAGCTTTACGAACAGGCCAAACTCAACGGCTGGTTCACCAAGAAGGACAAAACCGACCTCGTTGAAGACGACGGATTGCAGCAAAGCACGCTGGCCTACCCCGACGCGACAAAGGAGGAGATCTTCGAGGCCGTCGAGCGTTTCTACCGCGCCTACTATCTCCGCCCGAAGCCCATTCTGCGGATCATCAAGACGATGCTCGAGGACAAGAACGTTTGTGTTCGCCGTCTGCGCGAGGGCTACGAATTCTTCAAGAGCATGGCGCAGCGGCGCGATGATTTGGCGGCCGCCAAGAGCGCGGCGTGAGTTTCAGCGCGGCTTGTCGCGAAGGGTGAGGTCGAACAAGTCCGCCTCCGCTGCTTTCGGCGCCGCCCGTTGCGCCACCCATTCAAGAAGACTGGTGGTGGCTTGGAGCGTCTCCGACGTCAGCGCG
>JACRJY010000016.1 GCA_016235585.1 Verrucomicrobiota bacterium | reverse complement strand
GGGTGAATTGGGCGTAGAGCAGGCTCACGACATGACTCCACGGCGTGAAGGTGCGGGCCTTTTCTTCCACGCCGGTGTCCCGCGCCAGCTTGGGCACGAGGTGCGGGGGAATAAGATTGCAGAGTTGCCGGAGGAGCGAGAATTTCCCCGGGGTTGGCTTGCGGAGCTTTGGTTTTTTCATCCCCGACCTTGTGGCCGGGTTCAAAGCCGCAGGCCAACTCTTTTTTTACCTCACGAAACCGTCAACCCTGGGGGACAGCTGTGGGAAATTATTGTGCCGCTACTCGCGACGAACGTTGCCGGGAGGTGCTTGTGGCGCGGTCTTCGCCGGGGAATTCTCCCGCGCCATCGCCGCCGCGAGGCATTGCGGGCAGAGGCAGTCCTGCTCCGGCTTTCCGGCGGGCGGCACGTGCGGCAGGGCAAAGCACCAGCAGGTGCTCCTGCCCGCCGCGATGTCGCAGGTGAACGCGGCCCCGCACCGGGAACATTTTTTCGCGCCGTCGTTCATTGACGTTCAGAATGCCACGTTCACGCCGAATTGAAAGTTGATTCCCGGCGCGGGGTTGTGCTGGATGCCCGCGAAGGCGTTGTAGGACGGGAACTGTTCGTAGCGCCGGTCCAGCAGGTTGTTCACCGCCGCGTAGGTCGTCACGTTGCGCCACTGGTAGCTCAACTTCGTGTTCACCACCGTGTAGGTCGTCGAGGCCAGCGTGTTCGGCAGGTCGTTCACGCGCCGCAGGCCGGTGACATAGACTGACTCGATGCGCCACGTCAGGCCGGCGGTGGGGCGCAGATTCATCGCGGCGTTCACCTGCCACTCCGGCACGAGAATGAGATGCTGCCCGCGATACGCGCCAGAGGTGAAGTGCGCGTCGGTGAAGGTCGTGCTCAACTGGAAGTCCACCCTCTCCGCCGGGCGCGAGTTCAAGGTCAGCTCCACGCCCTGCTTGAGCGCGTCGGCGTTGGCGTTGCCGAAGGTCGCGGGGTCGAGGAACACGTCGTCCTCCACCCAGCTCCGAAAGAGCGTCAGGCTGCCGCCGAGAATTTCATGCTGCCGCGTGCGGAAACCGACCTCGACGGTGCGGGCGTCCACCGGCACGAGCGCGGGATTGCTGGTGAAGCGCGGGTCGCCGCTGACCACGTCGCTCGCGCTCGGCAGCCGGTAGGCCTGCGAGAGCGCGGCCCACGCGGAGGACTTCTCGGCGAACTCCCACGCGAGACTACCCTTCGGGCTCCACACGTTGTTCTCCTTGCCGCCGGTGAACGGCGCGGGCGGCGGGAAAAGATTCGGCACGTCGAGGAAGGTGCTGCGGTGGTCGAAGCGCGTGCCGGCGGTGAGCGTGAGCTTCGGCGTCAGCTTGAAGGTGTCCTGTGCGAAGAAGCCCAGTGTCGAGGAATCATAAACCGTCGTCGTCGTGCCGAAGAAGGAGCTGACCGTCTGCGAAAAATCCTGCCGCGCCGCCTCGCCGCCGAGGGTCAGCGTGTTCTCGCGCCGCCACGGCTCGGTCTTCCAGTCCACCTGCACCGTGCCGCCGTAGCCGGGCTGCGCGGTGGTGACGCTGGCGAAGCCGCTGTTGAACGCGTCGTCCTTCGTGAGAAACGCCTTCGCGTTCACCGTCCACGCGTCGTCGAAACTTTTCTGATAATCCAGCCAGCCGCGGTGCAGCGCCTGCTCGAAGGTGAACTGCGTCGCGCCGCGCTGGCGCGGGTTCGCCGCATACTGCGCTGGCGTGAGGATGTCGGGATTCTCCCCGTGGTCGTCGTGGAACTGGTAGCTCAACGTGAACTTGCCCGCTGGCGTTTCGAGCGACGGCTTGGCGAGAAAGTTCCAGCCGCGAAAATTCGCGCCGTCGCGCCAGCCCGCCCATTCGTTGCGGCTGCCGGTGACGACGTAGCTGAAATTATTCGTGCGCCCGCTCACGGTGAAGTTGCCCTGGTAGTAGCCAAGATTGCCGATGCTCGCGCCGACGCTGCCGGCGAACGGCTTGTTCTCCGCCTGCTTCGTGACAATGTTGATGACGCCCGCCGCCGCGCCCTCGCCGTAAATCGTCGAGGCGCCGCCGCGGATGATTTCCACGCGCTCGATGGCCGAGAGCGGCACGGAGTTCCAGAGGAAGAAGCCCGTGCCCGCGTCGTTCACGCGCACGCCGTCCACGAGGATGAGCGCGCCGGACTTCTCGCCGAAGCCGCGCAGCGCGAAGCTCGCGTTCGGCCCGCCGGAGCCGTAGCCCACGCTGTCGAGCATCGTAAAGCCCTCCTGCTGCCGCAGCAGTTCCGTGAGCGTCGCGGCGGGCGACTTCGCCACGTCGTCGCGCGTCAGCACGGTGATGTTGGCAGGCAGCTTGTCCGGCGTGGTCGTCTGCTCCGGCAGGCGCGTCGCGGTGACGACGACCTCCGGGAGGCGGGCGGGCTGGTTGGTGCCGGCGTCCTGCGCGAGGAGCGGCAGGACGGGCAGGGACGCAATCAGGAACGCCAGCGAAGCGGTGGGATGAAAGCTCGAAAGCCGAATGTTCGAACCTCGAAAGAAACCCGAAGCGCGAAACCCAAAACGCGGCTCCGGCCAGCGTGGGATTCGTGACCTTCGGACTTTGCCATTCGAGTTTCCTTCGGACTTCGGGTTTCGGATTTCGGACGTGATGTGCATGGGCGCTGGTCTTTCGGTTTTGTTCCGCTGGGCGGAACGGGTGGTTGAACGGGAGACCAGCGCGGCGGGTGGAAACAACAAAGCCTCCACCCCCGGCAAGACGGAGAATGAAGGCATTCGACGAACCCCGCCGGAAACCGTCCGGCGGGCTGGCCTCATCCTTCTCTTTGACGGAGAAGCGGCCCCGCGCACGCGGAGCCTGACGAGCACAACCAAGCCGGTATCCTGACTCCGGGCCTGACCTCGCTCCCGCCTTCCCGGTGAGTGACCAGTGGCAGTGGGAGTTTGTAGCCCGATACAGTGGCGCAACCGTCCCCGGTTCTCACGGGGTTCCCTGACGATTGGTTGTATTGAATGAAACGGACGAACCGTTTCGGTTTCAAAGAGCGCGGAAAGAATTAGGCGCAACCGGCGGCGCTGCCAAGGAAAATTTCTCCGCCGCTGGATAAATTTGTGGAACTCCGCGCCGCGCCCCGAAGTTTATCCGGCGGGTGGGGCGCTATTCTTTTCCACCCACGCGCAAAGCACAAACGTGAGGAAGGTGGAACTGATAATGCCGCCGATGACGACGGTGGCGAGCGAGCGGATGCAGGCCGTGATTGTCCCATTAAAGCACCAGCCCGAACCGCGCCGCCACGAACCGCAGCACGGCAAAGAGCGCGACGGTGAGCGCCGCGCTGGCACCGAGCGCGCCGTGGAAGCCCCATTGCTTTTGCAGCCACGGGAAGAGCAGGAACATCGGCAGCGTGGGAAGCACATACCAGAAGATGTAGAACATATGGTCGCCGGTTTTCTGCAACCGCTGCTCCGGCGCGCTCTCGTAATAAACCCAAAACAGCGTGATGAGGCTCACGAACGGCAGGCTCGCCAGCAGCGCGCCCACGCGGTCGTTGCGCCGGACGACTTCGCTGACGAGCGTGATGACGGCGGCGCTTAAGAGGTATTTGAGGATGAGTTTCAGGGTCATGCGGATTCGGGGGTTGAGGGTTTGGTTTCCACAGGCGCGGTTTTCTTTTCCACCCACGCATACAACACCGGCAGCAACACCAGCGTGAGGAATGTGGAACTCAAAATACCGCCGATGACAACCGTGGCGAGCGGACGCTGCACTTCCGCGCCCGCGCCGGTGGCAACCGCCATCGGGACGAAGCCGAGGCTGGCGACGGCGGCGGTCATCAGCACGGGCCGCAGGCGCGTGAGGGAACCTTCGACGACGGCGGTGAGCAGGTCCTTGCCTTCTTCGCGAAGCTGGTTGAAGTAGGCCACCAGCACCATGCCATTGAGCACGGCCACGCCGGTGAGCGCGATGAAGCCGACCGCCGCCGTGATGCTGAAGGGCATCCCACGCAACCACAGCGCGGCCACGCCGCCGGTGACGGCGAGCGGGATGCCGGAATAGACCAGCAGCGCCTGTCGCAGCGATCCGAACGCGAGAAAGATGAGCACGAAAATGAGCACGAGCGCCGAGGGCACCACGACGGCCAGCCGCGCGCGGGCCTCGACGAGGTTCTCGAACTGGCCGCCGAACTCCACGAAGTAGCCGTCCGGCATTTTCACCTGCTCCTTGATGCTTTGCTCCGCCGTGCGGACGAAGCCTTCCATGTCGCGGGTCTTGAGGTTGACCATGAGCGCGGCGCGGCGCTGGCCGTTGTCGCGCTGGATCGGCTCGACGTTGCGCAGGGTGGTGAACTCCACGGCGCTGCCGAGCGGGAGCAGGCCGCTCTCGCCGACGCGCAGCGGGAGCTGCTTGATCTGCGCGTCGTCGGCGCGCAACTCCTCCGGCATCCGCACCACAATGTCGAAGCGGCGGTTGCCCTCGACGATCTGGCCGACCTCCTGCCCGGCGAGCGCGGCGTTGACCGCGTTGTTGACCTCGCCGGCCTGGAGATTGTAACGCTGAAGCACGTCGCGCTTGACGTTGATCTGCAACTGCGGCGTGCGGCCGTCAGTTTCGTATTCCACCTGGTCCGCGCCGGGAGTCTTTTCGAGCACGGCCTTGACCTGGCCGGCGAGCTTTTCGAGCACGTCGTAGTCGTCGCCGAAAATTTTCACGGCCAGCTCGGCTTTGGTGCCTTCGAGCATTTCGTTGGCGCGCATCTCGATGGGCTGGGCGAAAAGGAGGTCGTAGCTGGGGTTGATCTTCTTAAGCTCGTCCTCGATCTGCTTGCGCAACTCCGCCTTGTTCGTGGGCCGGCCGGCGGTCTTGGGCCATTCCTTGATGGGCTGGTAGAAGATGTAGACGTCGCTTTCGTTCGGCGGCATCGGGTCGGTGGCGATGTCGCTGGTGCCGATGCGGGTAAACACACGGGTGATTTCGGGAAACTCGGCCCGCAGCCTGTTTTCGATTTCGATGTCGGTGTGGTGCGCCTCCTCCAGGCTCATGCCGACCGGTTTGTAAAGCATCGAAGTGATCGAACCTTCGTCGAGCTTGGGCACGAACTCCGCGCCGAGCCGGGTGTAAAGCCAGAGTGATCCGGCAAACAGGACGACGGCGGCGAGGACGACCAGCGCCCGCATCTTGAGCGCGGCGTGGAGCGTCGGCTCGTAAAGGCGCTTGGCGAAACGGATGAGGAAGTTGTCGCCGTGCTCGAAGGCGTTGGATGTTTGTCTGGCGCGTTCCCCCTCACCCCGGCCCTCTCCCGCTGGGAGAGGGAGTGACGCATCCAGTCGCTCGACCAACCTGGCGCTCCCGTCAGTTTGAGACGCGGACGAAGTGTCTCCCTCT
>JACRJY010000105.1 GCA_016235585.1 Verrucomicrobiota bacterium | reverse complement strand
CTCGACATCAACCGCGAGAAGGAACGCGTCTCCCTCGGCCTCAAGCAGAAGATGGCCAACCCGTGGGACAACATCGAGGGCAAGTTCCCCGTCGGCGCCAAGGTCAAGGGCAAGGTCGTCAACCTCATGCCCTACGGCGCGTTCGTCGAGCTCGAACCCGGCGTCGAAGGCCTCGTCCACGTCACCGAGCTTTCTTGGACCAAGCGCATCGCCAAGCCCGGCGACGTGCTCAAGCCCGGCCAGGAAATCGAGGCGGTCGTCCTCGGCATCAACCGCGACGAGCAGAAGATTTCCCTCGGCGTGCGCCAGCTCGAAATCAACCCGTGGGACAAGGCCGTCGAGAAATATCCCGCCGGCACCCGCGTCAAGGGCAAGATCCGCAACCTCACCAGCTACGGCGCGTTCCTCGAACTCGAGGAAGGCCTGGACGGCATGATTCACGTCTCCGACCTCTCGTGGACGCGCAAGATCAACCATCCCTCCGAGGCGCTCAAGAAGGGCGACGACGTCGAGGCCATCGTGCTTGAGGTGGACAAGTCCAACCAGCGCATCTCGCTCGGCGTGAAGCAGCTTGGGGAGGATCCGTGGGCGAACATTGACAAGTATTACAAGGTCGGCGACCTCGTCACCGGCAAGGTCACCAAGCTCGCCAGCTTCGGCGCGTTCGTCGGCCTCGCGCACGACATTGACGGCCTCGTCCACATCTCGCAAGTCAGCGAGGATCGCGTGGACAAGATCAAAAACGCCCTCAAGCCCGATCAGGAAGTCAGCGCCCGCGTCATCAAGATTGACAAGAACGAGCGCCGCATCGGCCTCTCCATCAAGGCCGCCACCTACACGGACGAACAGCTCCGCGAAGAGCAGAAAATCCTCGACGCGCTCAAGCCCGGCGAAGACCTCGTCGCGCTCCAGCACGCCTTCGACGCCGCCGACGATGTCGTGGCGGGCGACGCGCCGAAGCAGTAAAAGCGGGGCGGCAAAAAACTGTCGGACAACTTACCGGCGGGCTGGCAACGGCCCGCCGGTTTTGTCATTCTCCGGGCAGGAAAATTGAACGGGCCGCTGAAACCCGCCGGAGCGCCAAATTCCAATTCGGCCCGGACGCGGCGGCCGGATGAAATTTAATTTGCGAGCCACCACATGAAACCAAGTCCGCCACGCGCCGGAGAACAGACCGCGCAGGTCTTCGCCAAAAAACTTTCCCGCGCCCACCGCCTGAAATATCTGCTCTTTCTCCCGCGCGGCTACGACGCCAAATCGCGCCAGCGCTGGCCGCTCCTGCTCTTCCTCCACGGCGCGGGCGAGCGTGGCGCGAACCTCAAGCTCGTCGCCAAATACGGCCCGCCAAAAATTGCCCCGCACCAGCCCGGTTTTCCCTTCATCCTCGTCTCGCCGCAATGCCCCGCGCGCACCATGTGGGATCCCGACGCCCTCCTCGCGCTGCTCGACGACGTCACTGCCCGCCATCGCGTGGATCGGCGACGCGTGTATCTCACCGGCATGAGCATGGGCGGCTTTGGCGCGTGGCGGCTGGCCATTGCGGAGCCGCAGCGGTTCGCCGCCGTCGTGCCCATCTGCGGCGGCGGCGACGTGCTGCCCATTTTCCTCGCCGAGCCTGCCCGCGAACGCGCTCTCCGCACCCTGCCCGTGTGGGCCTTTCACGGCGCTTGCGACGAAGTCGTGCCGCTCGCCGAATCCGAGCGCATGGTGCAGGCGCTACGCCAGGCCGGTGCGACCGACGTGCGCCTCACCGTCTATCCCGACGCCGGGCACGACTCGTGGACGGAAACCTACGACAATCCCAAGCTCTACGAATGGCTCATGAGCCACGCGCGGAAGTGAACGTGATGCGGAGTCCGAAGCCGTTTTTCTTGTCTCCGCCGAATTGTGACTTCATGCTGGTCGCGAAATTGGAACTTTGACTTTGAACTTTTGAAATGACCGAACCCACCATCACCCCCGAACTCGTCGCGAAGCACAACCTCACGCCGGAAGAATATGCCCACGCCGTGGAAATCCTCGGCCGCACGCCGAGCTACACCGAGCTCGGCATCTTTTCCGTGATGTGGAGCGAGCATTGCAGCTACAAAAACACCAAGCCGCTGCTCAAAACCTTCCCCACCAAGTCGCCGAAAATCCTCGTCGGCGCGGGCGAGGAAAACGCCGGCATCATTGACATCGGCGACGGCATCGCCATCGCATTCAAGATTGAATCACACAATCATCCGAGCGCGGTCGAGCCGTTTCAGGGCGCAACCACCGGCGTCGGCGGCATCGTGCGCGACATCTTCACGATGGGCGCGCGGCCCGTGTGTGCGGTGAACTCGCTGCGGTTTGGGCCGATCACGAACGACGGCAACTGTAGTGGGACAGGCGTCTCGCCTGTCCAGTTGGACGCACAAAATTCATCGAGCGCGAAAGAACCCGTGAACGCCTCACTGGACAGGCGGGACGCCTGTCCCACTACCAAGGCGGAACTCGCCAACAACCGCCGACTTTTCTCCGGCGTCGTCAGCGGCATCGCGCATTACGGGAATTGCTTCGGCATCCCGACCGTCGCGGGCGAGGTGTATTTCGATAAGACGTATCAAGGCAATCCGCTGGTGAACGCGTTCTGCCTCGGCGTGCTGCGGCATGAACAGATCACACGCGGCGCGGCCAAGGGCGTGGGCAATCCTGTGTTTTACGTCGGCCCGGCGACGGGTCGCGACGGTCTCGCGGGCGCGGCGTTTGCCTCGCAGGATTTGACCGAGGAATCCGCCGAGCAACAGCGTGGCGCGGTGCAGGTCGGCGATCCGTTCATGGAAAAACTCGTGTGCGAAGCGTGCCTCGAACTGCTCGCTACCGGTTGTGTCGCGGGCATGCAGGACATGGGCGCGGCGGGTTTGACTTGTTCCACCTGCGAAATGGCCGCGCGCGCCGGCACGGGCATCGAGATCGAACTCGACAAAGTTCCGCAACGCGCGCCGAACATGAGCAGCTACGAGATCATGCTTTCGGAATCGCAGGAGCGCATGCTCATCGTCGTCCACAAGGGCCGCGAAGAGGAAGTGAAACGCATTTTCGACAAGTGGGATTTGCCGTGGTCCGAGATCGGCATCATCACTGACACCGGTCACATGAAGGTGCGGCACGGCGGCAAACTCGTGGTGGACATTCCCGCGCGGAAAATCGCCGACGAATCGCCGGTGTATCAGCGCGAGGCTATTGAGCCTGCCTACATCAAAGAAGTGCGGGCATTTCGCCTAGATGGAATTGCCGATTGCCGATTGCCGATTGAGGATTTGAAGAAGCTGCTCGCGTGGCCGAGCATCGCATCGAAGAACTGGGTGTATCGCCAATACGATCATCAAGTGCGCGACGGCTCGGTGGTGTTGCCCGGCAGCGACGCGGCGGTGATTCGGATTAAAGCAGATTCACTTCCTGTGTCGCGCGAAGACCGCGAAGTCAGCGAAGGGAATTCTTTAACTTCGCAACCTTCGCATCCTTCGCGCGACACTTTTTCCGAGAAACTCATCGCCATGACCGTGGACTGCAACGGCGTCTATGTTTATCTCGATCCCTACGAGGGCGGCAAAGCTGCGGTGACCGAAGCCTGCCGCAACCTCGCGTGCAGCGGCGCGATTCCGCTCGGCGCGACGGACAATCTCAACATGGCCAACCCGCACAAGCCGGAACTTTTCTGGCAGATGCGCGAAAGCGTGCGCGGCCTGGCCGAAGGCTGCAAGGCGTTCAACGCGCCCGTCACCGGCGGCAATTGCTCGCTCTACAATCAAAATCCTAGCGGCCCGATTGACCCCACGCCCACCGTCGCCGTCGTCGGCATCGTGGAAAAGCCGGAGCACGTTACGACGCAATGGTTCAAGGACGAAGGCGACGCGATCATCCTGCTCGGCGAAGCGGTGGACAAAGCCGACCCGATTTTCGGCCTCGGCGGCAGCGCGTATCTGCAAGTGATTCACGGCCAGAAGAACGGTTCGCCCCCGCGTTGCGACCTGGAAGTTGCGAAGACGCTTCACACCACGCTCATCGGCCTGATCCAATCCGGCCTTGTAAAGAGCGCGCACGATTGCAGCGAAGGCGGCCTCGCCGTCGCGCTCGCGGAAAGCTGCATCAGCCAACTCATCGCCCGCGACACGCCGAGGTTGATTGGCGCGACGATTGATCTTTCATCGGTGGGGCGAGCGTCCTCGCGAGCCGATGGAAAGATGGAGGACGGCTCGTCAGGAGCCTCGCCCCACCGCCTCGATGCCCTCCTCTTCGGCGAGACGCAATCGCGCGTCGTCATTAGTTGCAAAGCTCTTGATGCCGTGAAAGTCGTCGAACGCGCCAAGCTCATGGGCGTTCCGGCGATTCAAATCGGCAAAGTCGGCGGCGACAAGCTGGCGGTGAAAACCGCGGGCAACGAATTCTCCGCCCCGCTCACCGATTTGCACGACGCCTGGTGGAATTCCATCGCGCGGGCGATGGCGTGATGCCAGTTTCCAAAAAATGTTTCCGCAACCTCGTTTCAACATCCCATGAAGGCAAAAAACCTGTTCATCCTTTTCCTGTTCACCGCCGCCGCACTGCCCGCCGCCGAGGCGTGGTGGCCGCAGTTTCGCGGGCCGAATTGTTCCGGTGTGTCGGACACCGCCAAACCACCAACGGAGTTCGCACCGGGCAAAAACCAGTTGTGGAAGGTGGCCGTGCCCGCCGGAGTTTCTTCGCCGTGCGTGTGGGGCGACCGGATTTTCCTGACGGCATTCGACGCCGGCAAGCTGGAGGTGCGCTGCCACGCGCGCAGCGACGGCAAGCTGGTGTGGAAGCGCGATGTTCCCGCCGCGCAGTTGGAGGAGTTTCACGCCACCGAGGGCAGTCCTGCCGCGTCGAGCTGCGCGACGGACGGCGAGCGTGTGGTGAGCTATTTCGGCAGCGTCGGGCTGGTCTGCCATGACTTCGCGGGCAAGGAACTGTGGCGGCACCCGCTGCCGGTGGCGCAGACGGCGGGCAGCTTTGGCAGCGGCGGTTCGCCGGTGCTGGCGGGCGGACTCGTGCTCGTGAACCGCGACCAGACCCCCGGCAGTTCGCTGCTTGCGGTGGATTTGAAGTCCGGCAAAAAAGCCTGGGAAACCGCGCGGCCTGACGTGGCCCCCGGCTTCGGCACGCCGATTTTCTGGAAGAACAGCGGCGCGGACGAAGTCGTCATGTCCGGCTCGCTCAAGCTCAAGGGCTACGACCTCAAGACCGGCGCGGAGCGGTGGTCGCTCGGCGGAATGCCGTCGTTCACCTGCACGACGCCGGTGGTCGGCGACGGCCTGCTGTTCTTCGCCGGGTGGTCGCCGGGCAAGGAGGCCAACACGATGCCGACGTGGGCCGGGATGTCGCAGATGGACAAAAACAAGGATGGTGCCCTCACGCCGGATGAGGTGAAGGGCACGGAGATGGAATCGTTCTTCCGCTCGCTGGACACCAACCGCGACGGCAAAATCACCAAGGAAGACATGGACGGCATGGCGGCGATGATGGCCAAGGGCGAGAACGTGCTGGTGGCAGTGAAGCCCGGCGGGAAAGGCGAATTGAGCGCCAACGACATCGCGTGGAAACAGACGAAGGGCCTGCCCTACGTGCCGTCGGCGCTGCTCTATCGCGGCCGCATCTATCTCGTGAAGGACGGCGGCATGGCGTCGAGCTTCGACGCGAAGACGGGCAAAATTTTTTACCAGCAGGAGCGCCTCGACGCCCTTGGCAGCTACTACGCCTCGCCGGTCGCGGCGGACGGACGCATCTACGTCGCGTCGCTCAACGGCAAGGTCACGGTGTTTGCTGCCGGCGGCGACGTGCCGAAGATTCTGCATCAGGCGGAATTTGGCGAGCGCATCGCCGCCACGCCCGCGCTGGTGGAGAACCGGCTTTACCTCCGCACGCCCACGGCGCTGTTCGCGTTCGGGCATTGAAGCGCTTGACGCGGGAACGTCCGGCCACTACGGTTCCGCCGCTGGCTGGTGGTCGTAGCTCAATGGTAGAGTCCAAGCTTGTGGAGCTTGTTGTTGCGGGTTCGAATCCCGTCGGCCACCCCATCCCTTCGCCGTGACACGGCGCTTTTCCAACCGTTTCGCTGGAGTGATTTTTCTGACGCCTTGCCCCCGCCAATTTGCTCGCCGCCGGAAGGCCGCCGGGCTACGCTGCCAAAAATTCACTCGTGAACCAATCCTGCATGAACACCCATCATTCACGCCGCACGTTCCTGTTGAAGGCGGCGGCCGCCTCGCTCGCCCCCACCGTCGCCCCCCGCCTTCTCGTTGGCGCCCTGCGATCCGAAAGCTCAAACGGCTACGTCGTGGGTGAGCCGGGCGTCGAAGGCATCGGCGCAAAGATTCTTGCGGAGGGCGGCAACGCCTTCGACGCGCTCGTCGCGACCACGCTCGCGGGCGCGATCATGCAGCCGCACCAGACGGGCATCGGCGGCTACGCGGTGCACGCGATGATCGCCCACGACGGCGGCAGAAAACTCACCGCGCTCGACGCCAACTCCACCGCGCCCGCCGCGATGAGCGCGGACATCTTCAAGCCCGGTGCCGACGGCAAAGTGCCGGGCCGCGTCAACGAACACGGCTGGCTCGCCACGGGCGTGCCGGGACTCATCGCCGGGATGCATCTCGTGGCGAAGCAATTCGGCACGCGCCCGTTCAGCGCCGCGCTGCAACCCTCCATCAAACTGCTCCGTGACGGCTTTCCGTTTGCCGGCGGGTCGGCTTCAGCGATCAAGGCCGCCGCCGCGCGGATGGGCAACGACCCCGGCTCGCGCAAGATTTACTACCCCGACGGCAAACCGCTCGCCGCCGGGGCGACGTATCGGAATCCCGAACTCGCCGAGTTGCTCGAAACGCTCGCGAAGGCCAACTCCGTCGAGCCGTTCTATCGCGGTGACATTGCGCAACGGATTGCCGATGGCTTTCAGAAAAATGGCGGCCTCGTCACCACCAAGGATCTCGCCGCGTATCAGGCGAAACTCGTGGAACCGCTCCCGCTCAAGTGGGACGAGCAGACGACCGTTCACACCGTGCCGCTGACGTGCGGCGGGCTGACCACCTTGCAGATGCTCGCCGCGTTGCGCGCACTGGACTGGGGCAAAATGCCCGTTGGACTCAAGCGCACGCACGCACGGATCGAAGCGATGCGGCTCGCGTGGCGCGACCGGCTCACACTGCTGGGCGACCCGGACTTCGTGAAAGTGCCGCAGGCGAAACTGCTCTCGGAGGATTACGCCCGCGAGTGCGCGGAGAAGATTCAGACAACGGTGAAATCCGGAAAAGTCCTCGCGCATGCGGTCACGGCGCAGGATCACGGCGGCACGCTGAGCTTCAGCGCCGTGGACAAGCTCGGCAATTTCATCGCGCTCACGCTGACGCACGGCAACGGCTTCGGCGCGCAAGTCACCGTGGACGGCCTCGGCCTCACGCTCGGTCACGGCATGTCGCGCTTCGACCCGCACCCCGGCCATCCGAACGCTCCCGGCCCCGGCAAGAAGCCGCTCCACAACATGGCTCCCACGCTCATCACGCGCGCGGGCCGGCCCGTCATCGCCGTGGGCGGGCGCGGCGGGCGGAAGATTCCGAATTCAGTGCTCCAGTTCCTCACGCAGTCGGTCGTGCTCGGCAAGTCGCTCGATGAATCCATGAACGCCCCGCGCATTCACACCGAAGGCACGACGGCGGTGGAGTTCGAGCCAAAATGGATCGCGGGCGATTTGGAAGGATTGAAGAAGATTGGCTACACCGTGAAGACTGCGGGTGCCGCGACGTTGAGCGCCGTCGCCCTCGAGGACGGCGAGCTGCGCGCGGCGATGCGGTGATTTCCCATTAGCGCCAAACCCAATCCCATCACCCGTGAGAACGCGCGCACCGGCGCGCGCGGCTGGCAGCTCACGCGCGTGCGGCTCGACAAGACCGGCGGCTATCGCTCGCCGCTCATCGAGGGCTATTGCTCGAAACAATCCGTCGCCGCCGGCGAGCTGCTCGACATCATGGTGAGCACGAGCGTGCCGGCGCGCTTCACCATCGAGATTTTCCGCACGGGCTATTACGGCGGACGCGGTGCGCGGTTGATGACGAAGCTCGGGCCGTTTCAGGGCACGAAGCAACCCGATCCGCCCGTTGGACCGAAGCGTCTGCGCGAGTGCAAATGGGCACCCTGCACGACGCTGAAGATTCCCGCCGACTGGCCGAGCGGCGTTTATCTCGGCCGCTTGAGCACGGTGTGGGAGCGGCGCACCGACAAGGACACGTATTGGCAGAGCTACATCGTCTTCATCGTGCGTGACGACCGGCCGGCGGACATTTTGTTCCAGTGCAGCGACAACACCTGGCAGGCCTACAACCGCTGGCCCGACACCTTCTCGCTCTACGACGACGGCGTGAAACCGACGATGACCACCGGGCCCGGTGTGGATGTGAGCTTCGACCGGCCTTACGGAAAATACCGGCAGATTTACGAGAATCCGCAGAGCATCGGCAGCGGCGAGTGGCTCTGCTGGGAATTTCCGCTCGCCTACTGGCTCGAACAGCACGGCTATGACGTCAGCTATTGCTCGCAGTCGGATTTCCTCACGCCCGCCCGCGCGCTCAAGTGCAAAGCTTTTCTCAGCGTCGGCCATGATGAGTATTGGGACGAGCGCTCATATCACGCCGCGATGAAACTGCGCGACGCGGGCGTGAACCTGATGTTCCTCTCCGGCAACTCGGTCTGCTACGTCACGCCTTTCAGCGCGTCGGGCGACGGACGGCCCAACCGCATCATCACGCGCGCCGCGCCCTATGGAGGCTACCACCGCCAGCCCGGCAGCCGGGCGGAACTCGCGGGATTCACGAGCATCGGCCCCGACGAGGGGTTGCTCATGGGCGCGGTGAACGTGATTCCAGTCAACGGCGGCGGCGACTGGATTTGCGTGAAGCCGGAGCACTGGATGTTCGCCGGCACCGGAATGAAAAAGGGGGACCGCATTCCCGGCCTCGTCGGCTGGGAATATCACGGCGACCCGGCGAAAATTCCCGGCCTCGAAGTCGTGGCCGAAGGCACCGCGTGGAAAGGCGGCTCGGTGGCGCAGCACTGGACGGCGACCATTTATCCCGGCCCGAAAAGGAATTTTGTCTTCAACGCCGCGACCATCTTCTGGTCGCAGGGCTTGAGCAAACCGCCCGGCCACCTGCTCCCCTGGTCGCACTGGAACCGCCCGCACGGCCCCGACCCGCGCGTGCAGAAGATCACGGAGAATCTGCTGAAGCGGGCGACGGAATAGCAGGCCCGTGGGTTGGTCCGGCTTGCCAGCACGGCCAAGCCTCGGCGAGCAAAGCGCAATTTCGGTGAGGTTTTCCCCGCCGGCCTCCCGTCATTCTTCCCACTGTGATTAACATTACCAAACTCTACTGCGGCCTCTCCCAACCGGCGGACGCCCTCCGCTACGGCCAGGGCCACGGCGCGGCGCGCACCGCCGGCGAGCGCAAGCCCATCGTCGTCTGGAACATCACCCGCCGCTGCAATCTCAAGTGCATCCACTGCTATTCGGATTCCGACGCGCGCGAGTATCCCGGCGAACTGACGTGGGAACAGTGCCAGTCCGTCGTGGACGACCTCGCGCAGTTCGCCGTGCCCGCCGTGCTGCTCTCCGGCGGCGAGCCGCTCATTCACCCGCGCTTCTTCGACCTCGCCGGTTACGCGCGTGGCAAGGGGCTGCGCCTCACGATCTCCACCAACGGCACGTTGATTGACCGCGACGCCGCGCAACGCCTCAAAGACCTCGGCTTTTCCTACGTCGGCATTTCGCTCGATGGCATCGGAGCCACGCATGATCACTTCCGTGGAAAGCAGGGCGCGTTTGACAAAACCGTCGCCGCCTTCCGCCATTGCAAGGCCGTCGGCCAGAAAGTTGGTTTGCGCCTCACGCTCTCGGCGCACAACGTCGCCGACCTCGACCACATCCTCGACTTCATCGAGGCGGAGGGCATTGACCGCGTGTGCTTCTATCACCTCGTCTACAGCGGGCGCGGCAGCAACGTCGTGGATGTGACGCACGAGCAGACGCGCGTGGCCGTGGACAAGATCATTGACCGCACGGCGCGCTGGGCTGCCAGCGGCAAACCCCGTGAAGTCCTCACCGTGGATCAGCCCGTGGACGGCGCGTATCTGTATCTGCGCTTGTTGAAGGAAAATCCCACCCGCGCGAGCGAAGTCATGGACTTGCTCAAGTGGAACGGCGGCGGCGCGAACGGCTCCGGCACGGGCATCGGCAACATTGACACGCAGGGCAACGTGCATCCCGACCAGTTCTGGCAGTCGCTCACGCTCGGCAACGTGAAGCAGCGGCCCTTCAGTGAAATCTGGCGCGACGAGAGCAACCCCACGCTCGCCGCGCTCCGCCGCCGCAACGGTCGTCTCGAAGGCAAGTGCGCCGGCTGCCGGTTCCTCGGCATCTGCGGCGGCGGCTTCCGCGTGCGCGCCGTGCAGGTGCATGGCGATCTTTGGGCGCCCGACCCGGCCTGCTACCTGCGCGACGAGGAAATCAAGGCGGCGGCGTAAGGAAGGCTTCAAGTTTCCAGTTTGCTGGCGGCAAGTTCTTCCCCTGTGACAGTTCCCGGAACGAGCAGCCGCCCGCGCCGTTCAAGAAAGCCTTTTCCCGGCGGTGGCGAGCGGCAGCTTCCGGCGGCAGACTGCGGCTTCTGGAGATCAAGACATGAGGGCAAAGAACGGCAGGCACGAGACCAGGGCTTTTGCGGCTGCGGTTGGCCGCGCACGATGGAAACCTGTCTGTTCAATTCGCCGTGGTGATCTGCGCCTCGACGCCGGCCATGAGGCGCAGGAGGTTGGCCTGCGTGAAGTCGGCGCGCGGCAGTTCGCCCGCCACCGCGCCCTGCCGCAGCACGAGGATGCGCCGGCTCAAGTTCATCACCTCCGGCAGCTCGGAGGAAATCACCAGCAGGCCGAGGCCCTGGCCGGCCAGTTCGTCGAGCAGCGCGTGAATCTCCGCCTTTGCGCCCACGTCCACGCCGCGCGTCGGCTCGTCCACGATGAGGATGCCGCACTCGCGCGCGAGCCACTTGGCCAGCGCAATCTTCTGCTGGTTGCCGCCGCTCAAGCTCGCGATGACGGTCTCCAGCGACGGCGTCTTCACGCGCAGCCGGTCGGCGTATTTTTGGGCAAGTGATTTCTCCGCGTGCCGGTTGATGAAACCGAAGCGAACCAGAGGGTCGCGCGACAACAATGCCAGCGAAGTGTTCTCGCGGCAGTTCATCGAAAGCACGAGGCCGAGCCGCTTGCGGTCTTCGGGCAGCAAACCGATTCCCGCCGCGAGTGAAGCCTGCACAGAGCCGAGCGGCAGTTCGCGCCCGCGCACGAAAACATTTCCCGTGGCCGCGTCGTCGAGGCCGAAGATGGCCTGCGCGACTTCGCTGCGGCCCGCGCCGATGAGGCCGGCGAAACCGAGCACTTCGCCCGCGCACAGCGTGAAGCTCACGTCGCGAAACTTGCCCGGTGAGGAAAGATTTTCCACGCGCAGCAGCTCGTCGCCGAGCGGGCGCTCCAGATGTTTCGGCGTCACGGCGACGATTTCGCGGCCCACCATCTGGTGAATCACGCGGTCGGGGTTGGTGTCGCTGATTTTTTCCGTGGCGACGTGGCGACCATCGCGCAGCACCGTCACGGTGTCGCACAGGCGGAAGATTTCCTCCATGCGGTGCGAGACGTAGATGACGGTGATGCCGCGCTGCTTGAGCTGCGCGAGCAGGTGAAAGAGATGCTCGCTTTCGGCGACGGACAGCGAACTGGTCGGCTCGTCCATCACGAGGATGCGCGCGTGCGTGCCGACGGCGGCGGCAATCTGCACGAGCTGCTCCTGCGCGGTGCTCAATCGGCTGATGGGCAGGTCCACGTCCATGTCGCATTCGATTTCGCGGAGCATCGCGCGGGCCTGCTCGCGCATTCGCGCGCGGTTCAGCCAGCCGAAGCGGTGCGGGAGTTCGCCGAGGCAGAGGTTTTCCGCGATGGTGAGGTTCGGACAGAAGGCGAGTTCCTGATGCACCATCGCGATGCCGAGGTGCCGCGCGGCGAGCGGATTGGCGGGATGAATGATTTTGCCTTCAAGCTGCATCTCGCCGCCGTCGCCGGTGTAAACGCCCGCGAGAATTTTGCCGAGCGTGCTCTTGCCCGCGCCATTCTCGCCGATCAGCGCGTGGCACGAGCCGCGCTCGACCGCGAAGCCCACGCCGTCCAGCGCCAACACGCCGGGGAAACGCTTGGTGATGTTTTGGAAGGTGAGGAAGGGCATGAATCAAATAACATCCAGCGGGTGCGAGGTGATCCAGATGTCGAGCTGGTTGAAGCGCGTCTTCAAGGTTTCTTTGAACTGGCGGAAAAATTCGCGGTGCTCCGGCAAATCCGGCACGTCCACGAAGAAGCGTGTGAGATTGTCGTGATAAACACCGCCCTCGTGCTCCCACTCACCGCGCAACGTCTGTGTTTCCCACGAAACCGCGCGGAAGCGCTGGCGCAACTCGGCGGCGGTCTGCGCGAGCAGCGGCTCCGGCACGGGCCGTCCGTCGTTAAACAGCAACGGCACCAGTATCTCGTAGCGACGTAACGCGCTCATACGGGGCCGGCCCGACGACCGTGAACGGAATCCCTTGCTCCGCGAGGAAACCCAGCGCCGCCGACGGCAGCATGGTCTCGCCGCTGGCCCAGCTTTTGCCGGAGAAGCGCGGAATCAACTTGCCGAGGGCGTTCCGCTCCGTTTCAGCGTCGGCAAAGCGAACAAGGATTTGCATGGGCGAAAGCTAGGCTGGATTCGCGCGTCTGGCAAGCCTCACTCTGGCGGCGTGAATCGCCAGCGCCGCGCTGGGCTTGCTCGAAAAGCGGACTGCGGTTTCTTTCGGCTCGAAGGTGTTCATTTATTAAGAATCACTCTGACGATTGAGATTCCAATTGCCAACAGTCCACCTCCAATGAGTGCGTAGTTTAAGTATACTTTGCTCCATTTGTTCTCTTGTAAATCACGACGAGACGAATGCTTCCGGTTGGTGTGCAGCAGCAATGAGCCTAATGAAATAAAAAAAACGCCCATCAGAATATCGTCAAAATGCATTTTGCACCCTTCATTGGTTTTGCGCCGTTCGAACATCATCCAGCCGACGTCTTTGCCCCAAACCCGCACAGCTCCCTGATCGCGCCGAAGAACGCCTTTAGCCCGCCGAGCAGGCCGATGTCCACCACTTCACCCCAGCCGTAAATCTTCGCCAGCTCCTCCTCGTGCGAGTTGTAGCGCGGCGGCAGCGTGAAGACGGCGGTGCGCTCCTCGCCGTCCACGCGGATGATGTCGTTGTGGAACAGGCCGCGCCCCACGGCGTAATTCGCTTTCGGCAGCGCGAGAGATTTCGCCGCCAGCACGAGCCACGGGCGATAGGTGAAGATGAGTTCGCCCTGCTCGTTGCGTGCGAGCCTGCCGTAGGTGCGGCTGGGAACCTTGTTCGTCTCGCGGGCGAGGAACATTTTGTTCTCCTTCGCGTCCGGCGTGAAGCGGCTTTTGCCGAAGGTGAGATAATCCCAGATGAAGGTCGAGCCGCACACGGTGAGCCGGAACGCCCAGCCCGCGAGGAAATAACAGACGACGATGATGATGAGCGCCCACAGTGCGCCGATCCAGGGGTTCGCAAACGAAGTGATAGCGACGGTGCCAAGCAGGAACGTGCGGAACGCTTTCAGCGCCGCGTCCACGGTCGAGAACGGGCTTAAGAGAATGAGCATGTTGATGGCGTGGCCGACAATCCACACGGCGGCGTAGGCGAGCAGCGCGAAGGGCAGGAGGAGCGTGTTGCCAACCGTTGCCCCGTCAATCACCGCCATGCCCGTCGCCAGCGAGGCACCATCGGGCGAGGCCGAAGTGAAAAACGTCGCCATCATCGGAATGACCGCGCCCGCCGCGACAAGGCCGCTGATTTTGTTTTCCACGGCCTCGGCCACGTCGAGCGGCTTCTTGAGCGCCGTCGGTGCGGCGGCCCCGAGGCTGTCCTTGACGAAGACCCCGCCGACGAGCGCGAAGCCGGAGAGCCAGAACCACGGCTGCGCGAACCACGGCAGGTTGGCGCGCTCCTTCTCGTCGGCCTTGAAAGACTGCCACGCACCGACGACGCTCGCGCCGAGCAGCGGCGAGATGGCGACGCCGGTGATGGTGGAGATGGCCTCGGCAGCGGCGTGGCCGGGGGTCTTCGATGAGGATTTGGCCGGAGCCGACTTGATCTTCGCCTCCGCCGCCCGCGCGGAAATCACGAGCAGAAATCCACAACACAGGAACAACGCCGCGCCGAGCCAGAGATGTCGTTTCATGCGCCGCAAAGTCGGGGAAGCGGGGAAAATTGTAAAGTTGGAAAAGGGATTGGCGCGGCGGCAGGTGATCCAAATGGCGCGTCGCCCAAATCATGCGGTGGAGTTTCAGGCCGGGAATTGGCCCGCGAACCGCGCGAACCACGCAAAAAGTGATTTGCTTTTCGCGTCGTTCGCGTGCTTCGCGGGCGACTCAACATCTTGAAATCGTCCACATCAACGCGCGCCGAACAGGCGCAGGAAATTTTCGGCGACGCAGGATGCCAGTTCCTCCAACGGTTCGCCGCGCAGTTTGGCGGCGCATTCATAGACCGCACGGAGGTTGGCGGGGTGGTTGATTGCCTTGACAGTGGCGGGATCAGAAAGCGGATGGGAATTCAGTTCATCGGGCAGCGATTGCACAAAATCCGCCGAGTCATCCACGTCCAGTTTTGCCGTTACCTTGGCCAATTGTTCCGGTGACATGTCCTTGATGATCTGGTTACGAATGTCGTCGCCCAGCTCGATCATGACATCCGCCTGATTTTG
>JACRJY010000022.1 GCA_016235585.1 Verrucomicrobiota bacterium | reverse complement strand
TGAGCGCTTCGCGGCGCGCGCCGTTGAAGCCCGCCTGGAGCGGCGCATGACTTTCCGTTCGGGGAAAACCGTGGATCTGGTGGTGGGCAACTCCTTTGTCGAAGTCGGGCAGCCGGAGCCGCTCCTGCTGGGCGTGTTCCACGACATCACCGAGCGCAAACGCGCCGAGGCGCAACTGGCCGGCGAGCGGACCCTGTTGCGCACGCTCATTGACAACCTGCCCGGCTACATCTTTGTGAAGGACGCCGCCGGGCGCTACCTGATCAGCAACGCGGCCCACACGCGTTTGCTGGGCGCGGCGGCGGAAGCGGAGCTGATCGGCAAAACCGTGGTTGATTTTTTTCCGCCGGAAAGCGCGCGGAAATTTGACGACGACGACAGGCTGCTGCTGCAGAGCGGGCAGTCGGTTCTCGAACGCGAGGAGCCGTTTGACGCGGACGGGAAACCCGGCTGGCATTCGACCACCAAAGTGCTGTTGCGGGACGCGCCGGGCAATGTTGCCGGCATTGTTGGCATCCGGCACGACATCACCGAGCGCAAGCGGGCGGAGGCAGCCTTGCGCGAGAGCGAGGAGCGGTTCCGCTCCTTTGTGACCGCCTCCTCGCAAGTGGTATGGACAACGGATCCCGACGGAAAAATTAACCGGGACTTGCCGGAATGGCAGGCCTTCACGGGCCAGAGCGCGGAGGAGGCCCGCGGCTTTGGCTGGATGAACGCGCTCCATCCGGAGGATCGCGAGCGGGTCTCCGAGGCCTGGCGGCAGGCGGGTGAATCCCGCCGGTTTTATGAAGTCGAATACCGCCTGCGCATCCATGATGGCACGTGGCGTCACATCCAGGCGCGCGGGGTGCCGGTGCTGGAGGCCGACGGCGGCATCCGGGAGTGGGTCGGCACGTGCATTGACATCACCCCGCGCAAACAAGCAGAGGAAGCCTTGCGTCGCAGCGAGGCCAGCCTGGCAATGGCGCAGGAACAGGCCCGGCTTGGCAGTTGGGAACTCGACGTGGCGACGCGCCGGGGATGGTGGTCGGCGGAAATGCATCGGTTGTTCGACCGCGCCCCCGCGCTCGGCGCGCCGGGCTTCGAGGAATTTCTGGCGCTGGTCTGTCCGGAGGATCAGCCCAAGCTTGCCGCGCATTTCGCGCAGCTTTCCCGCGCCGCCGGCGAACAGCAGGTGGAATACCGCAGTCACCCGGCGCTGGGGCCGGCGCGGCATTTCATCAGCCATGCTCGCGCCGGGGTGGATGCGGACGGGCGGGTCGTCAAGCTCACGGGCACGACGCAGGACATCACCGGGCGCAAGCAGGCCGAGCAGGCCCTGGACGAGAGCGAACGCTTTGTCCGGGCGGCGCTGGATTCGCTCACCGCGCACCTCGCCGTGCTGGACATGGACGGCACCATCCTCGCCACCAATGAAAGCTGGCGGCAATGCGCCACAAACAGGGGGCTGGACTGGCGCACGGTGAGCGACGGCGCAAATTATCTGGCCGTGTGCGGTCGCGCGACCGGCGCCTCCCTGGAAGCGATGGGCGAGATCACGACGGGCATCCGCGACGTGATCGCCGGACGCCGGACGCACTTCGTGGCCGAATTCTCCTGCCCTTCCCAGACCGGGCAGCAGTGGTGCGTGTGCCGGGTCACGCGCTTTCCCGGCTCCGGCCCGGTGCGCGTGGTGGTGGTGCATGAGGACATCACCTCCACGCGGGCGGCGCAGCAGCGCTTCCACGACCTCTTCGAATTCGCCCCCGATGCCATCGTGATGACCAACCGCGAAGGCCTCATCAAGCTGATGAACCGGCAGGCCGAGAAGATGTTCGGCTGGACGCGCGCGGAGCTGCTGGACCAGCCGGTGGAGATGCTGATGCCGCAGGATTCCCATGAAGGCCATGCCAGCCTGCGCCAGCGGTTCATGCAGTCCGCCATGCCGCGAACCATGGGCGATGGCCGGACGAACCTGCAGGGCAAGCGCAAGGACGGCACGGTCTTCCCCGTGGACATCAGCTTAAGCCCGATGGAAACCGAGGAGGGCACGATGGTGGCCGCCGCCGTGCGCGACATCACCGAGCGCCAGAAAGCCGAGCAGATGGCCAACCGTTCGCAACGGCTGGAATCCATCGGCACGCTGGCCGGCGGCATCGCCCATGACCTGAACAACGCGCTCGGCCCCATCATGATGGCCGTCGAGCTGTTGAAGATGCAGCATCCCGGCGACGTGGAGATGCTTGAGACGATGGAGAGCAGCGCCCAGCGCGCGGCGGAGATGGTGCGCCAGTTGCTAAACTTCGCGAAGGGTGCGGAAGGGCAGCGGGTTTCCCTCCAGCCTCGCCACCTGGTCAGGGAGATGGAGAAGATCATGAAGGGCACTTTTCCAAAAAACATCCAGTTGCAAATCCGCCTGGCCGGGGAGCTGCCCGCCGTGCTGGGCGACGCCACCCAGCTGCACCAGGTGCTGCTCAACCTGTGCGTCAACGCGCGCGACGCCATGCCCCACGGCGGCACGCTCACGCTGGAAGCCGAGCCGGTGGAGGTGGACGCCGCGTTTGCCGGCAGTCTGCGGGCGGCGAACGCGGAACCTGGCCGCTATCTGGCCCTGCGCGTGACGGACACCGGCACCGGCATCCCGCCGGAAATTCTCGACCGGATTTTTGATCCGTTCTTCACCACGAAAGGCCCCGACAAGGGCACCGGGCTGGGATTGTCCACCGTCATGGGCATCGTCAAGGGGCACGGCGGGTTTCTCCAGGTCTCCTCCCAGCCGGGCCGCGGCTCCACCTTCAGCGTTTTTCTCCCGGTGGAAAAGCAGCCAAGCCACGCCAGCGAGGAGATCAAGGTTCATTCAAATTTCCGCGGCCAGGGGGAAACCATCCTCTACGTGGATGACGAGGCCTCCATGCGCGACGTGGCGCGCGCGGTGCTGGGCCGCCTGAACTTCACGCCGATGACCGCCACCGACGGCGCGGACGCGCTCGTGCAGATCGCCCAAAACCGGACTGCCCTGCGCGCCATCATCACCGACCTGCATATGCCGCACATGGACGGCCTGACGCTCGTGCGCATGGTGCGGCGGATGCTGCCGGGCGTCCCGATGATCATCGCCAGCGGCCGGCTGGAGGAGCATCTGGCGGCGGAGTTCAAGGCGCTGGGCGTCCACCTGATACTGGACAAGCCCTTCACCCAGGATCAGATGGCGGAAACATTGCAGGCCGCCCTGCAACCCTCCGCCCCGCCCGCCTGAAGCAATGCGGACGCTTGCGGTCCAAACCCGAACGGGTTAAACAGTCCGGGACAATCATGGCCAAAATACTTTTGGCGGACGATGACGCCGCCCTGTTGAAAATGGTGCAGCTGATGCTCCGGCGCGCGGGCCACGAAGTCACCACCGCCACCAATGGCAACGAGGCGTTGCGGCGGGCGGCGGAAAGCCAGTTCGACCTCGTCCTCACCGACCTCATCATGCCGGACAAGGAGGGCATCGAAGTCATCCTGGCGCTGCGAAAGAAGCTGCCGGGGCTGAAGGTCATCGCCATGTCCGGCGGCGGGCGGGTCAACGTGAATGACAATCTCGCCCTCGCCCGCACGCTGGGCGCGGCGCAAACGCTTGCCAAGCCCTTCTCCGGCCAGGAACTGCTGGCCGCCATTGAAGCTGTTTTGGGAAAAACCTGATGCCAATGTCCCCAGGGCGTGCGGGGCAACGGGCGTGATTTTCCCGCCGCGGCAGCAGTGGGCGGGAGCGCCTAGTTCACCACCGGCTTCGGGCGCTCCGCCAGATCGAAGCACTTGAGCCGGTCCTTCATCCGCAGCACCAGCCGGCCGTCGGCGATGGCGGGCGAGGGGCACCACGCGGCGCGGACGTTGGCCTTGCCCAGCTCGACGCGCTCCGGGCCGGTGGCCTTGAGGACTTGGAGGTTGTTGCCGTTGTTGATGAGCACGAAGATTTTTCCGTCCGCCAGCACGGGCGAGGCGATGGCGGACGGCACCGGTGCCTGCCAGTTTAATTTCCCCGTCGCGAGATCCCAGCAGTAGTGATTGTTGTCGTCCATCAGGAAAACCTGCCCCTCGTAGATGATCGGGCTGGACTGCGTGCGCAGCGGGTCCATCGGATAATTCCAAACCTTCTCCGCGCCGGTGGCGGAGAGCTTGAAGACGGTGAAGCCCTGCTTGGCGTTGCGTGTCTGCACGGCGAGCGTGTCGCCAACAATCGCCGGGGTGCAGTCCCCGCCGCCGGGCGCGGTCCACGCCACTTGGCCGGTCTTCAAGTCCGCCGTGACGATGTCGCTTCGGCTGTTGCAGATGACGAATGCCTTTCCGTCCTTCTGCCACACGGCGGGGGAGGAGTTTCCACCGCCGACCTTGTCGAGCTTCCACAGTTCCTTGCCCGTGGCGGCGTCGAAGGCGACGAGCTTGCCCGCGTTCGCCACCATTACTCCATTCATCGCGAGCGGCGAGGAGCCGGGGGCCTTGTTCGGCAGCGGCGCGGACCAGAGCAGCTTGCCGCTGGCGGCGTCCACGGCGTGCGCGTGCGTGCTGCCGAGCGCGAAGACCTTGCCGTCCGCCACGGCGGGCGTGCTGGAGCAGTTGCGGCCCTTCGGTTCGCCGGGTGCCTTGGCCTTCCACACCGTCCTGCCCGTCGCGAGGTCAATGCACACCACGGTGTCCTCGGCGACGCGCTTGGTCGGCGGCATCTTCTCATAGACCTCCTTCTTCACAAAGTCCGCGAAGCCCTGCGCCTCGACCCATTTCTTGAACTCCGCCTCGCTGGGAAACGGCTTGTCCACCATCGCCTGCATCTTCTCGTAATCCTCGAACGGGATGGCGAATTTCCCCTTCTTGAACCGCCCCTTCACCATGCCGCTGATGGTCTGCCGCTGTTTGGCGTCGAGATTCTCCTTCACCCACTGGTCGGCAAACTCGTCGAGCTTCGCCCCGCGCAAGCCCGGCGGCAGCGACATCCGCGTGGCTTCGAGCTTCTCAATCCGCTCTTTGCCCAGTCCGGCGGGATTTTGATAGCCGAGATTCCGCATCACGATGTCGGTGAACTCGCGCGTCTCGCTCGGCACATCCGAATGCCACACGACGGAGAGATACGCGCGCCCGCCGACGATGGCCGCGCTGCCGAGGCCGCCGTCGTCCTGGCTGGGGATTTCCTCGCTCGCCCACAGCTCCTTCAAGCCTTCGGCGGGAATCGCATTGAGCAGCGGCACGCTCTGCGGCAGCACGCCGTTGCGGTTCGGGCCGCGCCACTGGTTCCAGTCGGACGCGGCGAGGGTGGCGGCACAGGCCAGCAGCGCGAGCGCGCCGGGAGCGAAAGTTTTCATGGCTGAATTCATCAGGAACACCGACGAGCGTAGGGAAATGCGGATTCAAGTCGAGCGGGCAATTGATCCAACGGCATTTTCAGCCACAGATGGAACACAAATAAATCCGTGTTTAATCTGTGTTCCATCCGTGGCTAAAATCTGGCCTCACTTGATTCCCGCCAATCGTTCCTGCCAGATTTTGTAGAGGAGCACGGTGGCCTGCACGTCGCGCAGGCAGTATTCGGCAATCTCGCGGTGACGGCCCTCGTTGAGCAGATTGGTCACGTCCATGCCGGTCACGCCGTGGCTCTTGGGCGACTCGATGCCGAAGGCTTTGCAGTAGAAATCGAGGTTGAACCGCCGCGCCGCGCCTTCGCGCCCGCTCACGCCGTAAAAGGTGAGCTGCTCCGCGAGGTCGCAGTGCGGCTCGGTGGCGAAACGGTAGCCGAGCCAGTCCTTGCGCGAGATGGGAACATTCAGCACGGCGGAGCGCAGATAAAGAAACGGCACATCGAAGCCGCGCCCGTTGAAGGTGGCGATGTGCGAGTAGTGCTTCGCGGCGTCCCAGAACGCGGTGAGCAGTTCGGTCTCGTCCGCGCACGGCACGAACTCGACCGGGCCGGCGTCGGCGTCCGCCTCAAAATCTTCAGCTTGGAATAGCACTTGCCCGCGCGCGGTGTCGGCGTTGAGCATCGCCACGCACACGACCTGCGCGGTGAGCGGCCAGAGGTTGAACTGCCGGTGAATCTCGGCGCGGCGCGTTTCGCGCGCGGGGCCTTCGGGAAGTTTCTCCGCCTCGCGGAAGAGGTATTCCTGCTGCGCCTCGTCAAAGCGTTCGAGCGGGAGCAGGGAGGTTTCGATGTCGAAGACGAGCTTGGCCATGGAAGGGGCGGGGTTGTGCGGTTGGAAGAATCGATTTTACTCCAACCAAGATGAGCGCCCGGCGTCAGGCGCGGGACGCCCATCCTGTTGGTTGCCGGTTACTTCTTCTTCCCGGATTTCTTCGCTGCTTTTTTTGCTGGTTTCTTTTTTGCTGCCACGAACAGTCACCCCCGATCAAGTTTAGAGGTCATTGGTGTTGCGGTGAGTCCTAGAAATAACGGATCGCCGCGCGCAAGGCCAGCGCAAACTTTTGCGAACGCAAAAAATCTGCCGCACCGTCCGGCAAAAAAGTCTGTTCATCCGGGTGATTCTGGCAAAAATCCTCCCCCGATGTCCGCCGCTCCTGAACCCCAGCTCACGCCCATGATGGCGCAGTATCGGCGCGTGAAAAGCGAGCTGCCCAAGGACGCGCTGCTGCTTTTCCGCCTCGGCGATTTCTACGAGATGTTCTTCGAGGACGCCATCGCCGGCGCGCAGCTCCTCAACGTCGCGTTGACGAAACGCGGCGCCGTCCCGATGTGCGGCATCCCGCACCACGCGTTCAACGGCTACGTCGCGCGCATCCTGCGTGCCGGCCGCAAGGTCGCCGTGTGCGATCAGGTCGAGGAAGCCCGCCCTGGCCAGCTCGTCAAACGCGAGGTCACGCAAATCCTTTCGCCCGGCACGCACTTCGACGAGCGGCTGCTCGCGGCGGAGCGGAACAACTTCCTCGCCGCCGTTTATCCCACGGGCAAGACGACGGGCATCGCCGTCGTGGATTTGACCACCGGCGACTTCCGCACGACGGAGACGGAAAGCGACGCGGAGCTGCTCACCGAGTTGGAGCGCCTTCGCCCGGCGGAAGTCATTTACCCCGGTGAAGCCGCGTCGCTCCGCACGCTGTTGGCAGGCACGCCGGGAATTCTCATCGGCCACGACGACTGGGTCTTTGCACCCGAGACAGCGGTCTTCACCGTGCGCGAGCACTTCAAGGTCGCGGCGCTGGATGGCTTTGGCTTGAAGGGCCGCATCGCCGCCACGGGCGCGGCGGGCGCGGCGCTGCACTACCTCGCGCAGCATTTGCGCCGCGATGTGAAGCACCTCACGCGCATCACGTTCTACCAATGCCGTGACTTTCTCGTGCTCGACAGCACCACACTGCGGAATCTGGAAATCCTCGAACCGCTCCACCGCGACGCGCCGAGGAACACGTCCCTCTACGGCGCCCTGAACCGCACCGTCACGCCGATGGGCGCGCGCCTCCTCCGCAACTGGCTCACGCAACCTCTCTCCACCGTGGAGCCCATCCGCCGCCGGCAGGACGCAGTGCAGTCGTGGCTGGAAAACGGTGCCGCGCTCGAAGCCTTCCGCGTGAAGCTCGCCGAGGTCCGCGACCTTGAGCGCACCGTCAGCCGCCTCTCCGTCGGCACCGGCAATGGCCGCGACCTGCACGCGCTGCGAATGGCGCTGGAGCACGTGCCGGGATTGCGAACGGCACTTCAAGTAGTGGGGCAGGCTTCCAGCCTGCCCAACGAGGCCAACGAACTTCCTACGTTTGCCGAGTCATCGGACGCTCAACAGACAGGCAAGATGCCTGTCCCACTCATCGCCGACCTCACCGCCCAGCTCACCGAGCTTCCGGCCCTCGTCGAGCTGATTGCCCGCGCCATCGTGGACGAACCGCCGCTCGCGTTGAAGGAAGGCGGCCTCATCCGCGACGGCTTCGACGCGAACCTCGACGAACTCCGCGCCGCCTCGCGCGGCGGCAAGGACTGGATTGCCCAGCTCAAGCAGCAGGAAGTCGAGCGCACCGGCATCGCCTCGCTGAAAGTCGGCTTCACCTCCGTCTTCGGCTACTTCATCGAAATCACCAAGGCCAACCTCGCCAAAGTCCCACCCGACTACATCCGCAAGCAGACCATCGCCAACGGCGAGCGCTTCATCACGCCCGAGCTGAAGGCGATGGAAGGCAAAATCCTCGGCGCGGAAGAGCGCGCGATGAAGCTGGAATACGAGCTGTTCCTCCGCGTGCGCGAGGAAGTCATCGGCAGCCTCGCCGCCATCCAGCAGACCGCCGCCGCCCTCGCGCAGCTCGATGTCCTCGCCGCCTTCGCCGAGACCGCGCGCCACTTCAATTACACCCGCCCCGAAGTCCGCGACGCCGGCCAGCTTGTCTTGAAAGACGCGCGCCACCCCGTCCTCGACCAGGCGCTGACGGAAGAACGCTTTGTGCCGAATGACACAGCCCTCCAAAGTAGGACAGGCTTCCAGCCTGTCTCTCTAACTTCCTCTGCGACGCAAGGGAGCCAGCAGCCAGACGAAAGCACTCGAAAGCTGGATGACAGGCAAGATGCCTGTCCTACTTCGCCTCAGATTGCCTTAATCACCGGCCCGAACATGGCTGGCAAATCCACCTACATCCGCCAAGTCGCGCTGCTCACGTTGCTTGCCCACACCGGCAGTTTCCTCCCCGCCGCGTCCGCGCGCGTGGACTTGGTGGACCGCATCTTCACCCGCATCGGCGCGAGCGACGACCTCGCGCGCGGCCAGAGCACCTTCATGGTCGAGATGAGCGAGACGGCGAACATACTCAACAACGCCACCGCCCGCAGCCTCATCATCCTCGACGAGATTGGGCGCGGCACGAGCACCTTCGACGGCCTCTCGCTCGCGTGGAGCATCGTCGAACATCTGCACAACCAGATCGGCGCGAAGACCCTCTTTGCCACGCATTACCACGAGCTGACCGAGCTGGCCGCACGGATGCCGCGCCTGCGCAACTACAACGTCGCCGTCCGCGAGTGGCACGACCAGATCATCTTCCTCCGCAAAATCGTCGAGGGCGGCACCGACAAAAGCTACGGCATCCAAGTCGCCCGCCTCGCCGGGGTGCCCAAGGAAGTCTTGGAGCGTGCGAAGGTGATTCTGGGAAACTTGGAGGAATCCGAACTCACGCCGGAAGGCACGGTGCGCCAGAGTTCGCGCCGCCAGCACGACCGGGAGAAATTAAAATCGCTGGAGCCGCCGCCGCAGTTGGATTTGTTCGGCTCGTAACCGGGATTATATTGATTTGATAGTCGGTAGCGGTTCTGCCAGAAATACGGCAGGCTTGAGCAGAGAAAGGTTTGATTCAATCCAGCCATGAAATCATTTGCCTCTTGCAATTCGATCCGGGGCCGCGCCGTGGCGGGGGTGTTTCTCGCGCTGGTGCTGGCCTGCGCCTCCGCCCGCGCGCAGTCCGGCGTGGCGCTGGCGTTCGACGGCGTGGATGACAGCGTGAGCCTGCCGGAGATCATTTTCACGGGCAGTTCCTACACGAAGGAGGCCTGGGTTTATTACACGGGCGGAGCGCAGGACCGGAACATTATCAGCTCGGAGAACAACCGCTTCTGGCTGCAAGCCGGCGTGCTGAAGGTGATGCACAACGGGGCGAACGTCGTCTCCGACACGGCGGCGCTGCCGGCGAACACCTGGGTGCACGTGGCGGTCACGTATGACGCGGACGCGCCGCTGATGAAGCTGTATCGGAACGGACGCCTCGTCGCGCAGAGCAGCAGCGCGCAGCCCTACACGGGCGGGACGATGGGGCTGGGCGCGTATCTGACGGATGCGAATCCCGAAGGCGCGGAGTTCTGGCGGGGGCGGCTGGACGAGGTGCGCGTGTGGGGCGCGGCGCGTTCGCAGGGGCAAATCCTCGCGCGGATGAACACCGAGCTGACCAGCACGGAGACGGACTTGCTGGCCTGTTACCAGTTCAGCGAAGGCGAGCCGGGCGGGGAAAACCAGGGGCAGACGGAGATCGTGGACTTCACCGGCGCCAACAGCGGCATCCCCAACAACTTCGCCCTCTCCGGGCCGGACTCGAACTACGTCGGGCCGGGCTTCACGCCGCCCGCGCCGCCGACGGGCCGCGCGCTGGCCTTCAACGGCATCAACAACTTCGTGCTCACGCCGTTCGACGCGGACTCCGACGTGCTGCCCGACACGACGTGGGAGGCGTGGATTTATCCCACGGCGGACGACGCGACCACGCGGGTCATCTTCTCCGTCGAAGACGGCGGGTTTGACCGGGCGGTGGTGGTTTATGGCAATGATTTCCGCGTGTTCACCAAGACGCCGAACTACTGGGTGCCCGCCCAGATCAGCCTCAACCAGTGGCAGCACATCGCGGTGGTGTATTCCGGGACGGAGGTGCGGTTCTACAAGAACGGCGTCGAGTTCACCGGCCCGGCCACCGCGCAGACGAGCGGCACGACGGCGCAGACGCTCGCCCTCGGCGCGCATCCGGCGGGAAATTCCTTCTTCGCGGGCCGCATGGATGAGGTGCGAATCTGGAACTACGCGCGCGACCAGACGGACATCGCGGATGCCTACGCCACCGAACTCGTCGGCGATGAGCCTAATCTTGCCGCCTATTTCAATTTCAACCAGGGCGACGCCGGATTGAACAATGCCGGCCTGCTGGCGCTGGTGGACAGCGTTGCCGACAGCACCAGTCACGGCACGCTCAACGGCTTCACCCTCACCGGCACGAACTCGAACTGGGTCGCGCCCGGCTTCGCGCCGACGCCGGACATCGAGATGCGCGGCAACGGCCTCGCCATCGCACGCGGCGACACCACGCCCGCCACGGCGGACGGCACGCAGTTCGGCCTGGTGGCCGTCGCGTCCGGCGCGGCGACGCGGGCGTTCACCATCACGAACACCGGCAGCGGCCCGCTCACGGTCAGCACGGTCACCGTC
Source organism: Verrucomicrobiota bacterium (assembly GCA_016235585.1). Taxonomy (GTDB): domain Bacteria; phylum Verrucomicrobiota; class Verrucomicrobiia; order Limisphaerales; family JACRJY01; genus JACRJY01. The sequence goes on along the minus strand of JACRJY010000022.1, from coordinate 8,069 downwards.
ACGGGAACCGGCGCGGCGGACTTCGCCGTGAGCGGGATTTCGCTGCCGACGAACATTGTCGCGGGCGGCGGCGTGCGCCTCACCGTCCGCTTTGATCCGTCCGCCGAGGGCGCGCGGAACGCCACGATCACCGTGGCGAGTGATGATCCCGACGAGGCGAGCTATGGGTTTGCCGTGCAGGGCACGGGCGGCACGCCCGCCGCGTTCGTCACGGGCGACGTGTTCACCTCCAGCAGCACGGGGGTATTCAACGTCGGGTCGGGCGGCGATTTCGCCGGGGCCGCGCCGTTTGCCAGTCCCGGCTTTTCGTTCGGCCAGTTCGCGTGGTCGGCGAGCCTGCGGACGATGTATCTGACGATTTACACCGCCGGCAAGGTGGTGGCCATCAAGCCGGACGGAACGGTGACGGATTTCGCCACGGGACTTTCCGCGCCCACGGGGCTGCTCCGCACGACGGATGGCCGGCTGCTCGTCGGCGAGCAAACCACCGGACAAGTCACCGACATCACGGCGGGCGGCGATTTCACCGGCGCGCCGGCGTTTGCCTCCGGCCTGGGCGGCGTGGGCAGCCTCGTGCAGGCGGCCAATGGAAAAATCTACGCCGCCGAACACTCGTCCGGCGAAGTCTCCGAAATCACCGCTGGTGGCGTCATCGGCACCAACGCCGTGCTGGCAGGTGGCCTGCCCGGTTCGCTGACGGATCTGGCGCATCATCCCGTCAGCGGGCGGCTGCTCGTGGTGACTTATTTTGGAAGTGCCGTGTATGAGATCACCGGGCCGGGGGCGATTGCCGAGTTCGCGTCCGGGCAGAACTTCACCGGGATCACCGTGGACGCGGCGGGCCGCGTGCTCGCGCAGTGCGCCGCGTCGGCGGACATTTTCGACACCCCGGCGGGCGGGGATTTCTCCGAGGCCGTGCCGTTTGCGGATGGCTTCACTGGCCTCGACCAGGCATTGGACACGGTGCCCGCCGCCGCCGCCGCGCCGATCATCGCCGTGCGCGGCAACGGAAATTCCATCCCCGACGGCTCGACCACTCCCAGCGTGACGAACCTCACGGACTTCGGCAATGTCGCCCTGGGCAGCCCGCTGCTCCGCACCTTCACCATCGCCAACACCGGCGGCGCGGCGCTCACCCTCGGCGGCATCGGCATCACCGGCGCGGACACGGCGGACTTCACCCTCGGCGGCATCGCGTTTCCCATGACCATCGCGGCGAGCAACTCCACCATCTTCACCCTCACCTTCAACCCCGGCGCCTCCGGCGCGCGCACGGCCACGCTCATCGTCACGAACAGCGATTCCGAGACGCCGCGCTACTCCTTCGCCGTCGCGGGCGCGGGCTTCGTGCCGCCGGGCGCGGCGCTGGCGTTCGACGGCGTGAATGACAATGTCTCCCTCGGCAATCCGCCGGCGCTGGGCTTCGACCACACCAACGCCTTCACGCTGGAGTTCTGGTTTCGGACCGGTTCCGGCGATTTGCAGGCGCTGGTCTCCAAGCTGGAGGGCAGCGCGCCCTTTCGCGGATACGAGGTCTATCTCGACGGCGGGAATCTGCATGTCCTGCTGAACAACACCTATCTCGCAAACATGATGCTGGTCAGCACGCTCAACCCTTTTCACGACGGCCAGTGGCACCACGCCGCGATTAGTTACAACGGCTCGGCGTCGGCCAGCGGGTTGAAGATTTACATGGACGGCGCGATGCAAAGCCTCCAGGTCTCCACCGACAATCTTTCCGCCGACATCACCACGACCGGGCCGGTCTATCTCGGCATCCGCGGCAATGGGACGCTTCCGTTCGGGGGCGCGCTGGACGAGGTGCGATTTTGGAGCCGGGCCCTCTGTGCGGACGAAATTCTCGCGCGCAAGGACTGCGAGCCGCTGGGCGCGGAGCCGGGCCTCGTGGCGTATTTCAAATTCAACCAGGGCGACGCGGGCGCCGGCAATCCGGGCGTGGGCACGCTCACGAACTTCGTGGCGGGCGGCGTGGACGGCACGCTGTTCAACTTCGCGCTCTCCGGCACGAACTCGAACTGGATCACGCCCGGCAGCCCGGCCAGCGGCACGAACTGTGCGCTGTTCCTGCCGGTGGAAATTGATTTGCTCGGCAACGGCGCTTCCATTCCTTCCGGCTCCGCCACGCCCGTGTCCACCAACGGCACGGATTTTGGATCGCTCGGCGTGGGCCAGCCGCGTGTGCGAACTTTCACCATCACGAATGCCGGTCTTGCTCCGCTGACCGTCACTGGAATCGGCAAGAGCGGCACGAACACGGCGGACTTCGCCGTCAGCGGACTGGGCCTGCCCGCCAACGTCGGCACGAACAGCGCGGTCACGTTCACCGTCACCTTCACGCCGTCCGCGACCGGTTCGCGCAGCGCCACGCTGACGATTACGAACACGGATTGCGACGAGGGGAATTACACTTTTGCCGTGCAGGGCACCGGGACAAATCCGCCGCCGTTCAGCCTGACCGTGCAACGCTCCGGCACGAACGCGGTGCTGCTGTGGCCCGTGAGCGGATTGAGCGACACGCTGGAAAAAGTGACGAACCGCGCCAGCGGACAGTTCCAATGGGGGCCGGCGGGTGTCACGCCCGCCAGCGACGGCACGAATTATCAAATCACCGTGCCGCTCGCGCCGAACACGAACAGCTTCTTCCGCGTGCGGCGGCAGTGATTTCCGGCCGCCATTTTTAGCCACGGATTGAACACGGAACAAACACGGACGAAACACGAAAGCTGAATCAGGTTTTATCCGTGTTTCGTCCGTGTTCAATCCGTGGCTAAAAAGTCTTCATCACCTTCGCCGCCGCGTTCACCGTCTTCTCGATGTCCGCCTCGCCGTGCGCGGTGGAGAGGAAGCCCGCCTCGAACTGCGACGGCGCGAGATACACCCCCGCCTCCAGCATCCCGTGGAAGAATTTTTTGAAACGCTCGCGGTCTGATTTCATCGCGTCGGCGAGGTTGTGGACGGGTCCGCCGGTGAAGTAGCCGCAGAACATCGAGCCGCAGCGGTTGAATGTGACGGGCACTCCGGCGGATTTCGCGGCGTCCTTCATGCCGGCTTCGAGTTGCGCGCCGCGCTCTTCGAGCCGGGCGTAGGCGTTTTCTGAATTCTGAATTCTGAATTCTGAATTCTGAATTCCGGTGAGTTCCTCCAGCGCCGCGATCCCCGCCGCCATCGCCAGCGGATTCCCGCTCAACGTCCCCGCCTGATACACCGGGCCGAGCGGCGCGAGATAATCCATGATGTCCGCCCGCCCGCCGAACGCGCCCACCGGCAGGCCGCCGCCGATGATTTTGCCGAAGCACGACAAGTCCGGCCGGATGCCGAACTTCTCCTGCGCGCCGCCGGGCGCGAGGCGGAAGCCCGTCATCACCTCGTCGAAAATCAGCAGCGCGCCGTTCTCCGCCGTGATTTGTTTCAGAAATTCCAGGTAGCCCGGCCTCGGCACATACAATCCCGCGTTGCCCGGCACCGGCTCGACGATGATGCACGCGATTTCATTCTTGTTCGCGGCGAACGCGGCCTTCACCGCCTCCGTGTCGTTGAACGGGAGAACAATTGTGAGCTTCGCGAAATCCGCCGGCACGCCCGCGCTGTCGGGATTGCCAAACGTGAGCGCGCCGCTGCCGGCCCGGACGAGCAGCGAGTCCCCGTGGCCGTGGTAGCAGCCGTCGAACTTGATGATTTTGTCGCGCCGCGTGAAGCCGCGCGCGAGGCGGATGGCGCTCATGCACGCCTCCGTGCCGGAGTTGCACATCCGCACCTTCTGCACGCTGGGCACGAGCGCGCAGAGGCGCTGCGCCATCGTGACCTCGGCGGGGTGCGGGATGCCGAAGCTCGTGCCGTGGTCGGCGGCGGCCTTCACGGCGGCGATGATTTTCGGATGCGCGTGGCCGAGGATGGCCGGCCCCCACGTGCCGACGTAGTCAAGGTATTCGTTGCCGTCCACGTCCCACACGCGGCAGCCGGCGGCGCGGTTCACGAAGAACGGCCTGCCGCCCACGGCGCGGAAGGCCCGCACCGGCGAGTTCACCCCGCCGGGAATGCAGTTCAACGCCTCGGCGAAGAGGGCGTCGGATTTGGCGCGCGAAATCATGCTGGGAAATTAACCGCCCCGCCGCAAAGACTCAAAGCAGAATGAAATGAAGCGTGGCCAGCGCCCACTATCCGGATAACGGCCGTTTGTCGTGGAATTTCGGCGCTTATGCGCTGGTGGGCTTGCCACCTCCGGCCGTCTATGCCAGCCTCACACATATGCTGGCACCCAGGGAATCTGGACTATTTCGTTTCGATGTTGCGTTCTCCTTCGCGGGGCCACACCGCGACAAGGTGCGCGCCATCGCAGAAATCGTCGTCGCTAGGCTTGGCGATGGGAAAGTGTTCTTCGATGAGTGGTTTGAGCATGAAATCCTCGGCGATGACATGGACGTGCTGCTACAGCGGTTCTACCACGAGCAAAGCTTGATGGTGGTTGCGGACTTGTCCGACGAATACGCCGGGCGTCCGTGGTGCCAGGCCGAAGCCAGGGCCATTCGCGCGTTGCGGTTCGACATCGACCCGGCCCGTGACGAGACCGGACGGCTACGACTGCTCAACGTAAAATTCGGTGATGGCAGAGTGCCCGGTCTGTTCAAGACGACCGCCTACCTCGACGGCATCCACAAGACCGCCGAAGAATGCGCCGAGCTGATCCTCAAACGCCACGCACTGCTCGGGCAACGCATGGCCGTGAAAGTCGGCTCGCCGGAGCCAGCGGCGGCGCACCCCGGCCCCGCCGCCCCGCCGACGGAGGAAACAAAGAAATGGGTTTGGTATTCCTCGCTGGCCTCGCGGGCGGCGGGGCAGGTGTCTGTCCTCGCGTGTATGGAAACTCTCTGCGCTGTGGCGCTCTATTGGTGGATCGCCATCCGTTACGACACTCACTGGCACCTCGTCAGTAGCGTCTGTATCGCCCCGCTGCTACTACTGCGCTCTCCGGAATCCATGGCGACCGGGGTGCGTTGGTTCCTGAAAGACTGGTTTGGGTTTAATAGTTACGAACAGTGGCTGAAAGGGAAGAGAGCTTGCTGGTTCGGCGCTTTGGCCTTGGTCTCGGCCTTGCCCACCTATTTTTTTGCACATTGGCTGAGCCACCGCTGGCTGCCCGGACTGGAAAGGGGATCTTTGTTTGGCTGGGCCGCCGCCATCGAGGCGTCGTCGGTTGTAGGTGCGTATCTGGTCGCGGGTGCCAGTGCCGGGGTGGTTGCCGGTGCCGGGGCTGGGGCGGCCGCAGGTGCTGGCGCGGTTGCGGGTGAGGGCATGGTTGCGGGTGAGGGCGCGGGCGCGTTTGCGCTTGCGGGTGCAGTTACGGGTGCTGCCGTGGGTGCGTTTGTGGGTGCGAGTGCAATCGCGGGTGCTGTCGTGGGTGCAGGTGCAATCGCGGGTGCTGTCGCGGGTGCTGTCGTGGGTGCTGTCGTGGGTGCGGGTGCAATCGCGGGTGCGGTTACGGCTTTCGGTCGGGGTGCGGGTGCGGGTTTGGCCGTGCGCGGCTTACTCCTCCGCGTGCTTGCGACGTTGTGCTACATCCCGAACGGCATCAAGCGCGTCCCAGAGAATTGGCGGGAGAACAACTTTCTGACGGACTCATTCCTGCCTGCCGAGTTGATGCCTGGCATCCGTGATTATCGCCCTACGCTTTCTCTGGATGGTCTACATAAACGGTGGATTGATGAACAGATCAAGTCCATGTGGTTGTCTTACGCGTTGGCTGGAGTCATCTTTTTTCTTCCCGCCTTCATATATCGCCTGAACATCAAAGCCACGGCGTGGTTCTGGTGGCCCTTGGCTTATCTGCTCAAATCTGCACCTGTGGCCGATGCGGAAGGCCAGCAGAAGCAGGCGCTTTGTTGGCCATGGACCAATCCATTTCAAAAGCTGTGGATCATCGTGAGTGTGCTCCTGACGGTGGTTTCCTTGACTCTCCATAACCTCGATCGCGCCGCTTTGCTCGAGGTGGCAAATCTCCCGGCCCTGCCGCTGGCCTTGAAAGTATTGTTGGCGATTGATTGGGCGCATCTCTCACCCTGGCACTGGGCCCAATGGATCATCGCGGGCGCAGGAGCCGGGATGCTGGCGCTTGCCGGCAATGCGCGGAGCCACGACGTGAACGGGAACTGGCGAGAGTATCGCCAACGCTGGCCGCAAAACATCCGCCTGATGACTGGCCTGCAACGCCTGCGCACCCTCGCCACCACTGCCCTGCTGCTCATGGCTCTCGGTGCCTTGCTCTTACAAGATCGGACTTGGCAAACCTATGTGTCGGTGCCGGGAAATTGGCTCCAGTCCCTAGAACAGTTTTACAGCATTCGAAAGTAATCATCAGGCGGTCTGCGCGCCCGACGTTAAAACGGATGGGTTTCGTTTTGTTCTCCGGAACGTGGCTCTGTGACCCGCAGCATGTCCGAGCCCGAGGCGGATTGAATCATTCCGACACGCAGCACATGACGGAACTGCTGCGGGTCACATCACAGACTCGCGCTCCTTTCCGATACGATTGCGGTTACTCCCGTTTCTTGAGCGTCGTCAGCAGCGCCATCAAGCGCGCGGTGATTTTGTCCGCCGCGCCGGTTTCGAGGTAGCTGCTGCGGGCGCGCCAGGTTTCGTAGCCGCCGAGCTGGTGGTGCGCCGCCGTGGGCAGATAGCCGTTGTAGCCGTTGGCGAGCGAGATGGTAAAGTGCTGGGCGAACGGCGTGCGCGCCTTGAGGTCGAGGCCGATTTCCACGAACACTTCGCAGGGTATCGAGGCGATGCTCAAGTCGCCGATGCGCTGGGCCTGGAGCTTCACCGGCACTTCGCTGGGATACGGGTCGAGCAGCAGCGATTCGCGCGCGTAAATCGGGTCGCGGCCGGTGTATTGGCCGTCCTTGTCCTTGGGCGTCTTCTCCAAGATGTCGCGGGCGCGGGCGAGCTCCTCCTTCGTCGCCTTGCGAACCTTGAGCGAGATGTCCTCCTCGGCAGAGTCGAGCGTGACGTGGGGTTTGAATTTGATCTGGCCGTAAGCCTGCATCGCGGCGTCGGCGACGCTGGCGGCGACGAGTTTGATCTGCTCGCCCGGCCCGCGCTTGGGCCGCGCGGCGGCGAAATTGATGTTGTTGATGTTGCCGCTGGTGCCGTTGGACATGATGGCGACGAACTTGGGCTTGCCGCCGTAGCGCGCGTCATCGGTCTTGAGGCGCGCGGAGATTTCGTTGGCGAATTCGCCGAAGTAATCCGCCGAGAGCGCTGGGTTGCCGCCGACGTAGTGAAGGCTGTAGTTGGCGAGCAGGCCGATGGGCCGTTTGTCCGCCGCCGCGCGCGCGACGAGGATGAAGACGTCGGAGTCAACCGGCCCGGTGGGCTTCACAACCTTGGGGTTTTGATTGCCGGGATTCATCAGCGCGCGGTCGGTGGTGATGCCGAAGGGGTTGGCGTAAGTTTCGCCCTCCTTCAGCAGCCAGCGGCGGTTGTGAACCTGCGTGGGGTCGCTGCCCTTGGCCCAGCCGATTTCCGCCGGCTCCAGATTTTTGTGCGCCTGGACGAGTCCCGCTGCGATGCGTTCCGCGACGGTGGCGACGTGCGCGGGGTCGGTGTCGCTCTGGAACACCGGCGTGAGCGTCGCCGCCGAGTGCGTGTGCGTGGCGGAGATGAGAATGTGCGACGCGGGCACGCCGGTCTGGCGCGCGGCGATCTGCTTGGCCTTCTCGCAGAGGTCGCGCGGAATCATGCAGGCATCCACGACGCAGAAAATGAGTTCCATCTTCCCGTCGTGCAGCGCGAGGCAGCGGGCGTGCAGCGGGTCGTGGACGCTCTGGGCGAAGTTGCCCTTCATGCTGCCGTTGACGGGGGAGGGGAACTTGGTGGGCGTGATGTCAGCGGCGAATGCGCCGGCGCGGAACGACGGGGATTTGTCGGCGGCGGAAACGAGGCTGACGGCCAGCAGGAGCGTGCAGAAGGCGGCAAGTGGTTTCATGGAAATCTTGTAGCGCAGGGGCGGCGGTTTGGCGAGCGGAAGTTGCGGAACCGATTCCCTCTCCCCTTCA
>JACRJY010000099.1 GCA_016235585.1 Verrucomicrobiota bacterium | reverse complement strand
TTACGCGAAGGAAGCCTCCTTCGCTCGCCAGCATCCGGCCTGCCCATTCCCCATTCGCGTTCATTCGCGTGATTCGCGGGCAACTCTGGTTTTCCATTTTGTGCCTGTTGTGCCTCTTCGTGGCCGCCCCGTCTTCCTTCGCCGCCGACTTGCGCTCCGACGAGCGCGTCTTGTTTTATCCGACCCTCGGCGGACACGACGCGGTGACGGGCGGGTGGCGAATCCCGGTCCACGCGCTCGTCTTCGAGCCGGAGCGGCGCGCGCTCACGGCGGCGGCCTTGCGGACGGCCCTCGGGCTGGTCGCGGAACCGAAGGACGCGGCGGAGCGCAAGATGTTCGAGTCGCGCGCCCGCGCCTTTCTCGTGGACAACGAGCGCGGGAAACCAATCAGCGTGCGCGTTGGCGAGCGGAATTTCTTCATCGGCGAATCGGCGGCGGACGGCCATGTGCGCGGCGAGTTCCGGCTTCCAAACGCGGACGCGAAGCCAGTCACCTTCACCGCCGTCACGCGCGCCGGGGACGCGCGGGAGTTTCGCGGCACGGCACATCTGCTCGCCGACACCGGCGTCTCGGTCATCTCCGACGTGGACGACACCATCAAGGTCAGCCACGTCCGCGACCGGCAGGCGCTGCTGCGGAAGACTTTCTACGAGCCGTTCCAGGCGGTGGAGGGGATGGCGGCGGTGTATCGCGCGTGGGCGGCGGACGGCGCGAGCTTCCACTACGTCAGCGCCAGTCCGTGGCAGCTCTATGAGCCAATCACGAAGTTCACCGCCGCGAGCGGCTTCCCCGCCGGCTCGTGGCACATGAAGCAGTTCCGCGTGAAGGACAGCTCCTTCCTCGCGCTGTTCGACTCACCGGAAGCCTGCAAGCCGGGCGTCATCGAGCCGATGCTGCGGCAGTTCCCCAAGCGCCGCTTCATCCTCGTGGGCGACTCCGGCGAGCGCGACCCGGAGATTTACGGGGCGCTGGCGCGGCAGTTCCCGCAGCAAGTCCACCGCATCCTCATCCGCGATGTGACCGAGGAGAGCGCGGCGGCGGCCCGCTACCAAGCCGCCTTCAAGGACGTGCCCCGTGAGAAGTGGCGTGTCTTCCAAAAGCCGGAGGAAATCAGCGAAGCCGGGCTTGGTTCGCTCACCCCGGCGGAGGCCGAGCGGCGGAGGCCGGGCCAATGAACTTTGCCTGGGGCCTGGCCGTCATTTCTTCGCTGCTCATGCGTCGTCACCTTGCCCGCCGACTTTTGCCGTCGCTCACCGGCTTCGCGCTCGCCGCCGCCTCGGCGGGCGCGGCGGAGAAGATGTCTTCCACTGACTGGTGGTCGCTCCGACCAGTCGCCCGTCCGTCCGTTCCGGAAATTCGCGATGCCAGCTTCATCCTCCGCAATCCCGTGGACGCCTTCGTCATCGCGAAGCTGAAGGAAAAAGGCCTGCCGCAATCGCCGGAAGCCGACGCGCGCACGCTCATCCGCCGGCTTTACTTCGATCTCACCGGCCTGCCGCCGACACCGGAGGAAGTGGAGGCGTTCGTGCGCGAATTCTCCTCTTCTCCTTTTCCCCTTTTCTCCCCGGCTGCGGCTGCGGCTGGGGAGAAAAGGGGGAAGGGGGAGAAGGAGATTCAAGCCTACGAGCGTCTCGTGGACAAACTGCTCGCCTCCCCGCGTTACGGCGAACGCTGGGCGCGGCACTGGCTCGACGTGGTGCATTTCGGCGAGACGCACGGCTACGACAAGGACAAGCCTCGCCCGAACGCGTGGCCGTATCGCGACTACGTCATCCGCGCGTTCAACGAGGACAAGCCCTACGCGCGCTTCGTGCAGGAGCAGATCGCCGGCGACGCGCTCTTTCTCGGCACGCGCGATGGCATCGAGGCGCTGGGCTTCATCGCCGCCGGGCCGTGGGATTTCATCGGCCACTCGGAGGTGCCGGAGACGAAGACCGATGGCAAGATCGCACGCCATCTCGACCGCGACGATATGGTGGCCAACACGATCAACACCTTCTGCTCGCTCACCGTCCACTGCGCGCAATGCCACAACCACAAGTTCGACCCGATCTCGCAGGAGGATTACTACGCGCTTCAGGCTGTGTTCGCCGCGGTGGATCGGACGGAGTTGAAATATTTTGCCGACGACAAATTGAACGCGCAGTTCCGCGACCTTCAGCGTCGGCAGCTTGAAGCCTCGAACACCATCACCGCGCTGGAACAGCCATTGAAACAAATGTCCGGGGAGAAACTCTCTGCGCTGAACCGCCGCATCGCAGGCGCGTCCGCCGAGGCCGCGAAGAAGCAGGGCAACCCAACGCCCGACTTCGGCTACCACAGCGCGATCTCGCCGACACAAGACGCGGTGAAGTGGGTGCAGGTGGACTTGGGCCGGCGCGTGAGCATCGAGAGTGTGGCGTTGCTCTCGTGCTACGACGACTTCAACGGCATCGGCGCGGGCTTCGGCTTTCCGGTGCGCTTCAAGGTCGAGACGAGTGACGACCCGGAGTTCAAATCGGGTGTCACGCTGCTGTGGCGCAAGCACGACGCGACCTTCATGAACGACTTTCCAAACCCGCAACTCCGGGCCTTCACCACCGGCGGCGCGAAGGACGACGGCATCGCCGGCCGTTACGTGCGCGTGACGGCGGTGAGGCTCGCGCCGCGAAAGAATGATTTCATTTTTGCGCTCGCCGAGTTGCAGGTGTTCGACCGGGACGGCACAAATGTCGCGCTCGGTCGTCCCGTCACCGCGCTCGATTCCATCGAAGCCCCGCCGCGCTGGCGCAAAGCGAATCTCACCGACGGCCTCGCGCCCGAAGCGCATTCGGCGGACGAGCGCGAGAAGCTGGTGAAGGAACGCGACGCGCTGCTGCTGGGCTTTGCGGATGAGTTGACGAAGGCGAAGCTGGCTGCGGCGAAGACCGAACTTCAACGCGTCGCTGGTGAGTTGAAGAAGCTTCCCAAACCGAACTCGGTCTATGCCGCCGGCATTCACCACGGCAGCGGCTCCTTCCGCGGCACCGGCCCCGACGGCGGCAAGCCGCGCACCATTCAGGTGCTCGCGCGCGGTGATGTGAAATCGCCAATCAAGGAAATCGGCGCGGGCGCACTGGAGGCATTGCAGCCATTGAGAGCGCGCTTCGCGCTTCCTTCCGATGCCGATGAGTCCGCCCGCCGCGCCGCGCTCGCGAAGTGGCTGACGGACGAGCGCAATCCGCTCGTCTGGCGCAGCATCGTGAACCGCGTCTGGCAATATCACTTCGGCCGCGGCCTTGTGGAGACGCCGAATGATTTTGGAAAGATGGGCGCACTGCCTACGCATCCCGAGTTGCTCGACTGGCTCGCGGTGACCTTTCGCGACGACTTCGGGGGCTCGCTCAAGAAGTTGCACAAGCTCATCGTGATGAGCGCGACCTACAGACAGCGGAGTGATGGAGTGATGGAGTCTTGGAGTGATGGAAAGTTCGCGCCCAAACTCAAGCCCGGCACTCCATCACTCCATCACTCCGTCACTCCGTCCGACGCCGACGCCGACAACCGCTTCCTCTGGCGCCAGAACCGCCGCAAGCTCGAAGCGGAGGCCGTCCGCGACAGCGTGCTGTTCGTCAGCGGCAAGCTCGACCTCAAGATGGGCGGGCCGAGCTTTCAGGATTTTGTCATCGAGAAGCCGGAGCACTCGCCGCATTACCAGTATCACCTCGCCGACCCGGAGAATCCCGCGCTGCACCGCCGCTCGGTCTATCGCTTCCTCGTCCGCTCGCAGCAGCAGCCGTGGATGGCGACGATGGATTGCGCCGACCCCTCGATGCTCGTGGACAAGCGCAACCAGAGCATTTCGCCGCTCCAGGCCCTCGCGCTGCTGAACAACCAACTCATGGTTACGATGGCGAAGCACTTCGCCGTGCGCGTGGAAAATGCCGGCGACGTGGCGGCGCAGGTGCGCGAAGCGTTTCGTCTCGCGCTGACCCGGCAGCCGAGTGACGCCGAACTCAAATCGCTCACGGCTTACGCCCAAAAGCACGGTGTCACAAACGCATGCCGAGTGATTCTGAACCTGAACGAGTTTGTGTTCGTGGATTAACAAGAGTTTCAAACTTGAAAGTTCGTGTGCAACCAAACCTCTCATTAACACCCGGCTTCAGCCGGGTGTCAGGCGGCGCGAATGACCGGTCAGCCGTTTTAACGGCTTTTCTGGAAGCCGCTAAAGCGGCTCGGAGAGGTCTTTTTCACGCCAACACCGGGCTGAAGCCAGGTGCTAATGAGAGGGCGTCCGGCAGTTGCTCCTTTCAAACCTTGCCGTGACATGAAACGCAACGATTCCCCATTTCACCAACCGCCGCGCGTGTTGAGGCTCGTGAGCCGTCGTGAGTTTCTCTGGCAGAGCGGCGGCGGCCTTGGCGGTATCGCGCTGGCGAGCCTGCTCAAATCAGAAAGTTTGTTTGGTGCTGAGTCCAATCGGCAATTGGCAATTGGCAATCGGCAATCACCTCATTTCACCCCGAAGGCCAAGCGCGTCGTGCAGCTCTTCATGGCCGGCGCGGCGAGCCACATTGACCTGTGGGATTTCAAACCCGAGCTGGTGAAGCGCGACGGGCAGCCGAGCGACTTCGGCGAGCACGTGGAGGCGTTTCAAAATGGACTCGGCCCGTGGAAGAAGCCGGTGTGGCCCTTCGCCGCTCACGGGCAGTGCGGCAAGATGCTCGGCGAGCCGGTCGCCGCGCTCGGCTCGTCTGTGGACGACATCGCGTTCATCCACAATGTCGTCGGCAAGACGGGCGTCCACTCGCAGGCCACGTTGCTCCAGACCACGGGCTTCAACCGCCCCGGCTTTCCGAGCGCCGGCGCGTGGGTGAGCTACGGGCTGGGCAGCGAGAATGAAAACCTGCCGGCGTTCGTGGTGCTGCCCGACCATCGCGGGCTGGCGTCCAACGGCACGAAGAATTGGGACAGTGCGTTTCTTTCGGCGCAGCACCAGGGCACGATCATTTATCCGGGCGCGGAAAATCCTATCAACGATTTATTTCCCGCGAAGCAGGGCGGATTCATCACACGCGCCAGCGATGCCGACGGGATCGCGTTGATGGGCAAACTCAACCAGTCGCACGCTGCGAGCCGCGCAGGCGACGAGCGGCTCGACGCCCGTATCCGCAGCTACGAACTCGCCGCGAAGATGCAGCTCGCCGCGCCCGAAGCGTTGGATATTTCACGTGAGCCGGAATACATCCTCGACCTCTACGGCATTGACCGCGTGACGAGAGAGTGGCCAAAGGAAATCAACCCGCGCGAGGAGATGGATTGCTTCGGTCGAAAATGCCTCGCCACCCGGCGGCTGCTGGAGCGCGGCGTGCGCTTCGTGCAAATCTGGAGCGGCAACGACAACAGCTTCCCGCGCCGCAACTGGGACTCGCACGAGGACGTCGAGCGCGATCACGGCCCACTCGCGATGGGCATGGCGCGTGGCACGATGGCGCTAATCCAGGATTTGAAACAGCGCGGCCTGCTCGACGACACAATCATTTTGTGGACCACCGAGTTTGGCCGGATGCCGAGCACACAGGGGGGCAAGGGGCGCGACCACAATCCGTTCGTCTTCACCAACTGGCTGTGCGGCGGCGGCATCAAGGGCGGCGTGACTTACGGGCCGAGTGATCAGTGGGGATACAAGCCGCAGAACCGCGCGACGCCGACGGAGGTGTATGACATCCACGCGACCGTCCTGCACCAGCTCGGCATTGATCACACGAGGCTCACGTTCCGGCAGGACGGCATAGACCGCCGGTTGACCGATGTGCATGGAGAAGTGATACGCGGGATTCTCGTCTGACCGAACCCTGACAACTTTCTTCCATTCTTCAACTCATGAGCCACTTGCCCCAAGTCATTGTCACCGATCTCATCACCGAGCCGCTCGATTGTGAACGGCGCGTGCTCGTCGGCCACGCCGGTGTCCGAGCATTCAGCGCGCTCAGTCAGGCTGACCTTAACGCCAATTCTGTGCAACCGGGTGAATTGAACGAACCCGCTTCACGTCGTCACAAGCTATGAACGTCCAGACCTCGGCCCTCGCTCTCGCGCGTCGCCAGTTCCTCGGTCGCATGACGACCGGCATGACCGGCGTCGCGCTCGCGCAATTGCTCGGCGATGAATTTTTTCCCCGCCTGCTCGCGGCGGAATCCACCGGAGCGCCGCGCCCGCCGCACTTCGCGCCGAAGGCGAAGCAGGTGCTCCAGATTTTCTGCCCCGGCGCGGCGTCGCACATGGACCTGTGGGATTACAAGCCGATGCTCGAGAAGTTCGACGGCACGCCGTTGCCCGGCGCGGAGAAGGAAGTCACGTTCCAGGGCAAGAACGGCAACCTGATGAAGTCGCCGTGGCCGTTCGCGGCGGCGGGCCGGAGCGGCAAGAAAATTTCCTCGATGCTCCCGCACATGGCGCGGCACGTGGACGACATGGCGTTCATCCACTCGATGACGTCACGCACGAACACGCACGGGCCGGGTTGCATCAACATGAACACCTGCTTCACGCGCGAAGGTTTCCCCAGCGCGGGCGCGTGGGTCAGCTACGCGCTCGGGAGCATGAACCAGAACCTGCCGACCTACGTTTCCGTGCAGGACATCCGCGGCGAACCGCCCAACGGCAAGGCGAACTGGAGCAATGGTTTTCTCTCCGCGCAGTATCAGGCCGTCGCGATGGCCGCGCAGCAACCGCTCCGCAACCTCGCGCGCCCCGCGAGCATCAGGCCGGACGAGGAACAGGCCACGCGCGATTTTCTGAAGGTCATCAACGCCGAGCACGCCGCCGCGCATCCGGGCAATGACGAACTCCGCGCGCGCATGGCCACCTACGAACTCGCCGAGATGATGCAGCTTGCCGCGCCGGAAGTGAGCGACCTCTCGCGCGAGCCGAAACACGTTCACGACCTTTACGGCACCAACGACCCGAACAAGCTCAAGGCCGCCTACGCGCGGAATTGTCTGCTCACGCGCCGTTTTCTCGAACAGGGCATCCGCTACGTGAGCCTCTACTGCGCCTCGCGCGCGAGCGCCGTCGATGGCCTGCTGAACTGGGACGCGCACAAGACGCTCAAGGCGGATTACGAGCGGCATTGTCCGATCTTCGATCAACCCACCGCCGCGCTGCTCACCGATCTCAAGCAGCGCGGCATGTTGAACGACGTGCTTGTCGTGTGGTGCACCGAGTTCGGCCGCATGCCCACGCATCAGGAGGGAACTTCCGGCCGCGATCACAATCCCGACGCCTTCACCACGTGGATGATGGGCGCGGGCATCAAGGGCGGCGTGAGTTTCGGCGAGACGGATGATTTTGGCCGGCGCTCCGTGGTGGATGTCGCGACGGTCTACGATTTCTACGCCACGCTGCTGCACCTGCTCGGCCTCGATCACGAGAAACTCACCTATTACCACAACGGTGCCGCCCGCCGGCTCACCGATGTGCACGGGCACGTGCTCAGGAGCATTCTCGCCTGATCCATGAAAGCTCGCGCGATTCTCGTTTCGTCATTCGTCATTGGCCATTCGTCATTCGGCGCAGCCGACGGCATTGCCTTCTTTGAGCAGAAGATTCGTCACGTGCTCATCGAGCATTGTTATTCGTGCCACAGCGCGGAGGCGAAGAAGCTCAAAGGCAATCTGTTTCTCGACTCGAAAGCCGGCTGGCAAAAGGGCGGCGACTCCGGCAAGCCGAGCATCGTTCCGGGCAAGCCCGACGAGAGCCTGCTCATCCGCACCATCCGCCATGTCGAGCCCGACCTCGAGATGCCGCCGAAGAAGCCGAAGCTGCCGGATGCCGTCATCGCCGATCTCGTGACGTGGGTGAAGATGGGCGCACTCGATCCGCGCGACGGCGCGAAGGTGGAAGCCAAGCGCGGCGACAAGTCGTGGTGGTCATTGCAGCCGGTGGCGAAGCAGTTCGCACACGACAGCATCGACGGCTTCATCAAAGCGAAGCTCACGGAGAAAAAACTCACGCTCAGTCCGCCCGCCGATCCGCGCGCGTTGATCCGCCGCATGACTTATGACGTGACCGGCCTGCCGCCGACGCCGGAGGAGGTCGAGGCGTTTGTGCGCGAATGCGCCGGAGACAAGGAGACCATCAGACAGGGAGACAGGGAGAAGGGCTCGGAGCGTCAGGTTTCATTGTCTCCTCCTCTCATTGTCTCCATGTCTTCGCCGCAAGCGCGCGCGGCCATCGAACGTCTCGTGGATCGTCTCCTCGCCAGCCCGCGCTACGGCGAACGCTGGGGCCGACATTGGCTCGACGTGACGCGCTTCGGCGAGAGCAATGGCTTCGAGCGTAACTTTGTCATTGATGATCTCTGGCCGTTTCGCGACTACGTCATCCGCTCGATCAACGATGACAAGCCGTTCAACCAGTTCATCACCGAGCACCTCGCGGGCGACGTGATCGGGAAGGACGATCCGGCGGTCGAAGTCGGCAGCGCGTTCATTGTCGCCGGGCCGTATGACGACGTCGGCAATCAGGACAAGGTCGCGCAGGCCAACATCCGCGCCGCCACGCTCGACGACATGATCACCGCGACGGGCGGGGCGTTCCTCGGGCTCACGATCAACTGCGCCCGCTGCCACAACCACAAGTTTGATCCCATTCCCACGGAGGATTACTACCGGCTGCGCTCGGTGTTTGAAGGCATCACGCACGGCCGGCGCGTCATTGCCTCGAAGGAGGAGCGCGAGGCGTTCACGTCCGCGACGAAGCCGCTCAATGCGGAGTTGAAAAAGCTCGAAGCGGAACGCGACACGCTCGACGAGACCATTGAAGCCCGGGCCAAGGCCGCGTTTGCCAAGGTCAAACCCACACGCCCGAAGATCGACCAGAACGGCACGAGCGAAAGCTATCCGCCGGTCGAGGCCCGCTATCTCAAGTTCGTCATCGAGAGCCTCACCAGCGATCACCAAGCCGGTCCCGCCCGCAAAGGCAAACGTGCCGGGGGCAGCGGCAAGCTCACGGAGTTCCAGGTTTGGAGCGCCAGCGAACCGGCTCGCAACGTCGCCCTCGCCAGCAACGGCACGAAAGCCGAAGGCGCGAAGTCCACCACGGCCGAGGATTTTCCCGAGGCCTACGGCCCGCAATACTGCATCGACGGCATGACGGGAGAGGCGTGGTTCATCGGCGAGCCGGCCGAACTCACGCTCACGTTTGCCAAGCCCGAGAGGATCAATCGCATCACGTTCATCAACGCCCGGGGCGAGCGCGGCATCGACGAAAGCAAAGTTCGCGGTGCCACGCCGTGCGAATACAAGGTGCAAGTCTCGTTCGACGGCAAGACGTGGGCCACTGTCGCCACCGATGATGGCCGCGAGCCATGGACGCCGGCCCACGGTATTGCGAAGGCCCGGCGCGAAGTGATCACAGCAGAGGAGGAACAGAAGCTCGCCGCGTTGGACAAGCAGATCGCGCAGACGCGCGCGAAGCTGAACCGCGTGCCCAAGCTCCCGCAAGTCTGGGCCGGCACCTACTCGGAGCCGAAAGAGCCGACGTTCGTTCACAAGGGCGGCGACCCGATGAAGCCCGGCGAACCCGTCGTGCCCGCGAGCCTTGCCGTGCTCGACCACGTCGGCAAACCGTATCAGTTGAAAGCCGATGCGGCGGAGGGTGAGCGTCGCCTCGCGCTCGCGAAGTGGATCACCAGTGACGACAATCCGCTCACCGCGCGCGTGCTGGCCAACCGCGTGTGGCATTACCACTTCGGTGTCGGCATCGTGGACACGCCGAGCGATTTTGGTTTCCTTGGCAGCCGGCCCACGCATCCTGAGTTGCTCGATTACCTCGCGTCACGGCTGATTGCGAACGGTTGGAAACTCAAGCCACTGCATCGTGAGATTCTCCTCTCGGAAACGTATCTGCAATCGAGCGCCTTCCGTCCCGCCGCCGCGCGGGAGGACAAGGACGCGCGCTTGCTCTGGCGTTTCCCGCCGCGCCGCCTTAGCGCGGAGGAACTGCGCGACACGATGCTGACCGTCGCGGGCAAGTTGCAGCTCGAGCCCATGGGCGGCCCCGGCTTCCGTCTCTACAAGTTCACACAGAACAACGTCTGCACCTACTTCCCACTCGACACGCACGGCCCCGAGACTTACCGCCGCGCCGTCTATCATCAGAACGCCCGCGCCAGCGTCGTCGATGTCCTCAACGACTTCGACCTGCCCGACATCGCCTTCGCCGCCCCGAAGCGCGCGAACACCACCACGCCGTTGCAAGCGCTCACGTTGCTCAACCACACCTTCACCCTCGACATGGCCAAAGCCCTCGCCGCGCGCCTCGATGCGCAGGACGCCGTCGGCTCCGCGTATCGCCTCACCTTCCAACGCCCGCCGACCCGGAAGGAACGCGACACAGCGACGAAGCTCATCGCCACCCATGGCCGCGAGGCTTTCTGCCGCGCCCTGCTCAATGCAAATGAATTTATCTACCTCGAATAATACCTGCCCTTCAACGGCTCCTACGCGATGGGCGAGGACGTGGGCAACTGGGACGGCCACAAGAAACTCGCCGACCAGTATCCGATCCACGCGGAGATTCTCGACCAACCCTGCGCCGCGCTCCTCCGCGAGCTCAAAGGCCGCGGCCTGTTAGCCGACACACTCGTCGCGTTCGTCACCGAGTTCGATCGGATGCCGACGTTTCAGAAGGGAGCGAACGGTCGCGATCACAATCCCAAGGGCTTCACCGTCTGGCTCGCCGGCGCGGGCGTGAAGCGCGGCTTCAGCCACGGCGCCACGGACGAGTTCGGCTACCAGGCCGTCGAGAACGTCACCAACATCTACGACCTCCACGCGACGCTGCTCCACCTCCTCGGCCTCGATCACGAGCGGTTGAGCTTCTACAACAATGGCGTCGAGCGCCGGCTGACCGACGTGCATGGCCATGTGATCCACGAGATTCTCGCCTGACGCGCCCGCGCGCGGAAACTCAAGGAATCACGCGGGGAAATTACGCTCCGCGCCGGCGAAGCGCGTCGGACAGGCGTTGCGCCGGTCTCCGTGTCTTGGTGGTTCACGATCCCGCATCTGCCACAATCCGACATATTTTTGGCAGGATTTGACATGGTGATTTCCTGAATCCGGCCTATTCTGGGCGCAGTCAAATTTCCCGTCATGCAAAGCGCCGCCAGAATGTTCGCCATCGGTTTGGGCCTGTGGAGCGCCGCGCTCTGCGCCGCGCCCGCGCCCGTGCCGGCCCGCCACGCGGCGGACATGGCGCGCGGGCTGGAGCTGTTCAAGGGCGGCGTGGGCGCGCTGCTCAAGGAGCATTGCCTCGAATGCCACGGCGGCGGCAAGACGAAGGGCGACTTCGACCTCGCGACGCGCGAGTCCCTGCTCAAGGGCGGCAAGGAGGGCATCACCGTCGTTCCCGGCCGCGCGAAGGAGAGCCTGCTCTTCAAGCTCATCAGCCACGCCGACGAGCCGCACATGCCGAGCAAGAAGCCCAAGCTGCCCGACGAGGCCATCCAGAAAATCGCGGCGTGGATTGACGCGGGCGCGCCCTACGACAAGCCGCTCGTCGAGGGGGCCGTGGCGAAGAAGGATCGCTCGCTGGTGTCGGCGCAGGACAGGGCGTTCTGGAGCTTTGCGCCGCTGAAGAAAGTTTCGCCGCCAGCGGTCAGCGGTCAGCGGTCAGCGGTCAGCCATCCCATTGACCAGTTCATCTTCGCGAAACTGGACGCGAAAGGCCTCAAGCCAAATCCGCCCGCTGATCCCCGGACGTTGATCCGCCGGATTTACTTCGACTTGATCGGCCTGCCGCCCACGCCGGAGGAGGTGGACGCGTTTGTGAAAGAATGCGGCGGCGGGGCGGGTGGTTCCGCGTTCCGCGTTCCGCGTTCCGCGTTGGAGAAGCTGGTGGACAAGCTCCTCGCCAGCCCGCACCACGGCGAACGCTGGGCACGCCACTGGCTCGACGTCGCGCGCTTCGGCGAGAGCCACGGCTACGAGCAGGATTACGACCGGCCCTTCGCCTATCACTACCGCGACTTCGTCATCCGCGCGCTCAACGACGACCTGCCCTACGACCAGTTTGTGAAGTGGCAGATCGCCGGCGACGAGCTGGAGCCGGACAACCCGCAGGCGTGGTTCGCCACGGGCTTCCTCGGGGCGGGCACGCACGCGACGCAGATCACCGTCAACCAGGCCGAGAAGGAGCGTTACGACGAGCTGGACGACCAGATCAACACGCTCGGCACCGCGATGCTCGGCCTGTCCATCGGCTGCGCGCGCTGCCACGACCACAAGTTCGACCCGATTCCCGCGCTGGATTACTACCGGCTCATCGCGACCTTTACGACGACCGTGCGCTGCGACAAGGACGTGGATTTGAACCCCGCCAAGACGCGCGCCGAACTGGCCGCGTGGGAGAAGGCGCACCAGCCGCTCGTCGCCGCGCTTCAGCTTTTTGAGAAGGAAAAACTTCCCGCCCGCCTCGACGCGTGGCTGAAAACGAATCCCGCGCTGCCGCAGCCCGGCTGGTTCTGGCTCGACCTCGCGGGCTTCAAGGTCAGCGGTGGCTACTATGGTCTCAACAAATCCGAGGCGCAGCCGGACGGCTCGTGGCTGGTGAGCGTCACCGCCGGTTCGCCCGACACGATGACGTTCACCGCGAAGACCGCGCTCACGAACCTCACTACGCTGCGCCTCGAAGCCCTCGCCGACCGCACGCTGCCGCGCCACGGGCCGGGCTGGTCGAAGGACGGCGGGTTCAACGTCTCGTCGCTCACCGTCACCGCGAAGCCGCTGAAAGGAGACGCCAAGCCGGTCACACTGAAATTCGCGCGACGCACCGCCACCACGGACAAACAGCCGGCGAAGGAAATTTTCCCGTGGAGCGACGGCGGGCAGGCGGGCCGCGACCACGCGGCGATTTTTGAACTGGAGCAGCCGGTTGGATTCGCGGAAGGCACGGAGCTTTCCTTCACACTGAAATTTCCCGCCGACTTTGACCGCAGCGTGCTGGGCCGCGTCCGCGTGTCCGTCGCGACGCGGAAGGACGCGGGTCTTGCCGGCGACACCGTGGCGGCAAAGGATTTTGAAAAGGCCCGCGCGGCCTTCGCGAAGCACGGGAGCGCGGACGGCTCGTCCGCCGCCGCCGATTACGCGCCCAGGTCCCCGGCGGGCGGGCCTTTCGCACTCCAGCTCACCGCCGTCGAGCGTGAAGCCGTCAGCAAAATTTATCGCACGACGGACGCCGAGTGGCGCAAGCGCAACGACGCCGTGCTTGCCCACGTGAAGACCGAGCCGCGACCGGAACTGGTGAAAGCGCTGGTGTGCAGCGAGGGGCTGCCCGCACTCCGGCTGCACACGCAGGGGCCGGATTTCTACGCGCAGACGTTTCTGCTCAAGCGCGGCGACCTGTCGCAAAAACAAGGCGAGGCCGCGCCGGGCTTCATGCAGGTGCTCATGCGCGCGCCGGAACAGGAGAATCGCTGGCAGGTTCCCAAGCCCGCCGACGCGCGCACGCCGATGCAGCGCACCGCCCTCGCGAACTGGCTCACCGACGTGGAACACGGCGCGGGCCACCTGCTCGCGCGCGTCATCGTCAACCGCCTCTGGCAGCATCACCTCGGGCGCGGCCTCGTGAACACGCCGTCCGACTTCGGCGCGAACGGCGAGCGGCCCGCACATCCGGAACTGCTCGACTGGCTGGCGGGCGAACTCATTCGCGGCGGATGGAAGCTCAAGCCGATTCACAAGCTCATCCTGATGAGTGCGACGTATCAGCAGACCTCGGCGTCCGATGAGGCACGAATGCGCGCCGACCCGGAGAACGCGCTTTACTGGCGGCAGACACGCCAGCGCCTCGAAGGCGAAATCATCCGCGACTCGATTCTCGCGGTGAGCGGGCGGCTGGACAAAACGATGTTCGGCCCCGGCTCGCTCGACGAGGGCATGACGCGCCGCAGCGTTTATTTCACCGTCAAGCGCAGCAAGCTCATCCCGATGATGACGCAGTTCGACTGGCCGGACAGTTTGCAGGGCGTGGGCAAGCGCGCTGCGACCACGGTGGCCCCGCAGGCCTTGCTGCTGATGAACAACCCGCACGTGCGCGCGGCGGCGAGGGATTTTGCGAAGAACCTGATGGAGAACACCTCGGGGCCTGATACGGTCGTCAAGCGTGCCTATCGGACGGCGTTCGGGCGCACGCCTACGGCAAAAGAATGGAATGACAGTATTCATTTCATCGAAACGCAGGAAAAGTCTTACGCCGCCACGCAGGCGAAGGACGCGATGCGGCTTGCGCTCACGGATTTCTGCCAGGCCGTGATGAGCATGAACGAGTTTGTGTATGTGGAATAACCGCTTGAAGCCAAAGCCGCACCTATTCATATTCCGATTATGAGCAAAGTTCAGGAATTGGAGACGACGATTCAGAAGCTCGGCCTCAACCAGGCTGAAATGCAGCAGGTGCGCGACTGGCTGGATGACTTGATTGAGGAAGACCTGGAGTTGTCGCCGGAGTTCGAGGCCAAAGTCCAGGCGGCGGAGCGCGACATGGCCGCCGGGAGCTTCACCCGAACCCGGGGCGGCACCGGCTTGTGAGCGAGGCGTTGCAGGTTTTTTACGCCTCGTTTGACGCGGCGTTCTTCAAGCTGCCGCCGGAACTCCAGGCGCGAATTGAAATGAAAATTGACGACATGGGTCGGCGGCTGGCGCAGTTCCCGCATCAGCGTTTGAAGGGCGGCGAACGGTGCAAGCTCCGCGTGGGTGACTACCGGGTGATTTATCGTGTGAACACCGCCGAAAAGACCATCCACCTGCTCGCCGTCGGCCATCGCCGCGAAGTTTATCGCCGTTGAACCATGAACCTCCCCCATTACTTCGCCGCCCCCAGCCATGCGTTCCAGTCGCGCCGCGACTTCCTCCGCCGCAGCGGCGCGGGCGCGGGGCTGCTCGGACTCGCCGCGCTGCTCCACGAAAACGGCCTGCTCGCCGCCGAGCCGCCGAAGCTCGGGCCGAACCCGCTGGCCCCGCGCGCGCCGCACTTCGGCACCAAGGCGAAATCGATCATCTGGCTTTTCATGAACGGCGGGCCGTCGCAGGTGGACACGTGGGATTACAAGCCGGAGCTGGCCAAGTGCGACGGCAAGGAACTCGAGGGCTTCGACAAGAACACCGGCTTCTTCACCGCGCAGGTCGGGCCGCTGATGAAGTCGCCGTTTTCCTTCGCGCGCCACGGCCAGAGCGGCACGTGGGCGTCGGAGATTTTCCCGCACCTGTCGCGGCACGTGGACGACATGGCGTTCATCCACTCGTGCCACACGGAGACGAACAACCATTCGCCCGCGCTCTTCCAGATGAACACCGGCTTTTCGCGCATGGGCTTTCCGTGCGTCGGCTCGTGGGTCAGCTACGGCCTCGGCAGCGAGAGCCGCAACCTGCCCGGCTTCGTCGTGATGTATGACACCAAGGGCCGCGGCGTGCCGAAGGGCCACGCGCAAAACTGGGGTGCGGGCTTTTTGCCCGGCGTCTTCCAGGGCACGGCGCTCAATGTCCAGGGCGCGCCCATCAACAACCTCGTGCGCGACACCGCGATGACCGACGCGCAGCAGCGCGCGCAGCTTGACCTGTTGAACAAGCTCAACGGCCAGGCGCTGGAGAAAAATCCCGGCGACAGCGAACTCGGCGCGCGCATCGAAAGCTTTGAACTGGCCTATCGAATGCAGATGGCCGCGCCCGAGGCGCTCGATGTCGAGCGCGAGCCGGAGCACATCAAAAAACTTTATGGCATCGGCGCGAGCCACTGCGACCACTTCGCGCGCCAGTGCCTCATGGCCCGGCGGCTCGCCGAGCGCGGCGTGCGGTTCATCCAGATTTACAGCGGCGGCATGGAGAACCAGTTGAGCTGGGACGGCCACGCGGACATCAAGGGCAACCACAGCGGCTTCGCGCTCGAAACCGACCAGCCCATCGCCGGACTGCTCACCGACCTCAAGGCGCGCGGTTTGCTCGACGATACTCTCGTGCTGTGCTGCGGCGAGTTTGGCCGTCTCGCCGTCTCACAAAAAGGCGCCAAGCCCGGCCGCGACCACAATCCGCACGCGTTCACGACGTGGATGGCCGGCGGCGGCGTGAAGGGCGGCGTCCACTACGGCGAGACTAACGAGATTGGTCAGCGCGCCGTGGTGAACAAGGTTCACATCAACGACCTTCACGCCACCGTGCTGCACCTGCTGGGCATTGATCACGAGCGGCTCACCTACCGCTTCAATGGCCGTGATTTCCGCCTCACCGACGTGGCCGGCCACGTGGTGAACGAGATCATCGCGTAGGCGCGAGGAATTTCTTCATCGCCGTCGGCGCGTCGAATTTCTCCTTGATGGTGCCCTGCGCCTTCGCGGTCTCCACGGCGTTTCCCACGTAAGGCTTGTCGCTCATGGGGAGAGTCAGCGTGGTGGTGGAGTCGGAAACAGCGCCGATGGTCAGCGTCACCTCGTTGTCGGCGAAGCTCACCTTGCCGCCGCTGCGCCGGAACGCCGCCGCTTTCGGGTCGGGTTCCGCCGCTGCGCCAAATGCTTTCTCGTAAGCCGCGCGCGTCAGGGGCCAGGTGATGGTGAACTCGTTTCCTTGCAGGCAGAGGAAGATCTTTCGCTTTTGCGCCGAGGCGAGCATGACGGCTTTTCCCTCCGCCGTGGTTTCCTCCTTCGCCGCTTCCTGCCGGAGAAAATCAGGAATCACCGCGTTCGCCGTCCGCAGCACTTCCGAGATTTTGGTGAGGGTGACGAACTGCGCGCCGCAGAGCCGGCCTTTCGCGTCGAGGTAGAGCGGGCCGTTTTCGATTTTGGAATTCGCCAGCAGCGTTTTGAAGAACTGCTCCAGCCGGACGATTCCCTCCTCGGAAAACTTTTCCTCCCTGCGCTTCTCCGGGTCGCGGAGCCGGTTCAACTGCTCGCGGAGCGCCGCGTGGTTGATTTCAAAAATCCAGTTGGCGAAGAAGAACGTCCGCGGCGTCGTGAGCACGGAGCGCAGTTGCTCCTGCTCGTCCCTAGACAGGCCATCCGCCTGGTCGCCACCGAAAATGCCGTGGTAATCCTGAAAGATGCGCAGCGTGTCGGTCTGGGCGTCGTGGCGGTAGGCGAGGGTCTGCTCCTCGAATTCGAGACAACCGGTGAAGGCGGCCAGCAGCAGCGCCGCCGCGAACAGGCGAAGGATTTTCTTCATGCTGGCAATGTTCCGCCGCCGCGAGTTCCGGGCAAGCGTTTTCCGCCGCCACAGCGGGTCAAGCCGCGGGCGGCCAATGCCAAATTCCGATTGGCCTGCGCGCGGCGGATGCCCTTTCATTTCCGCGCCATGTCCTGGTTGATAGCCCGCGCTTTCCGCGCGCTCATGCTCGTCGGTTGGGCGGCGGCTTTGAATGACGCCGCCGCGCAGACCAATTCCGCCGCCGCCGCGAAATATTTTTCGCCGCCGGACGAGTCGCTTTATTTGCGTGGCCGCTTTGTTTATCAGCGCAACTGCGTCGCGTGCCACGGCGAAGCCGGCGACGGCAGTGGGCCGATGGGGTTGACCGCCCTCCCGCGCCCGCGCAACTTCCGCGCCGGCATCTTCAAATACCGCTCCACGCCGTCCGGCGCGCTGCCGACGGACGATGACTTGTTTCGCACTGTCACACAGGGCATTCCCGGCACGGCGATGCCGTTCTTTTCCGAAATTCTCACCGAGCGCGACCGCCGCGCGGTGGTGCAGTATGTGAAGACTTTCTCACGCAAGTGGCGCGCGCCGGATAATTTCGCCGCGCCCGTGACAATTCCCGAACCGCCCGCGTGGTTCACCGACGACGCGCAGTCAGCCCGGCGCGTGGAAAGCGGCGGGAAGCTTTTCGCCATCACGTGCGCGGGCTGCCACGGCGCGAACGGCGACGGCAAGGGCGAGGCCGCCGCCGCGCTGGAAGATTTCTGGGGCCGGAAACTCGTCCCCGCCGATCTGCGCCGCCCGTGGATTCACAGCGGGCACGAACCGACGGACATTTACAAGGTGCTCGTGACCGGCCTCAACGGCACGCCGATGGCGAGCTTTGCCGACACGACGACGGAGCAGCAGCGGTGGGAACTCGTCGCTTACATCGAAAGCCTGCGGCGGGAGTCCGCTGAAAAAGCGCGCACCGGCGGGAAGTGAACACCCGTCTGGCGGGCTGGCGCTGGCCCGGCTCACTTCAGCCGCGCGAACAGCTCCATCAGCTTCGCCATGATTTTGCGCGTGGCGTCCTTCTCGACGCGGTTCGTGCCGAGCCACGTTTCGTAGCCGCCGAGTTCGTGCTGTTCCGGCGTGGGCAGGTAGCCGTAGCCGCCATTGGCGAGTTCAATGGTGAACGTGTCCTTGAACGGGCTCTTCGCTTTGATCTCCAGCCCCGTCTCCGTGAATGTCTCGAACGGAACCGCCGCGATGCCGAGGTCGCCGATGCGGAAGGTTTGCAGCACGATGGAAATGCTCTCCGGCCATTTCGCCGCCGCCACGGTGCGCGA
This sequence comes from Verrucomicrobiota bacterium, assembly GCA_016235585.1. Lineage (GTDB taxonomy): Bacteria > Verrucomicrobiota > Verrucomicrobiia > Limisphaerales > JACRJY01 > JACRJY01. The sequence goes on along the minus strand of JACRJY010000099.1, from coordinate 6,386 downwards.
GGCGTAGGTGCCTTCAAGCCGGTGCGCCGGGGAAATGGTCGCGGGCCGCGCGAGAATCTGTTGCGCGCGCGCCAGCATCTCCGGCGTGGGATGGCGCATCTTCAACTCCAGTTCCGCCTGCGCGGACTTCAACTCCACCCAGTCGCGGTGCCGGATGGTTTTGCGGACGCGCAGAACCTCCTGCGCCACGTCGTTCGCGACGATTTTCATCTTTTCGTAAGGCGCGTGCTTCTCGCGCGGCGCGGTGAAGTTGATGTTGTTCACGTCGCCGCACGGGCCGTTGGCGAGGACGCCGACGAACGGCGGATCCTGCCGGTCCGCGCCGAGCAGTTCCTGAATGCGGTCGCAAAACACGCCGAAGTAATCCGCCGAGATGTGCCCGTTGCCCACGCCGCCGACGTAGTGCAGCCAGTAATTCGCCAGCAGCGCGATGGGCCGCCCGTTCGTGGACTCGACGGAAATGAAATACACTTCGGAGTTCGTCGGGCCGGCGGGCTTGAGCAGGTCGGGTCGGTTGCCGGGATTCATCACCGCGCGGTCTTGTTCGCCGAAAGGGTTGACGGAGGTCTTGCCGTCCTTGAGCAGCCAGCGGCGGTTGAAGACGTGCTGCGGCACCTGGCCCGCGCCCCAGCCGATGCGCGCGGGCTGCAAATTGTTGAGCGCGCGGCGCACGCCGTCCGCGATGCGGCGCGCGAGGAAGCTCTGGTAGTCATCCAGCGACTTCTCGAACACGAACGCGTTCGTGCCGCGCGCGCTCGACGCCGAGTGCGTGTGCGTGGCGGACATCATCATGTTTTCGCGCGGCAGGCCGGTCGCCTCGCTCACCAGCCGCTTGGCCTCGTCGAACACCTCGCGGTTCACCGACACGCTGTCCACGATGGCGAAGGCCAGCCGCGTCTCGCCGTCGTCGAGCGCGAGGCAGCGCGCGTGCAGTTCGTCGTGAATGTGCGTGGACGGCGGCGTGGTGAAGCCGCCCACGATGCCCGCGCCGATGAACGGCGTGATGTTGCTCGCCGCCGCGCCGGCCTTGAACACGCGCGGCTTCTTCGCGGCGGGCGTTTGCGCGTCGGCGTGAATCGAGGTGAAAACGAAGCCCAAACACAGAAGCCACTGAAACGTCTTTTGAATTCTCATAAGTCTGAACTTTCTTTCGACCTTCTCGCGCTCTCCGTCCGGCTATTTCTCCGCGTCCAACTCGACATTCTTGCCGTCCACTTCGATGAGCTTGGCGCGGGATACAATATTGCCATCTTTTTTAATAAAGACTGCCTCGCTCCACCAAGGCATTCCACCGAGCCAGATTAAAGAAATCTCCTCTATGATGCGTGGGGAAAGACTTTGAGGTGCGTTGAGTGTAATGGCCAAAGTGCTCCTTTTTTGTCCCTTTGCAGATTTTTGAGTAACCTTGCCTGTTTGACTCGCCTGTCCCATCTCCACGTATTCTCTGGTAATGTTTGCTGTTATGTCCCTCCTCGTTTTCTTCACCGGGCCGAACTCCCCTTCTTGATGATTGAAAAATGGGAATGCAAATGGCAACGATCCCGTCCAACTATCAGAAATGAACACCGCCCCCTTTGAGAATATCCTGCTTTCCCCGACACTCCCGTCCGGTCCGTATATTGGCTCGAACCCTTTCAGGGAACCGTCCTCGCAACGTAAATAAAGCCTGTAATAATTCCAGCGAACCATTCTCCGGTCAATTTTCGTTAACGGATTCGTTGGGCCAACGGCTGAAGCAGTGCTCTCCACTCGCACTTGATAACAATCTTCGCCGCCAAATGTTTTTTTGTCCTCCACTCTCATTTCAAACAATGTTCTGTATAAAAGAAACGGAGGGCCAGGCTCCCGCCTTTGTGGATTCCAAATAACACGGTTGGTGGCTTCGACAATTACCTTCCAAGTCTGTCCGACATTCCAGCTTGGCCGGCACGGCGGGTTCGTGGCGCATAGCCCCGCTTCGGCTTGGCCGAGCAACAGCGCGACAATTATCAGGGCTTTCATTGAAATAGTTCCCGCCTCTTTACTTCACAACGAGGCGGCGAACAAGTTTCACTTTTTTTGGCTGCCCGCCTTCTTCTGCGCGCCGGGCCGCTTGTAGTAGGGCGGCCAGTCAATCATCTGGCTGTCGAGGTTGGTGTGCTTCCAGTAGGGCCACACTGGCGTCTCGGCGCGCACTTCGCGATACTTCGCCTCCAGCAGCGCGCGCAGTTCGGCAAGCTTCGCCGGCTCCGCCGCCGACAGTTCGTTCGCCTCCGCCAGGTCGCGGTTCAGGTCGTGGAGGAAAAACTTCTGCAAGTCCGCCGTCTTCACCTCGCGCTCGGAGCGCTCATCAATGTCCAGCATCCGCGGGCCGGTCGTGTTGAAGGACGCGAGCAGCTTCCAATCGCCCTGGCGCAGCGCCACCTTCGGCTCGCCGCTCGCGTGGACGAAATGCCAGTAGAGCGGCGTGGCGCGCGCGACGGGTTTGCCGGCAAAGACCGGCAGCACATTCGCGCCGTCAAGCACTCGTCCGGGCGGCGGGGTGATTCCCGCAATCGCGCAGACCGTCGGCAGGAAATCCACGCCGGACACCGGCTCGCCGCTGACCTTGCCCGGCGCGATGCGGCCCGGCCAGCGCACCATCCCCGGCACGCGGATGCCGCCTTCCCACAGGCTGCCCTTCTTGTCGCGCAACGGCCCGGCGGAACCGTGCGGGTGCATCGGCGTGATGGCCGGCCCGTTGTCGCTGGTGAACCACACGAGCGTGTTCTGCCGCAGGCCGCGCTCGTCCAGCGCGCGCATCAGCCGCCCGAAGGCGTCGTCCATCTGCGAGATGTTCCCGTAGTAGGCGCTGTAGCTGGGGTCGGCGGACGGATAGAGCCGCGAATACTTTTCATCCGTCGCCACCGGCTCGTGCGGCTCATGGAAACAGGTGTAGAGGAAGAACGGCTTCGCCTTGTCGCGGCCCGCGTCGAGCCAGCGGATGGCCTCGTCCGCGACGAGATGGCCGGAGAAGCCTTCGAGTTTTCCGGCGGGCTTGCCGTTACGGACGAAGTTGGTGGGGTTGTGGTGATTCGGCAGCGCGTTGTTCTGCGTCGAGAACCAGTAATCAAACCCGTGCTCGCCGGGCTGCGGATGTTCGGGCTGGTTGAACTTCCCGTTCAAATGCCACTTGCCAACGTGCGCCGTGCTGTAGCCGGACTGCTTGAGCAGCCCGGCGATGGTGACTTCGCCGCGCCGCAGGTGGATGGGCGAGTCGAGCGGAATCGCGCTGCGGATGCCCGCGCGCATCGGCGTGCGCCCGGTCATCAGCGCCGTGCGCGACGGGGAGCAGTTGGCGTTGCCCGCGTAACAACTCGTCAGCCGCAAGCCCTCGGTGGCAAAGCGGTCGAGGTTCGGCGACTTCACAATCTTGCTGCCGAAGCACGCGAGATCGCCGTAGCCGAGGTCGTCGGCCAGCACGAGCAGGATGTTTGGGCGGGCCGCACCGGCTGCCGGGGCTGCACTGACGAAGAAGAAAAGTGAAACAGCGGCGAGACAGAGAATGAAGATTCGCTTCATGGTCGGATGATACAGGTTCGCCAAGTCGGACGGAAGCACGGGGAAAGAATTCAACGCGCCCTACCCGCCGCCTTTAATGAACGCGATCAAGTCCGCGATGTCCTGCGGCGCGAGCACGGCTTCCAATCCTTCCGGCATGAGCGACAGCGTCGAGGCGCGCAACTCGGCGATGTCCGAGCGCAGGATGGTGTCCTTCAAGCCGCCCGCCTGCGCGACGACGAGGCTCGTGGCGGTCTCGCTGCCGATGACGCCTGTGAGCGAGCGGCCATCCTTTGTTTCGACATTGTAGACCGTGAACCGCGCGTCCATCGCGGCATTCGGGTCGAGGATGGCGACGAGGAAATCAGGCACGGGCTTGGGGCGGAACACGCTCAAGTTCGGGCCAAGCTCGTGGCCGCGACCGAGATACGCGTGGCACGACGCACAGTTGTTCGCGAAGACGGTAGCGCCCTTCGCGCCGTCGCCCTTGAGCATCGCGACGGACTGGTATTTCGCGATGATCTCGGCGCGATTGCCGCCGCCGACCGGCAACAACTCGGCGGTGCGTTTGCGAATCGTCTCGCTGTTATGCCGCGCGAGCGCCTGCCGGCTCGCAACCGGCACTTCGCCCGCGGCCACGACGCGCGCCGCCACGGCATCGAGCAGCTTCGCCGTCCACTCCTCGCGCGAGAGCAGCGTGGCGATGATGGACTGCCGCTGCGCCGGGCCGCGCTTGGGCCAGTCGGCGAGAAGAAGCTCGGCCGTCTTCGAGTTGCGCGCGCGGGCGAGCGCGGCGAGCGCGGCTTTCTGCAACTTGTCGCTCACGCCACCCCTCACGAATCCGGCGAGCACCGCCGCATCATCGTCGGCGTTCCCGAAGCCGCGGGCGAAAAGACGGAGGGCCGTCTCGCGTTCCGCGTCCGATGCCCGACCGTCGCGCGCGAGGGAATGTGCGTTGTCGAACAACGGACGCGCGGCGTCCGCGCCGGGCACGGTGGAGAGTTTGATTCGCTTGCGGTCCAGCGCATCGAGCAACTGCGCCAGGCCGCCCAACTGCCAGTTCTGCAACTTTGCGCCGCCGCCCCTCACGACTGTCGCGAGCAGCGGCGCGAAGTCGGCGGGTTTTTCCGCCTGCGCGCCGGCGGTCGCGACAAGCTGGCCGATGAAAAGACTGTGTCCCGCACCGGAGCCTTCGTGCGCGAGCACGGTTTTGAGAACCTCCATTGGCCTCCGGGCCGCCGAACTGACCACCGCAGATCGCAATGCAGCCGAGTTGAAATCTGCCCGCGCGAGTTGGGCCAGTGCATTCGCGGCACGCGAGTCATTCCATTCGCCAAGACTCAACGCGAGCTGGTAGCGCACGATGAACTCCGGGTCGTTGATGAGCCGCAGGCAAACCGCCGCCAGTTCCGGCGACTGGTCGAGCTGCGGCTCGCTCAATCTCACCGCGATGCGCCGCACCTGCGCGTCCCGGTCTTCGAGCGCCTTCAACAACACGGGCGACGCGCGCGCGCGCAGGCCGTCGAGCGCGGAGAGCGCCTGCACGCGCACGGCGGGCAACTCACTCGACGCCGCCAGTCTCTCCAACAACGGCGCGGCGGCACGCTCGTTGCGGTGGAGCAGTTGCAGATGCACGAGGTCGCGCGTGGTGCCATTGGGCGTGTCGAGTGCGGCGGCGAGTTCCTTTGCGTCGAGCCTGGTGAGGTCGCGGATGGGGCGGAGCTTCGCGCCCTTGGGATACACGCGGTAGATGCGCCCCATCGTGTCGCCGGCGCGCACGTCGAGCGTCGCCAGCTTGTCGGCGGGAATCCAACGAGTGTGCTCGATGACGGCGCGATACATGTCCACGATGTAGAGCGCGCCGTCGGGGCCGGTGCGGATTTGCACGAAGCGCGACCAGTTGTCCTCGCTCGCAAAAAATTCCGTGGCCGCTTCGTCCGCGGGGCGGAGCGCGGCGAAGGTCGCGCCATCGGGGTCAAGGCGGTAGCGGCGGACGAGATTGTGCGCGACCTCGCCGATGAAGGCGTTGCCATAAAACTCCGGCCCAAACAGCGTGTCGCGGTAGAGGCCCAGTCCGCACGCGGAAGTGATGTGGCCTTGTGCGTCGGGGTTGTTCCAGCGCTCCAACGAGCGGCTGGCGGGATTGAGCGCGGAGGCATTTTCATCGGCGGGCAGATACACCAGCGGCGCGGGCGCGGGCACGTGCGGGTTGCGGCGCACGTAACGGTCGGGCAGCGGGAAATGGAAAATCCAGCGGCTGTTGCTGCACCCGAACCAGTCATCCCAATCGTTCCGCGCGCGGCCCTGCTGCGTGACGCCGGAGACGAGCTGGAGTTCGCCGGTGTCGGGATTGAGCCGCACGTCGCGCCCGCTGATGTCGGTGACAACGCCGGTTTTTTCGCTGCGGATTTTTCCGCCACGCAAACCGTTCGCGCCGTGAATCCAGTTGTCGAGGCCGAGAGCGAGGCTGTTGATGCGGGCGTTGTAGTTGTCAGTCTCGAAGCCGGTGAAAAGTTTTTTTACCACGTCCGCCTTGCCGTCGCCGTCGGTGTCCTCGGCATAAATGATGTCAGGCGCGGCGCAGATGAGCACGCCATTGCGCCAGCAGGTGATGCCTGTCGGCCACGGCAGGCCGTCGAGGAAAAGCGTGGCCTTGTCGTAATGGCCATCACCGCGCGTGCTCGTGAGAATCTTCACGCGGCCGCCGGGTTTCCAGTTGCCATCCATGCCGTTCGGATAATCGGGCTGCTCGACGACCCACAGCCGCCCGCGCGCGTCCCAATCAATCGCCACCGGATCCATCACGACAGGTTCGGCGGCGACGAGTTCCACGACGAGATTCGGTTTGGTGTGAATGGCGCGGAGAG
>JACRJY010000101.1 GCA_016235585.1 Verrucomicrobiota bacterium | reverse complement strand
CGGCTCCTCGCTGTGGCGCGACGGCTTGCCAAACGTGGTGACGAGCGCGACCTCGGTCTGGCGCACCTGGAACATGAAGAGCAGCAGGCCGAACAAAACCAGCAGCAGCCCGCCGATGGTGAGGGTGAGGGTGTTTCGTTTCATACGAGTTTCAAATGAGTTTCAAGGCCGGCAGCCGCGCGCGGGAAAACTCCCCTCACCCTGCCTGTTTCCCTCATCCGATGAGGGGAGAGGGTGGCCTCTGGCCGGGTGAGGGGTGCCGAGCGCGCGCCAGCGTCTTGGAGTGCGGCAGTCCTCTGCCGCTGTCGTGCATCGCGTGACACCCAAAAGCGCCAGAGGACTGGCGCAGTCCAAGACCTTTCGGAGCACGAACGATTCATGGAGATAATGTCCGCCTCAAGCAAATGGCGGCTGGCCAGGCATGATTTTATGTTGTGGCCGGATTTCATTTCTTCACGGGTGGAATCTGCACGTCGAGCAAGTCCCTTCGCACCTTCTCCTGAAGGTCGAGCTGCAGCACGTCGTGCGTGTTCGTGGCGAGCAGGAGAAACTTGCGCGTGCCGGCGGCGGCGCGGTTGAGCGTCTGGAAATAAAGCCGTTGCGGATAAACCTCCGGCGCGGCGGCGAAGGCCGTGATTTCATTCGTGAACCGCGCGGCCCTCGCGGCGGCGGACGTGGTGCGGGTGATTTGAAACGCGGCAGCCTGGCTCTGGATTTTCAGCGCGTCGGCCTCGGCGAGCGCGAGCGTCTTGGCGCGGTAGCCCTCGGCCTCCTGAATCTTCGCCTCCTTGTCCTGCAACGCACCGACGACCTCCTGATACGCGCCCGCCACGGCGACGGGCGGATGAATGTCCTGCAAACCGAGGAAAAGAATTTTCACGCCAAGCTGCCGTTCGTCGGCGCGCGCCTGAATTTCCTTCCGCAATGCGACGGCGGCGGTGCTGCGGCCCACGGACATGATTTCATTGATGTCCACGCTCACGAGATGACGGGCGACGGCGCGCGCGGCGATGTCCGCCAGCAGCCGCGCGGGGTTCGCGTGTCCGACGGCCCACGCGCGCAGGTCGTCAATCTGATACTGCACGGGGATGCCGACCACGAGGAGGTTGGCGGGCACGGTTTTCTGGTCGCTGCCGAATGCTGCGCTCTCCTCGCGGCTGGCGACGAGCAGATTGAACTCCTGCTGGTCATGGCTGACGGCCCAGAGCAAAGTTTTTTCCTGTTCATCGTGGCCGTGCTCGTCGTTGCCGGGGATGAAGCCAATTTCAAAACGCTGAATCTCCCGCGTCTTGTAGCGATGCGCGCGGTCCACCGGCCACGGCAGTTTGAAATGCAGCCCCGGCTCCAGCACCGCGCGGCCCGCGACCGGTGCGCCGCAGCGTTCAAGAATGGCCTGCTCGCCCGGCTCGATGAACACCACGCACGTCGAGAGCAGCAGCACGCCGAGCTGGAGCAGCAGCAGCCCGGCGAGCGCGCGTTCGAGGAAGCGGTAGAACCACGTCTCCGAAACGCGGAAGCCGAACTGGTAATCGAGCGCATGCGCCGCCGTGGTGAAAATTCCCTCGGGCGCGGCGAGCAGGCCGAGCAGGCGGCTCTCGTAGAGCAGCCGCGCAGACTGGCCTTTCACGCGCGGACGGTAGATTTCCAACAGCAGGCCGAGGAGGGTTTCCACTGCCGCGAGCGTGAGAATCACGCACAACGCGCGGGCCACAAACAAGTCGAGCTTCGGATAGCCGAACTCATCCGCCGCCACACAGGCCGCCGCGAGGAAGTTCAGATACGCGCCGAGCAGCAGAAAACTAGCGCCGGGCCGGAGCAGCCGCCGGCCTTCCAGCCGCGCGATGCCGGCGGAGTATTTGCCGAGGAGAAAGAGCACAAGCGCGAACAAGCCGAACAGCGCCAGCGCGATGGTGGATTTTCCAGCGGTGTCGGCGGTCGGGCCGAGGAGGCGTTTGCCAAACCAATACGCCGCGCCGGCTTCGAGCGCGAAAAGCACCACGGCGAAGCCCGCCGCGAACCAGCGCTCGAACTGCTCGCGCGCACGCCGCGCGGGCTGGAGGTCGGCCTCGCCCGACGTGAACAGCGCGGAGCCGGATTTGCTTTTCGCCAGCTCGTCGAAGTCGAGTTTTTCCAGCTGTTCACGGGCCTCCAGGCGCATCTGGAACCAACTGAACGCCGCCACCAGCGCACCCAAACCGAGGAAGACGACGTTCACTTCGCCGGTGAGCGAGCGCGCGAGTTTCGCCACGAAGACAGCAGCGACCGTGACCGCCAGCAGCGCCAGCAGGTTCACGAGTCCGTTCCGTTGAAGGTTCCGTTCCATCAGTTCAATTCCCGATCCTCAAACAGCAGCAGCGCCACCGCCAGCGTCGCGCCGAGATACCCGGCGACGTAGCCGAGCGCCTCCGCCACGTAGCCCCAGATGCCGGCGACGGGCTTCGTGCCCTCGAGCGCGTCGGCGATCCAAAATAATTGCCAGTTCGGCAGCACGCTGTAGAGCGCCTTGCCCCACCAATGTCCGGCCTCGGCGGGCCGCCCAAACAGGTAGTCGGACATCAAACCCAGCAAAAAAAGTGCCGAGCAGATGGCGAGCGTGGGAATCACCTCAAGGCGTGTGGAGCACGCGAGCGCCAAGCCGGCGATCAGGAACAGCGCGAACAAAATCAACACCGCCGCCGGCACGAGCCGCCAGTCCACGCCGGCGGCGAACGGCTGCACCTTGCCCTCCTTGCTCACGAAGTTGATCACGATGAACGCGAGCGTCGCCATCACGACCACGAGCAGCACCGCGTCGGCGACAAACGGGCGGCGCAGGAAATAATTCGACAGCCCCGCCAGCGCGTAGGCCAGCACCAGCGCGCCGAAAAAAATTCCCGTGCCGAGCAAATCGGGATCGCCGTAGGCGTCGTAAGCCATGCGGCTGGCGAGCAGCGCGGCGAGGAGGTTCACGTAGGTGAGCACCGTGAGCGCGCCGGCGAGGCCGAGGTATTTGGCGAGAAGAAACTGTGCGCGCCCGACGGGCTTGGCCAGCACCGCGAGCGCCGTGCCGGAGCGGATTTCCCGCGCCACGGACGACGACGCGCTCAAGACCGCGCCGAACAGACCGGAGAGCAGCATCACTGCGAGCACGCTGTCTTTCACCATTTTGGGATCGTCGCCGAAACCGAAATACGGCACGTCGGCGAGGAAGACGCCGAACGCGGCGGAGCTGCTCATGAGCAGCAGAAACACCGGCTGGCGCACCAGCTCCATGAAGGTGTTGCCCGCGATGGTGGCAAACGGTCGCATTGTATTCTTTGACCGCTGGATGTTACGGAGGCGGGCGGGCGTTGCAATCCGTTAAATCCCGGCCTCCCCTTTCGTGTGTTTGCGTTGGTTCGCGGGCTTCCGTTTCGCCGGCGTTCAAAAAAACTGCAAGGCCACGGCGGTCGCAACCGCCGTGGCCTTCAGCGCCAGACAAAATATCACCTGCTACCGGTCGTCAGGACGGATCAGCCGGTAGAAGCGGCTGCCGCCGGCCGGGCTGTTGGTGACGTAGTTGCGCCCGCTGACAACGGTGGGCGCGGTGCCCACGGTGCTCCACGCGGTTGTGGCCAGGTTGGTGCTGGACTGCAACTGGAAGTCCAGCGCGTTGGTGGACCAGTTCACGACGGTGGCGCTGGCCGCCCGCTGAACCGCCAGCGTGCGATCCGCCAGCGAGATGATCCGCACGGCGAAGGTGTTCGTCACCGCGTCCACGCCGCCGCTGGCCGTGCCGCCGTTGTCGGCGGTGACGACGGTGACGGCCACGGTGCCGCTGGCGCCGGCCACGGGCGTGTAGGTCAGGCTGCCGGTCGTGCTGCCCGGCGCGTAGCTCACGCTCAAGTTCTGGATCAGGCCGGGGTTGCCGGACGTGGCCGCGATGGTCACGACCTGGCCGCTCTCATCCGCCGGGCCGGCGCTGATGCCGCTCAAGCTGACGGCCGCCGGCACGGTGCCCTCCAGCGCGGTCTGGTTGCTGATGGCGGACAGGGTGGGCGCGTTGTTCACGGCGGAGAGCGTCACGGTGAAGCTGTTCGTCACGCGGTCGCGCCCGCTGCTGGCGGTGCCGCCGTTGTCGGCGAGCACCACGGTGATGGTCACGGTGCCGTTCGCGCCGCTGGCGGGGGTGAAGACCAGCGCGCCGGTCGCGCCGCTGGTGTAATTCACCGTCGGGTTCGGAATCAACGCCGTGCTGCTGGAGGTCGCGGTGAACGTCAGCGTCTGGCCGCTTTCATTGGCCGGGCCGGCGGCGATGCCGCTCAAATTCACCGTCTGCGGCGCGGTGGTCTCCGGCAGGTTGAGGCCGCCGATGGCCGCCAGCGTCGGCGCGTCGTTCACCGGCGTCACGGTGACGGTGAAGCTGTTGGTCACGCTGTCCACGCCGCCGCCGGCGGTGCCGCCATCGTCCTGCACGATGACGCGGATCATCACGGTGCCGCTGGCGTTGGCCGCCGGGGTGAAGCTGATGCTGCCGGTCGCCGCGGGGCTGCTGTAGCCCGCGGACGGCGTCGGAATGATGGAAGTGTCACTGCTCGTCGCCGTCACCGTCAGCGACTGGCCGCTCTCGCTGACCGGGCCGCTGGTGATGCCGGCGAGGCTGACGGTCTGCACGCCCGCGTCTTCGAGGATCGTCAGGCTGGTGAGCGCCGTGAGTGTCGGCGCGTCGTTCACCGCCGTCACCACGATCACGAAGGTTTTCACCACCGTGTCCACGCCGCCGCTGGCCGTGCCGCCGTTGTCGCTGACCGTCACCGTGATGGTCGAGACGCCGCTGGCGTTGGCGGCGGGCGTGTAGGCCAGGCTGCCGGTGGCGTTGCCGCTCGTGTAGGTCACGGCCGGCGTCGGGATGAGCGCGGTGTTGCTGCTGCTCGCCGTGACCGTCAGCGTCTGGCTCTCGCCGCCGCCCGCGCCGATGCCGGCGAGGCTCACCGTCTGCGCGCCCGCGTCCTCGGCGAGGAGCACGTTGGCCACCGCCGTGAGGGTCGGCGCGTCGTTCACCGAAGTGACGGTGACGAGGAAGGTGTTGGTGACCGCCGCCACGCCGCCGCTGGCCGTGCCGCCGGTGTCGCTGACGACCACCGTGATGGTCGCCGCGCCGCTGGCGTTGGCGACGGGCGTGTAGGCGAGGCTGCCGAAACTGTCGCCGCTGCTGTAAGTCACCACCGGGGTCGGAATCACGCCCGTGCTGCTCGAACTGGCCGTGACCGTGATCGTCTGGCCCGTCTCGTCGCCACCGGCGCTGATGCCGGCGAGGCTCACGGTCTGCGCCGTGGCGTCCTCCAGCAGCGTCACGCTGGCGATGGCGTTGAGCGTGGGCCGGTCGTTCACGGAATTAATCGTCACGATGAAGGTGTTCGTCACCGTCGCCACGCCGTTGTTGGCCGTGCCGGCGCCGTCGTTGACGATGACGGTGATGCGCGCCGAGCCGCTGGCGTTGGTGGCCGGGGTATAGGTGAGGGTGCCGGTGGCGTTGGGACTGGTGTAAGCCACCACCGGGTTCGGGATCAAACTCGGATTGCTCGAAGTGGCGCTGATGGTCAGCGTCTGGCCGCTGTCGCCCGTGCCCATGCCGATGCCCGCGAGCGGAACGGCCTGCGCGCCCGCATCCTCGTTGATGGTCACGCTGGTGAGGGCCGTCAGCGTCGGCGCGTCGTTCACCGGCGTCACCGTCACGGTGAGGGTTCGGCTCGTCGAGAGCGCGATGCCGCCCGCCGAGGCATCGTCGGTCACGGTCACGGTGATGGTCGCCGTGCCGGTGGCGTTCGCCACGGGCGAGAAGCTGATGCTGCCCGTCGCGCCGGGGCTGACGTAGATGGTGCTCGGATTGGGAATGAGGCCGGTGTTGCTCGACGTGGCGGTCACGGTCAGCGACTGGCTCTCGCCCGTGCCCGCACCGATGCCGGCGAGGTTCACCGTCGTGGCCGAGGCGTCCTCCAGAACCGTCACGCTGCTGATGGCGTTGAGCGTGGGTGAGTCATTCGCGGGGCTGACGGTCACGGTGAAGGTGTTGGTCACCGCGTTCACGCCGCCATTGGCCGTGCCGCCGCTGTCGGTCACGATCACCGTGATGAGCGCCGAGCCGGTGGCGTTGGCCGCCGGGGTGAAGGCAAGGCTGCCGCTGGCGTTCGGGCTGGTGTAAGTCACGGTCGGATTCGGAATGAGCGCCGGGTTGCCCGAGCTGGCGCTCACGGTGAGCGTCTGGCCGCTGTCGCCCAAACCGATGCTGATGCCGGTGAGGCTCACGGTCTGCGCGCCGGAGTCCTCGCTGATGGTGATATTGCCGATGGCCGCCAGCGTCGGCGGGACGTTCGCCGTGGTGACCACGATGGAGAAGGTGTTCGTCACCGCCGCGACGCCGCCATTGGCCGTGCCGCCGTTGTCCGTCACGACGACAGAGATGGTGGCCGTGCCGGTGACGCTGGCCGTGGGCGTGTAGGTCAGGGTGCCCGTGGTCGGGTTCCCCGGCGCGGCACTGACGCCGTAGGTCACGGTGGGATTGGGGATGACCGCCGGGTTGCTGCTGCTGGCCGTCACGGTGATCGTCTGGCCGCTTTCATCCGACATCCCGGTGCCGATGCCCGTGAGGTTGACAGTCTGCGACCCGGCGGTGTCCTTCACGGTCACGCTTGCAATCGCGTCGAGCGTGGGCGCGTCGTTGACCGCCGTCACCGTCACCGTGAAGGTGCGGTTGGTCGAAAGCGCCGCGCCGCCCGCCGTCGCGTCGTCGGTCACCGTCACGGTGATGAGCGCCGTGCCGCTGATGTTGGCCGCCGGGGTATAGGCCAGGCTGCCGGTCGTGTTCGCGCTGTTGTAAGTGACGGTCGGATTCGGAATGAGGCCGGTGTCGCTGCTCGCCACCGTGACGGTCAGCGTCTGGCTCTCGTTGGCCGCGCCGCTGCCGATGCCCGCAAGATTCACCGTCTGCGCGCCCGCGTCCTCCAGAATCGCCGCCGGATCCGCGATCGCAGTCAGTGTCGGCGCGTCGTTGGTCGCGTTGATGACGACGGTGAAGCTGTGGTTGGTGGAGCGCGCCGCGCCGCCCGCCGTCGCGTCGTCGGTCACGGTCACGGTGATGGTGACGGTGCCGTTGGCATTGGCCACCGGCGTGAAGCTGATGCTGCCGGTCGCGCCCGGACTCGTGTAGGTCACGGCCGGGTTGGGGATGAGGCTGGTGTCGCTGGAAACCGCCGTCACGGTGAGGGCCTGGCTCTCGTTGGCCGCGCCGCTGCCGATGCCGGCGAGGTTCACGGTCTGCACCGTGGCGTCCTCGGCGAGGGTCAGGCCGGCGAGGGCGTCGAGCGTGGGCCGGTTGTTCACTGGACTGACAGTGACGAGGAAGGTCTTGGTCACCGTGTCCACCCCGCCGCCGGTCGTGCCGCCATCGTCGGTCACGATCACGGAGATGGTCGCCACGCCGTTGGAGCCGGCGACGGGCGTGTAGGCCAGGCTGCCGGAGAAGCCGGGGCTGGCGTAGGTGACCACCGGGGCCGGGATGAGGCCGGGGTTGCTGCTCGACGCGGTGACGGTGAGCGCCTGCGTCTCGTTGTTCGCGCCCGCCGTGATGCCGGCGAAGCTGACGGTCTGCGCGCCGGCATTCTCGTCAATCGTCACACTGGCAAGCGTGCCCAGGGTGGGCGCGTCGTTCACCGCCGTCACGACGACGGTGAAGGTGTTGGTGAAGGAGTTGATGCCGCCGTTGGCCGTGCCGCCGCCGTCGGTCACGATCACGGTGATGGTCGCGGTGCCGTTGGCGTTGGGGAGCGGCGCGTAGGCGAGGCTGCCGGTGGACCGGGGGCTGACGTAGGTCACCACCGGGTTGGGGACGAGGAAGGGGTCGCTGCTGCTGGCGAAGACGTTGAGCACCTGCCCGACTTCGTTGGCCGGACCGACGGTGATGCCGGTGAGGGTGAACGTCTGCGCGGCGGCGTCCTCGTTGATGGTCACATTGGCGCTGGCAAGCGGGTCGAGCGTCGGCGCGTCGTTCACGGCCTCGAGGGCGACGCGGAAGGTGTTGGTCACGGCGTTGACGCCGCCGCTGGCGGTGCCGCCGTCGTCGCTCACAACGACGCTGATGGTGACGGTGCCGTTGGCGTTGGTGAGCGGCGTGTAGACCAAGCTGCCGGTGGTGGCGGGGTCGCTGTAGGTGACCGAGGTGATGGCGATGACGCCGGTGTCGCTCGACGTGGCGCTCACGGACAATGTCTGGCCCGCATCCGCGCCGCCGACGGTGATGCCGGAGAGGTTGACGGTCTGGGCCGCGGCCTCCTCGAACAGGGTCGCATTGGCGAGGGCGTCCAGGGTGGGCGCGTCGTTGACCGCCGTGACGGTGACGACGAAAGAGTTCGTCACGCTGTCCACGCCGCCGTTGGCCGTGCCGCCGCTGTCGGTGACGATGACGGAGAGGGTGACGACGCCGTTCGAGTTGCCCGCCGGGGTGAAGGCGATCCGCCCGGTCGTCCGCGCGCTGACATAGGTCACGGCGGGCGTGGGGATGATGCCAGTGTCGCTGCTCGTGGCCGTGACCGTGAGGGTCTGCGTCTCGTTGGCCGCGCCGGCGCCGATGCCGGTGAGGAACACGTTTTGCAAGGAGGCGTCCTCATTGATGGCCAGCGCGGGCAGCCCGCCAGCAAAAGCGATCCCGCGGTTGTCACCGTCGAATCCCGTGAGGTTCGCAATGAAGGTGCGGCTGCCGTCCACCAGGCTGATCGAGAAAAGATTGTCGCTGATATCCGATCCGAGCATCCGATCGCCCGCCGTGTCGTAGCCGATGGCAAACATCTCACCAGAGGCCGTGCCGAGGGTCACTTCGGTCTGCGCGTCCACATCAACCCGAAATAAAGTGGCCGTGCTGTTGCCGGAGGAGCGGTAGAGGTAGCCGTCGGGCGCGAAGGCAATGGACTCGCCGTCTGCCGCCGGTGTGAACGCCATCACCAGGGTGAGCGCGGCGTTCACCGTCGAGATCTGGTAGAGGGTCTCCGGGTTGGAGCCATTATTGCCGGTGGCACCGTAAAGCGTCCCGTTGGCCCGGAAGGCCAGGGCCGCGAAGGACTTGCCGCCCAGCGCGCCGATGTCCGTGGCCACGCCCGTCGCCGGATTGATGGTCACCAGCCGCCGCGACGAGGAACTGCTGCTCGTCTGCACCACGGCAAAGAGCGTGCCGCTGCCCGGCTGCGCCGCCAGCGCGATGGCGCGGTCAATGGTGAAGCCGATCAGGGTGATGGGCTGCAGGCCCGAGGCGACGCCGGTGACCGGGTCAATCTGATAGACCACTGTTGAACCTTCGCCGAAGGCGTTGTTCACCCCATAGAGCGTTTGAGCCACAGCCGCCGTCAGGCCGTTGACGGTGAGGGTGGGCGCGTCGTTCACGGAGTTGACAATGACGGTGAACGTGTTCGTCACCGCATCCACACCGCCGTTGCTGGTGCCGCCGCTGTCCTGCACCTTCACGCTGATGGTCACCGTGCCGTGGGCGTTGGTCACGGGGGTGAAGCTGATGCTGCCGGTCGCGTTGGCGCTGGCGTAGGTCACGGTCGGATTGGGAATGAGGGCCGTGCTGCTCGACGTGGCCGTCACGGTGAGCGTCTGGCCGCTCTCGTTGGCGGGCAGGCCCGCAGTGATGCCGGAGAGGGACACGGTCTGCGCGCCCGCGTCTTCATTGATGGTCAGGGGTGACGAGAAGGGCGTGACCACCGCTGCGCCACTGGCGAAGACGATGGCATCCAGTCCGGTGTCATCCGACAACCCGAGCACGGTGACCGCGCCGGTGTTCGTGCTGATGGTGATCAAATGACGATTACCGCTGCTATCCGTGCCCGCAGTGACACCAAACAAGGTCCCGCTGGCATTGAAAGCGAGCGCGGCGATCGGGCGGTTTAACGTCCCGTCCAAGGCGGTGAGCAGCGTGGCGACGCCGGTGGTTTTGTCCACCGCATACAACGATCCATTGTCCCGGTTCGGGGTGAGGAACAAGTTTCCCGCCGCGTCGGCCGCGAGGCCGCCGCCGGAAGCGGTGAAAGCCAGCCCGGAGGAGCCAACGGCCGTGGCCACGCCGGTCGTCAAGTCAATCGTCACGAGTTCATCCGACGTGGCGATGAACGCGGTGGCGACTTTTCTCCATCCATAAAGCGTGCCATCCGGCGCAAAGGTGATGTCCGTGATGGTTCCCCCGCCGCCGCCGATGACGGTTACCGCGCCCGTGTTGGTGTTGATCGTGACCAACACCCTGCCATCGCTTGACAGTATTCCATAAAGCACCCCGGTCGTGGGGTGCACCGCCAAGCCCGTCACTCGATATTCGTCGAGGGAGCCAACTTGCGAAGTCACCAGGCCGTTGGTCGGGTTCAGAATCAAAAGATCACTCGAACGGCCCGCCCCGTAGAGCACCTCGGATCCGGCCGACGTGCCGCCGAGCGTGAGCGTCGGCGCGTCGTTGACCGCGTTGACCGTGACGGTGAAGGTGCGCACGAGCGTGTCCACTCCGCTGCTGGCCGTGCCGCCGTCGTCCACAAGGGTGACGGTGATGGTGGCAACGCCGTTGCTGTTGGCCGTGGGCGTGTAGCCCAGCGTGCCCGTCGTGCCGGTCGTGTAGTTGACGGTGACGGTGGGGATCAGGCCGGTGTTGCTCGACGTGGCCGTGAAGCTGGTGATGCTCTGGGCGCTTTCATTCGCCGGCCCGGTGGCGATGCCCGCGAGGCTGATCGTCTGCGCGGCGGCATCCTCGTTGATGGTCACGCTGGTGACGGCGGTGAGGGTCGGAGCGTCGTTGATCGGGTTGATGACGACGGTGAAGGTGTTCGTCACCGCGTTCACGCCGCCGCTGCCCGTGCCGCCGCTGTCCTGCACTTTCACGGAGATCGTCACCGTGCCGGTGGCGTTCGTGGCGGGGGTGAAGTTGACGGTGCCCGTGGTGTTCGGGCTGCCGTAGGAGACGGTGAGCGTGGAGATGACGCTCGTGTCGCTGCTCGTCGCCGTCACGGTCAGCATCTGGTTTTCGCCGCCGGTGGTGATGCCGGCGAGGCTCACGGACTGTGAGCCGGAATCCTCGTTGATGGTCAGGCCGGCGAGGGGGTCGAGCGTGGGCGCGTCGTTGATCTCCACCTGCACGGTGAAGGTGTTGGTCACGGCGTTCACGCCGCCGTTGGCGGTGCCGCCGTCGTCCTGAACCTTCACGGAAATCGTCACCAGACCGTCGGTCGCCGCGACGGGCGTGAAGCTGATGCTGCCGGTTGAATTGGCGCTGGAATAGGTCACGGTGGGATTCGGGATGACGCCGGTGTTGCTGCTCGTCGCCGTCACGGTCAGCGTCTGGCCGCTGTCGCCACTGCCCATGCCGATGCCGGTCAGGCTCACGGTCTGCGCCGGGGCGTCCTGGGCGACGGTCAAATTGCCGATGGCCGCCAGCGTGGGCACGTCGTTCACCGCCGTCACCGCCACGGTGAAGGTGTTCGTCACGGCATCCACGCCGCTGCTGGCGGTGCCGCCGCTGTCCTGCATTTTCACGGTGATGGTGACGGTGCCGCTGGCGTTGGCCGCCGGCGTGAAGTTCAAGGTCGCCGTCGTGTCGCCCTCGGTGAAAGTCACGCTGGGATTCGGGATGAGGCCGGTGCTGCTCGACGTCGCGGTGAACGTGAGCGTCTGGGCCGTCTCGTTGGCCGGGCCTTCGCTGATGCCGGTGAGCGTGACGGACTGCGCGCCGGAATCCTCCAGCACGGTCACGCTGCCGATGGCCGCGAGCGTGGGCACGTCGTTCACCGGCGTGATGGTCACGGTGAAGGTGTAGTTCGTCGTGTCCACGCCGCTGCTGGCCGTGCCGCCATCGTCCTGCAAGGTGATGGTGATCGTCACCGTGCCGTTGCCATTGGCCGCCGGGACATAAGTAATGCTGCCGGTGGTGTCGCCGGCGTTGTAGCTCACCGTCGGCGTGGGAATCAGCGCGGTGTCGCTGCTGGCCGCCGTGATGTTGGTGACAATCTGGCCGGCCTCGCTGCCGGGGCCGAAGGTGATGTTCGCCAGGCTGACGGTGACGGTGGCGGTGTCCTCCAGAATGGTCTGGTTGTTGAGCGGATTCATCGAGGGCGGCTCGTTGCCGCTGGCCACCTCGACCTGGAAGGTGCGGCTCAACGTATCCACGCCGCTGTTGGCCGTGCCGCCGTTGTCCTGCACCGTGACCGTGACCGTGGCGGTGCCGCTGGCGACGGGCGTAAGGACAAGCGTGCCGGTCGCATTCGGGCTGGTGTAGGTGACGGTGTTGATCGTCACCACGCCCGTGTCGCCCGACGTGGCCGTCACCGTCAGCGACTGGCCGCTTTCATTGGCCGGCCCGGAGGTGATGCCGGCGAGCGAGACGTTCTGGTTGCCCGTGCCGTTGATGGTCAAGTCCGCGATGGCGGTCAAGGTCGGCACGTCGTTGACCGCGTTGACCGTGATTGTGAAGCTCACCGTGTTGCCCGTGTCATCCCCGCTGTTGGCCGTGCCGCCGTCGTCGTGGATCGTCACCGTCACCGTCGCCACGCCGTTCGAGTTGCCCGCCGGCGTGAAGGTCAGCGTCCCATCCGCCGCCACCGACGGCCCGGACGCGAACAGGCCCGTGTTGTTGTTCGAGTCAATCGTGAAGTTCACCGCCTGCCCCGACTCGTTCGGCGGCCCCTTGCTGATCGCCGTCGCCCAGCTTGCGCTGTAGGCCCCGCTGTCCTCGTTCACCACCACGTTGCCGCCCGACGCGAAGCTCGGCTCGTCGTTGACCGCGTTGATTGTGATCGTGAAGCTCACCGTGTTGCCCGTGTCATCCCCGCTGTTGGCCGTGCCGCCGTCGTCGTGGATCGTCACCGTCACCGTCGCCACGCCGTTCGAGTTGGCCACCGGCGTGAAGGTCAGCGTCCCGTCCGCCGCCACCGCCGGGCCGGCGGCAAACAGCCCCGTGTTGTTGTTCGAATCAATCGTGAAGTTCACCGTCTGCCCGGACTCGTCCGCCGGCCCCTTGCTGATCGCCGTCGCCCAGCTTGCGCTGTAGGCCCCGCTGTCCTCGTTCACCGCCACGTTGCCGCCCGAGGTAAAGCTCGGCTCGTCATTCACCGCCGTGATGCTGACCTGAAAACTGTTGGTCGCCTTGTTCACGCCGCCATTGGCCGTGCCGCCATCGTCGCTCAACACCACGGCGATGGTCACGGTGCCATTGGCGTTCCCGGCAGGGGTGAAGTGCAGCGTGCCCGTCGTGTTCGCGCTGGTGTAGGTGAAGGTCGGCGTCGGCACAATCGAGGTGTCGCTCGACGTGGCGGTGAAGGAGAGCGTCTGGGCGCTCTCATCGGCCGGGCCGGAGCTGATGCTGGAGAGGCTCAAGGACTGCGCGCCCGCATCCTCGTTGACGGTCAGAGAATCCAGCGCCAGCGCCGAGGTGTAAATCTGGCCGCTCTCCACCACGGCCACGAGCTTCGTGCCGTCCGCGGAACTTGCCACGGCCTTCCACAGGCGGGTGGTCTCCCGGGCCGTCCAGTTCACGCCCGAATCCGTCGAGGTGTAAAGCTGGCCGTTGTTCACCCCCGCCACGAGCTTGGTGCCGTCCGCCGAACTCGCCACGGCCCGCCAGGTGCGGCTGCTCTCCTGCGCTGTCCAAGACACACCCGACTCCGGCGAGGTGTAAATCTGGCCGCTCGTCACCACGGCCACGAGCTTGGTGCCGTCCGCCGAACTCGCCACGGAACGCCAATCGCGGTTGTTGTCCCGGGCCGTCCAGTTCACGCCCGAATCCGTCGAGGTGTAAAGCTGGCCGCCATCCTCCGCCGCCACGAGCTTGGTGCCGTCCGCCGAACTCGCCACGGACTGCCAATAGTTGAGGCCCGCGCCGGCTTGCTGCGTCCAGTTCGCGCCTGAATCTGCCGAGGTGAAAACTCGGCCGAAACTTTCACCGGTGTAGTATTCCACCGCCACCAGCTTCGTGCCGTCCGAAGAGCTGGCCACGGAAGTCCACAGGCCGACGCTGCCCCGCAACGTCCAGCTCACGCCCGAATCCGTCGAGGTGTAAAGCTGGCCGCCATTCACCGCCGCCACGAGCTTGGTGCCGTCCGCCGAACTCGCCACGGCGGACCAGTTGCGGTTGGTCAGCGTCAGCCGCGCCGTCCAGCTCGCGCCCGAATCGGTCGAGGTGTAAAGTTCGCCGCCATTCACCGTCGCCACGAGCTTCGTGCCGTCCGAGGAACTCGCCACGGCGGACCAGTTGCGGCTGCTGTCCCGCGCCGTCCAGCTCGCGCCCGCCGCGCCGCCCGCCGAGAGGCCGTTGACGGCGAAGGCGGGGGCGTCGTTGACCGCGCTGACCACCACCGTGAACGTCCGGCTGAACGTGTCCACCCCGCTGTTGGCCGTGCCGCCGCTGTCCTGCACCGTCACGGTGATCGTCGCCGTGCCGTTGGCGTTGCCCACCGGCGTCACGCTCAAGCTCCCCGTGCTCGCCGTGCTCCCGCCCGTGTAGTTGACCGTCGGATCGGGCACCAGCCCGGTGTTGTTGCTCGTCGCCGTCACCGTGAAGGTCTGCCCGTTCTCGTCGCTGGCCCCGCCCGCCGCGATGCCCGCCAGGTTCACCGTCGTCGCCGTGGCGTCTTCCAGGATGGTGATCCCGCCAATCGCCGTCAGCGTCGGCGCGTCGTTGACCGCGTTGACCGTGATCGTGAAGCCCACCGTGTTGCCCGTGTCGTCCCCGCCCAAGAGCGTCCCGCCGTTGTCATGGATGGTCACCGTGATGGAAGCCGATCCGCTGGTGTTGGCCGCCGGGGTGAAGGTCAGCGTGCCATCCGCCGCCACCGCCGGCCCCGCCGCGAACAGGCCGGTGTTGCTGTTGGAATCAATCGTGAAGTTCACCGTCTGCCCGGACTCGTTATCGGCCCCCTTGGTGATCGTCGTCGCCCACGCCGCGCTGTAGCCGCCGCTGTCCTCGTTCACGGCCACGTTGCCGCCGCTTGAGAAGTTCGGCTCGTCATTGACCGCCTCCACCGTGATCGTGAAGGTCTGCACCGCCGAACCGTTGGTCCCCCCGTTGGCCGTCCCTCCGTTGTCCGTGATCACCACGCCCACGGTCGCCACGCCGTTCGAGTTGCCCGTCGGCGTGAACGTCAGGCCCCCCGTCGAATTCACCGCCGGGGCCGACGAGAATAATCCTGCGTTGTTGTTCGTCACCGTGAAACTCACCGTCTGCCCGGACTCGTCGGACGGCCCCGTGCTGATCGCGGTCGCCCACGCCGCGCTGTAGGCCCCGCTGTCCTCGTTCACCGTCAGGCTGCTCCCCGCACTGAAACTCGGCGCGTCGTTCACCGCCGTGATGTTGACCTTGAAACTGTTCGTCGTCTTGTCCACGCCGCCATTGGCAGTGCCGCCGGTGTCCTGCAAGACCACGGTGAGGGTCACCGTGCCGTTGGAGTTCCCGGCGGGCGTGAAGTGCAGCGTGCCGGTCGTATTCGCGCTGGTGTAGGTGAAGGTCGGCGTCGGCACCATCGAAGTGTCGCTGGACGTGGCGGAGAAGACGAGCGTCTGGCTCTCGCCGCCGCCCGCACTGATGCTCGTGAGGCTCAAGGCCTGCGCGCCCGCGTCCTCGTTGATGGGCAGAAAATAAAAAATGCCGCCCACCGACGTATAAATCTGGCCGCCGGTCGCCACCGCCACAAGCTTGCTGCCGTCCGAAGAACTCGCCGCCCCGAACCAGCTGCGGCTGCTGTCCCGCGCCGTCCAGTTCACCCCCGAATCCGTGGAGACATAAAGCAGGGTGCCGCTGGCGGCCACCAGCACCGTGCCGTCCGCCGAACTCGCCAGGCCGTTCCATGAGCGGTTGCCCGGCCCACTGCGATCCGTCCAGTTCACCCCCGAATCCGTCGAGGTGAAAAGGTGGCCGCTATACACCCCCGCCACCAGCTTCGTGCCGTCCGCCGAACTCGTCACTGTGTTCCAATCCCGGTTGCCCGCCCCGGTCTGGGCCGTCCAATTCGCCCCGGAATCGGTCGAGGTGTAGATCGTGTCGCCGCCGCCCGCCACCACCGCCACGAGCTTCGTGCCATCCGAAGAACTCGCCACGGACTGCCAGTTGCGGGTGCCCGCACCGGTTTGCGCCGTCCAGTTCGCCCCCGAATCGGTCGAGGTGTAAATGTTGCCCCCAAACACCGTCGCCACCAGCTTGGTTCCATCCGCCGAACTGGCCACGCAAGACCAGCTCCGGCTGCTGTCGCGCGCCGTCCAGCTCACGCCCGAATCCGTCGAGGTGTAGATCTGGTCGCTGCTCGCCGTCGCCACGAGTTTCGTGCCGTCCGAGGAACTCGCCACAAAGCCCCAACTGCGGGTGCCCGAACCGGTTTGCGCCGTCCAGTTCGCCCCCGAATCCGTCGAGGTATAAATATTGCCGCTAAGCACCACCGCCGCCAGTTTCGTGCCGTCCGAGGAACTCGCCACGGAACGCCAACTGCGGCTGCTGTCCCGCGCCACCCACGTCTCGCCTGCCGTCCCCGATCCGGCGGACAGGCCGTTGATGGTGAAGGTGGGGGCGTCGTTGACCGACGTGATGGTGATGTTGCGCGCCTGCGTGTTGCTGGGCTGGCCGACGTCATCATAGACGGTGAACGCCGCCGTGCGCGTGGTGGTGGAGGGGGCGTTGCTGGTGTTGGCGTAGGTCACCGAGCGCAGCACCGTCTCGTAGTTGGCTTTGGAAGAACTGTTGGTCAGGCTCAAGATGCCGGTGGTGGCGTTGTAGCTGGCGCTGATGCCGGTGGCCCCGACGGTGGCGGCCAGCACGTCCTCGGCAGTGGCGAAGCCGCTCGTGATCTGCACGGTCGCGCCGCTCATGTTCGCGCTGTCGGTGTCAGACACGGTCAAAGTGCTGGTGATGGCGGTGGTGGCATTTTCCGTGTAGCTCAAGTCCGTGCCCTCGATGGCGGCGAGGACGGGCGAGGCGGGGGCGGCCTTGACGGCGACGCCGACGGCAGCCCAAGCGGAATTGACGGTGCTAAGCGTCCACGTAACCGAGGTGCTGGTGCCGGTGGCCAGGTTCGTCGCGCCGCCGGAGTTGATCGACTTGCTGGAACCGCTGATGAGAACCGAGGAATTCCACTGCTGCGATCCGGTGCCAAACGCGAGCGTAGAGGCAGTGCTATTGCCCCCTGTGTTACCCCCCTCCACGACCAGCACAACATCCCCGACCGCAGTGGCGATCGCGAGCGACCCGGACGCCACCGTGCCCACCGACGCCGCAGAGTTGGTGCTACTGCCAAAGGCCGCCGTGACTGACTGCCCGACGTTGGTGAAGGACATGGAGCCGGCAATGATCGCCGCCGAGGCGCTCGCCGTGACAATGACATTGTTGGCCCCAGCGGCCGGGGCGAACTGATAATACAGGTAGGTGATCTCGTCGGCGGTGCTGTTCGTCTTCGCAACCAGCAAATTCATGGCGGTGCCGGCGTAGGTGACGCTGGAAACCACATCCGCGCTGTTCGCCGGGCGGTAGGCCACGCCCACCAGCAGCACGCGCTTGGCCCCGGTGCCGGTCGTGTGGGAGAACGTGAGGCTCGTTTGTGCACCGCTGGAACTTGCCGTGGCCTTGGCGTCAAAGACCGGGCTGTCCGCCCAACTCGAGGCCGGCAGCCACAGGGCGAGCGCCAGCACGGCGGCGGCGCGAAGCAAGGAGGACAGAGACAGGCTGGGAAGACAGAGAGCCGTATTCATAAATTTGTAAATGAGGAAAATTGCCTTTTGCTCAAACGCAAACAACGGAGTGAGGAATTATCATTCTTCCAAGAAACAATCAATGCCGATGCCGAAATATTTACACTTAAATAATAGGGCCATATGGCTAGTGCTGAAGTTTGAAATGTCTTCCAAGAGTTTCCCCGCCAAGGTGCGGAGGGCTGGCGCTCGCCATGCCTCCCTGCCGGTGCAGGGCTTTGAGGGAGGATCATTTTCAAAAGCGAGACCCCAAAAATAATCCATTGACAAACAACGGCGACTGGCAAACAAGTGAAACCGTCCAGTTGGATCTTGCGGCACTAACTTAATTCGCAGCGGAAGGAACCCGGCCTATGATCTCGAATGAACGCCCTTCTCCGTATGGTGGACGCCCCCGCTACTACCAGTCCCATCAATCCCCCCCGCGGCCCGGCCCGCCCGAGGAAACCCTCCGCTCGGAAAAGCTCCAGATCGAGCGCAAGACCTTTGTCTTCACCCTGAAGGAAAACCCGCGCGGGCGTTTCCTGCGCATCACTGAAGACGTCGGCGGGCGGCGCGACAACATCATCGTCCCCTCGACGGGCCTCGAGGACTTCAAGAAGCTGGTGGACGAAATGTTGAAGACTTCCAACGAAACCCCGCCGAAGACGGAACCGGAGCCGTGAACTGGCGATAGTCCGCCAAGGATGCGGGCGGAAGAACGAAGGAAGAGGCAGGCAAAGCGAGTCCGGAGGATTCCCCCTTCGAGGAAAAAATAACCCCACCGTAATGCCGTGTGGAACAGTTCCTTTGAACTGCCTGGAAACAGGGGGAGCCCAACCAGCGGTTTTCGACTTCCAGTCAAGGCCTGTCGGCCGCCATCGGAGTCAAGGCTCCTGCTTTTATTAACTTACGGTTCAAGGACTTTGTTTCTGAGCACGAACATGGCAGGGTTAAAATCCGAAAATTCACTTTGAGAAAGATCGCGCACGGGTCGCTGACCTTCTGACGTTCCCTCGTGCTGGTGCCACGAGTATCGGCGGCGGCGAATTTTTATCAAGCACAAAACCAAATTATTTTTCAAAACCGCCGTGACCGCGCCGCAACTTGATCGTTTATTCACGCCCCGGTTTCCGCGACACTGCGCGCGAATGACCGAGCTGCTTCCCCGCGAACTCGCCGCGCTGCTCTCCGCAACGCCGGCGCTGCGCCGCGCGTATCTCGTCGGCGGCGGCGTGCGCGACGGGCTGCTCGGCGCGCCGCTCAAGGATTTCGACCTCGAGGTCTTCGGCGTGGACTACGAGCAGCTCACCGCCGCGCTCGCGCCGCACGGGCGCGTGGATTTGGTGGGCCGCTCCTTCGGCGTGATCAAACTCACCACGCGCGGCGGGTGCACCTACGATTTCTCGATTCCCCGGCGCGACTCCAAGACCGCGCCGGGCCACAAGGGCTTCAAAATCACCTTCGACCCGGACATCACGCTGCAAGAGGCCGCCGCGCGGCGCGACTTCACCATCAACGCGATGATGTTCGACCCGCGCACCGGCGCGGTGCTGGATTTTTTCGGCGGGCGCGCCGATTTGGAAAACCGCGTGCTGCGGCACACGAGCGCGGCGTTCGTCGAAGACCCGCTGCGCGTGCTGCGCGGGATGCAGTTCGCCGCGCGGTTCAATCTCCGCGCCGCGCCGGAGACGGTCGCGCTCTGCCGCCAGATCAAATCCACCTACGGCGAGCTCGCCGTCGAGCGCGTGCGCGAGGAGTGGTTCAAGTGGGCGGAGAAAAGCACCATGCCGTCGGCGGGATTGAAGTTTCTCGCGGAGACGGAGTGGATTGAACATTTCCCCGAAATCGCCGCGCTGCGCGGCACGCCGCAGGATCCGGAGTGGCATCCCGAAGGCGACGTGTTCACGCACACCGGCCACTGTGGCGACGCGCTGGTGAAGCTGCCCGCGTGGCAGCAGGCGGACACGGAATCGAAAATCGTCCTCGCGCTTGCCGTGCTGGCGCATGACTTCGCCAAGCCGCAGACCACGACGCGCGCCATCAAGGATGGCCGCGAGCGCATCGTCTCGCCCGGCCACGAGGAGGCGGGCGGGCCGCTCGCGGAGAGCTTTCTCCAGCGCATCAACGCACCGAAGGCCATCGCCCAGCGCGTCGTGCCGCTGGTGACAAATCATCTCGCGCACTTGCAGGTAGTCACCGACCGCAGTGTGCGCCGGCTCGCGCGCCGCCTCGCGCCGGAGACGATTGAGAGCTTGAGCATCGTCATCACGGCGGATCAGTTTGGCCGCCCGCCGAAGCCTGCGGAAGTCTCCGAAAATCTTCGCGCGCTGCTGGCGAAGGCGGCGGAGTTGAAACTCAAGGACAGCGCGCCCAAGCCGATTTTGCAGGGGCGGCATTTGATTGAGCTCGGCCTGAAGCCCGGCCCGGAGTTCGGCGAAATCGTGGACGCGGCGTTCGAGGCGCAACTGGAGGGGAAGTTCGCCGATCTCGACGGCGCGAGGCGCTGGCTCGCGGTGGAAAGGCCGGACATTGGTTCCAATAAAGCGTAGGAACCGCCGTGAGAAGGCTCTGATTGAAAGTGGTGTTGGATTTGAAACACCTCCGCGACCTTTGCGGAATCCTCTGCGACCTCTGCGTTGAAAATTTTAACGCAGAGGACGCGGAGGGAT
Organism: Verrucomicrobiota bacterium; assembly: GCA_016235585.1. Lineage (GTDB taxonomy): Bacteria > Verrucomicrobiota > Verrucomicrobiia > Limisphaerales > JACRJY01 > JACRJY01. Next base: position 10,337 of record JACRJY010000101.1, on the reverse strand, counting down.
TCGCAGAGGAGCGCAGAGGGGAGGGAAATCCGTGCGGCGTGTCGTCCGTTTTTCTGCCCGCGAACCACGCCAAGGACGCGAAAGGGGAAATCTTTTCGCGTGATTCGCGTGGTTCGCGGGCCAGTCTTTCGGAGAGGAAGGAGCCTCGTTACCTCGTCTCCTGCGACAGATTTTTACGAGCTCGCGCTCGTGTAGCGCCGCACCGAAAGCCGCCAGCCCCATTCCGAAACCGTGAAGCACGCCGCGCTCGCCGCAAGCAGGCCGAGCATTTCCAGCGGCGAGGCGAGCTTGTCCACCAGCAGCTTCACCGGCACGTTCGAGACGAGCAGCATGGGGATCGCGAACGTGAAAAACGCCTTGAACGCGCCGCGAAACGCCTCGTCCGGCAGCCGCGCGATGTTGAAGAGGTTGTAGTAGCCCCACACCATGCCCTGCGCGCGCACCGTCCAGAAGCTCGCGCACGAGAGCAGGAACATCAGCGAGTAATGGATGAGCAGCCCGCTCGCCGCGAGCAGCAAAAAGCCGAGCACCTGCGCCAGCGTCGGCACGAGGTGCAGTTGCCACCCGGCGTAAATCATCACCGCGACGGCGGACGCGGCGTTCACGAAGCCGCCGAGATCCACCTGCCGCAGCGAGATGAGGAAGCGCGTGTTGACCGGCAGCAGCAGCATGAAGTCGAGTTTGCCGGTGCGGATGTTCTCCGAGAGCTGTGTGCAGTTCGTCAGGAAAAGCGCGGTGAAGAGCTGCTGGATGAAGTGGCTCGCGCCCATGAGCATCACGACCTGCCACTTCGACCACGAGCCGATGCGCTCGGTGTGCAGGTAGAGCACGCTGATGAAGGCCAGTTGCAGCGCGAACCAGAGCATCTCCACGACAATCCACAGGAGGAAGTTCGTCTTGAAGCCCATCTCGCGCACGACGGAGTTGCGCCAGAGCGCGGCATAGAGGGTGAAGTAATGGCGAACAGGGAATGGCGAATGGGGGACTTCACTTCCGCGCGCCGCCGGGGATTCGCCATTTGGAATTCGGAATTCGGAATTCATGTCATCCTCCCACGGCGGAATATTTTTTGATGCCCCGGCTCCAGACGAAGCGCGCCAGCGCATACGCCGCCACGAGCCAGAAGGCCTGCATCGCCAGCCCGCGCCCCAGCGCCTCGCCCGTGACCTGGCCGAGATAGATGCTCACGGGGAAAAAGAGCAGATACGGAAACGGCGTGCAGTCCAGCGCTGCGCTGATCGCGGGCGGCAGGATGTTCAGCGGGAAGAGATGCCCGCCCGCGATGTATTCAAACGCGAACAGGATGAAGATGAACGTCGCCACCTCCAGCACCCACACCGCCAGCAACGCCATCGTGTAGGAAATCAAAAACTGCAGCGCGCCCGTCATCACCACCGACACGAGGAACCAGCCGAACGCCCCGGCGCTCGGCGGCAGCACGAAGTATTCGCGCTGATACAGGATGAACAGCGCCACCGGCACGAAAGCGACGACGGTGTAGATCAGCCGCCCCGCAAAAAAGAGGCAGAACCGGTAGGCGAGGAAATCCACGGGCTTGAGCAGGAACTGGCTGATGTGGCCGTCCTTGATGTCGGCGGCGATCTGCCAGTCGTCCTCGTTCACCGCCGTGAGCGAGTTCACGATGGTGACGACGAGGTAGTAGGAAATCATCTGCGCCAGCGAGTAGCCGGCAATTTCCGCACCGCCGGCCTTGCCCTCGTAAATCGTGCGCCAGAGCAGAATCGTCGCCGTGAGCGGCACGAGGCCGAACGCCGCGCGGAACAGAAAGTTCACGCGATAGACCAGCGTGTTCTGGATGCCGATGTTGACGACGTGGAGGTATTTGTTCACTGCGGTTCGTGCGGGATGGTTTTAGCAGGACGGCGCGGATTCGTCCAAGTTCATCCCGTGACAGGAGGGCGGGCGCGTCATTTTGCCGGCAAATAGTCCGGCAGCGGCTTCAAAATCTCGCTGCGGATCAGCACCACGATGAGCAGCGTGTAGGCGAGGGAGATCAGCGCGTCCTTCACCAGCTCGCGCCGGGAATAAATCTGCGGTTCACCCGCGACGAACTCCTTCGCGCCCTGGTGCATGAGCACGAAGCCCAGCACGTTCGTGAGCCAGTAGCCGAGCACGAAGCTCGCGCCGAACCCCGCCGGCCACGCGAGGCTGACCAGCCACGCGAAGGCCAGCGCCAGCGGCACGTTCACGAAGAGGTCGTTCCACCACGAGAGCGGCGAGAGCAGGAAGCCGATGAAGCCCACCAGCCCGCCCCTGAATTTGTGTTTCCAGCGCATTGAACCGCACAGCCTACGCGGAAGCCCGGCGGGCCGCAATGCGCGGGCCACCGCCGGCGGCGGCTTTCGGCTTTTGCGGCGGCGGGAACTTTGCCACACTCTCCGGCCAATGGAACCCAGCGATGCGGATTTGATTGCCGCCGTGTTGAAAGGCGACACGGCGAGCTTCGAACCGCTTGTCGCCAAATACCAGCCGCGCGTCTTCGCCACCGCGCGCCGCTACGCCCGCCGCGAGAGCGAGGTGGAGGACATCGTGCAGGAGGTCTTCATCAAGGCGTTCCAGAAACTCGGCAGCTTTCGCGGCGAGGCGCCCTTCGAGCACTGGCTCATGCGGCTGGCCGTGCGGACGTGCTACGACTTCCTCCGCGAGCACCAGCGCAACCGCGAGACGGCCTTCACCGATTTTGCCACCGAGGACACGTCGTGGCTCGACCGCTACAACACCGCCTCGCCCGAAAGCGCCGAGGCCGCCAAGCACGCGCGCGAACTTGTCGAGCAGGTCATGGCGCAGCTCACGCCCGACGCCCGGCTCATCCTCACGCTGCTCGAAATCGAGGACCGCTCCGTGAAGGAAATCGCCGCGCTGACCGGCTGGTCCACGCCGCTGGTGAAGGTGCGCGCCTTCCGCGCGCGCGCGCAGATGAGAAAAGTTCTGGAAAAAATGCTGCGCCAAAAGAATATGTAACCCGTCCGCGCGGCATTGCGTCTGACCCGACACTGCTGGTTATGAATCCGACCGAACTGCACAATAAAATCGTGGCGCTGGCGAAAGCCAATCCGCCGTCCGCCCGCGTCCCCTACGCGTTTGAGAAGCGCATCATGGCGCGCCTCGCCGTGCCGCTGCCGGCGGACAGCCTCGTGCTGTGGGGCCGCGCGCTCTGGCGCGCCGCCGCGCCGTGCGTCGGCCTGATGCTGGCGCTGGCGATTCTCGCCGCCGCCCTGCCGCGCGAGGCCGACCCCGCCGAGAATCTTTCCCAAGACCTGGAGAACACCGTGTTCTTCGCGGTCAACCAGCCGGGAGACTAACCCGCTGAAGCCCGGTGAAGACTTGGAGAGTCATCCTCGCCACGCTGGTCATCTACGGCGCGGGCGTGATGACCGGCGCGCTCATCCTCAAGCTCGACCGGCAGATCAACCCGCCGCCCGCCACCCCGAAAATTGCCTCGCCCGGCACGAACACGGCGTTGCCCCCCATGCCCATCGTCGGCGGCAACAACCAGAAGATTGATTTCCTCCAAAAACTCGACCGCCAGCTTCGCTTCAAACCGGAGCAATACGAGGCCGTGGAAAAAGTCCTCGATGACAGCCACAAGCGCACCCGGGTCATCCGCGAAAAAATCGCCCCGCAAATCCAGGCCGAGACCGCGCGCCTGAACGGCGAAATCCGCGCCAAGCTCACCCCGGAGCAGGCGAAGAAGTTTGACGAGGTGATGAAGCCGCGCCTGCCGCGCAAGGGCGGCGACAAAATTCCCAAGAAGCAAAAGATGGCCTCTCCCGGGGCCGTGCCTTCCGCCGCCATTTCCAACAACCCCGCCCCTTCCACGCCCCGCCCGCCAACGGAGCCGAAAAACTAGCTGGCAGTCTGCCTTCGCCGCCACCAAAGAATCCCCGTAAGAACCAGCCCGGCGACGGCGATGCCGCCCGCCACCATGGTTGCCAGCGTTGGGCGGGCGCGGCGCGCGGTATCCGGCGCCGCTCCCGCGTCCGCGCCGCCGGAGATGGTCACGGTCACGGGGCCGGACTTCGCCAGGGCGGCCAGCGACGGCAAATCTCGGTCGGGAATAAACTGCGACTTCACCAGCGTGTCCCAGTCCGCCGCCAGCAGCAAATCGCCGCCGGGATTCTTCTCCTTGATTTCGCAGGAGCACCGCCCGATGAGAAACATCGCCGCCTGATCAATCGTCTCGTGTTTGATCCCCTTGCCGACGAGCGCATACAGGACGCGGCCCCGCCCGAAAACGGGAAAAACGATTGGCTCGGCGGCCTCCTTGAGATCCGCCTCCAGGCCCAGCAGCATCTGGATGAACGGCTGTTCCGCCGGGTCGCCGCGCGCCAGGCGCAGCAGCGAGAACTCCACCCGCAGCTCCGACTCCGGCACGGAGACCAGCTTCTTGGCAATGTCCTCCTCGGACAGTTTCGGCACCTTGAGCGTGGCGGCGAGATAGGCGAGGCGCGGTTCGAGCAGCGCGGCGGCGGCGTCATCGCGGGCGCGGTCGCCGCTTTCCAGCAGCACCCAGACGGCGCTCTGGCCCTCCACCAGCCGTTCGGTGATTTCCTTGCGGACAGGGGAATCAAGCAGCGGCTGAATCGCCGTCTCCGCGAGCGGGCCGGCCCAGACTGTCCCCGGCGAACGCATCGCCAGCGGATACCTCACCGCCAGCCAGGGCAACGTGCCGCCGCCCGACTGCCGCCACAGTTCGAGCAACTCCGGTTTCGGATTCTGCTCCAAATCCACCAGCCGCAGGGAAAGGTTCGCGTGAAGCTGCCCAGCCAGTCCGTTCGTGCCGAGATTGCCGGCCACGGCGCGCTGGGCCTCCGAAAGCGGCCCGCGATGAAACACGACGGCCTGATACGGATCCGCCGGCCATTTTTCCAGCGCGTAGCGGAACACCGGCACCGAGCAGGCCCAGACGGAGAGCGCCGAGAGCGCGGCGCTCAACAGAACGAGTCGCAACGAGAGCCGGGCTAGGCGCGGACTGGGCATTTTTGAAAGCATGCTGGACGGTGCCGTAACTTAAACGAGGGTGTTACCCAAGGAGAGGCCGGAAAGTCAATTCGCATGGGCAAAAATTTCTATTGCACCGGGGCGGTCAAGCCCTATTCTCCCCAGCCCTGCCGGTGAACGGCACGAACCCTATGAACTCCGAATACGTCAAACAGGCGCTGCAGAAGGTGGGCAACCCCAACGTGCTCATCAACCTCGTTTCGCGCCGCGTGCGCCAGCTCAACTCCGGCGGCGGCGCGGGCAGCCGCCCGCTGATCATCGAGACCGCCGGCCTGGGCGCGGCGGACATCGCGCTCGTCGAGTTGAACGACGAGAAGATGGGCTGGGAAATGGCCGAGGCCAAGCCCGCCGAAGCGCCGGTCAAGCGCCGCCGCAAGAGCAGCAGTTAAGCCGTTCTTTGTGCGGCGCGCTTCCGGCACGCCGCCCCCTTCCCACCGGAGTTCCCTCCGGCTTTTTCCCGTGGCCGACATCCTCACCAACTCGAAGGCCCGCCGGGACTACCACATTTTGGAAACGCTCGAGGCGGGCATCGTCCTGCACGGCACCGAGGTCAAGTCGCTGCGCGCCGGACGCGGGCAGATCAGCGACGCCTTTGCGCGCGTGGAGCGCGGCGAGGTTTTTCTCCACAACGCGCACATTGACGAATACAGCCACGGCAACCGCGAGAACCACCAGCCCAAGTCCCTCCGCAAGCTGCTCCTGCACCGGAGCGAAATCCGCAAGCTCTTCGAGCTGGCCGCCGTCGCCGGCCACGTCATCGTCCCGCTCTCCTTCTACTGGAAGAACGGCAAGGTGAAGGTTCTGCTCGGCGTCGGCAAGGGCAAGGTCGCCCACGACAAACGCGAGGACATCAAGAAGCGCGACGCCGACCGCGAGATGAAGCGCGCCACGATGCGGCGGGTGAAGGGGCGGTAGTTCTGCTTTCGCGGCGGCGTTTTTTTGGGGCAGATACTTTTCACATTTCTCCAACCGACGAGGCGCAAAATGAGCGGTCGCTTCTCACCAGTGAGCCGCCCGTTCTCCCCCAGATCACGACCGGCGGCCCGGAGTCAGCCCGCCGGATCGCTGCCGGCCGGCAACTTTTGTTTGTCGGCGCGTGATTCGTCGCGGTATGGTGCGGAACGTCATGCCACGCAAGAAATCATCCCGGAAGGGTTCTCTGTCTGGACGGGGAGTTGAACCGCGCAGCGAACTTGTTCATGCGTTGCCGCAGTTTGACTGGCCCCAAAAACCAGAGGATCGGTTTGTTTCAGTCGTCATTCCCGTGCTGAACGAGTCCGAGCGCATCGCCTCGGTGATCCGGCTTGCGCTGCGCAGCCCGCTGGTCGGCGAAGTCATCGTCGTGGACGACGGCTCGATTGATGGCACGCCGGAACTGGCCCAGGAGGCGGGCGCCCGGGTCATCACCAGCACCCTGCTCGGCAAGGGGGCATCCATGCAGGACGGTTTGCTGGCCGCGCGCCATCAAACGCTGCTCTATCTGGATGGCGACCTGGCGGGACTGCGCAAGGATCTGGTCGGGGTGATGGTTGAGCCGGTGTTGCGCGGCGAAGCGGACTTTTCAAAAGCGAGCTTTTCGCGCCGCGCGGGCCGCGTCACCGTGCTCACCGCCCGGCCGCTGCTGCGAACCTATTTCCCGGAACTGGCATCGTTCGAGCAGCCGCTGGGCGGCGTCATCGCGGTCCGCAGGGAACTGCTCCATCGCTTGAACTTTGAGAACGATTATGGCGTGGACATTGGTTTGCTGATTGATGCGCACGCGCTGGGCGCCCGCCTCACGGAGGTGGACATCGGCCACATCGAGCACGACAGCCAGGATTTGGATCGCCTTGGTGAAATGGCCACCCAGGTCGCCCGCGCGATCCTGGAGCGCGCCGCAGTGCTGGGACGGGTTCGCCTCACCTATGTCCGCCAGGCGCGCGAGCGGGAGCGGATTGATCGCGCCCATCCCGAACGCATTCTCTCGCAAGTCGGCGTGGTGGAACGGCTGGCCCTCTTCGACATGGATGGGACGCTGCTGAACGGGCGCTTCATCGTCGAACTCGCCCGGCGCGCGGGGCGCGCGGCGAAGCTGGCGAAGTATCTTGACCGCTACGACCTCACGCCCGAAACCCGCGCCCGACGCATCGCCGGCATCTTTCGGGGAGTGAAGAAGGAGGTCTTCGAACGCACCGCCCGGGAACTGCCGCTCATCCCTGGCGCGGTCGAAACCGTCGTCGGCCTGCGCAAGCTGGGCTATCGCGTCGGCGTCGTGAGCGACAGTTACCACCTTGCCGCCGAGATCGTGCGGCGGCGCGTCTTCGCGGATTTTGCGCTGGCAAACGTGCTGGAATTCCGGCGCGAATCGGCGACCGGGGTGCTCACCCTCGCCCCGACGATGCGCAGCGGGCGCAAAGGCCGGCTGGCTTACGACAAGCTGAACACCTTGCGATTTCTCACCCGGCGCATGGGCATCACCGCGCGAGCGGTGCTGGCGGTCGGCGATGGTGAGAATGACATTGGAATGTTGCGCGCCGCCGGCTTGTCCGTGGCCTTCCAGCCGAAGTCGGAGCGCGTCCGGCGGGCGGCCAACCATGTCGTGACGGGAAGACTGGATGAAGTGCTGGGGCTGGTTAATGCCTCGCATCGCGGTGAACGAAGCGGATAGCAGGCGGCGGATTTTTCAAGTTGTCTGGCGCATGACCCAAATTACCATCAGCCCGGGCCGGAAGATTGCGATTGGATTCTCGCTGGCGATCCTCGTTTTGGCGGGCATCGGCCTCGTCTCCTATCGCAGCACCGTCCAGTTTGCCGAGTCCGCCGAGAATGTCGCCCGCACCCTGAAAACCATCTCGGTTTTGCGGGACACGCTGGCGGACATTGTGAGCGCGGAGAGCGAGGCCCGGGGCTACGTCATCACGGGCAGCGAGCGCTACTTGAGCCTCTATCGCTCGACCATCAGCCTGGTGGAGGAGGACTTGAAGAACTTGCGCGCCCTGGTGCGCAGCCCGCAGGGCCGGAAATATCTCACCGATTTGGAAAGGCTGGCGCGCGAGCGCCTGGGCCGGCTGAAGATCACCGTGGAGACGCGGAGGCTGGAAGGCTTTGAGGCGGCGCTGGGCGTGACCGGGCCGGGCAAGGAGGTGATGGACGAACTCCGGCAGGTGGCCGCGAAGATCGAGAACCTGCAGCAGCAATTTCTCGCGGAGCGCGAGCACTACGCGAACACCCTGGCCCGGCGCACAGGGCTGGCGGTCATTTTGGGCGGCCTGTTCGCGGTGCTCCTCGCGGCCACGAGCACCGCCTTTCTTTACGTGGACATCGCCCATCGCGAGCGGCTTGAGAAGGAGGTGCTGGACATCAGCGAGCGCGAGCAGCGCCGCATCGGGCAGGATTTGCACGACGGCGTGTGCCAGCAACTGACCGGCATCTCCCTCTTCAGCCGCAGCCTGCAGCACAAACTCACCGGCCGGCTGGCGGAGGAGGAAAAGGAGGCGGCGCAGATCACCCGGCTGATCAACGACAGCATCGAGCAGGTGCGGCAGGTCACGCGCGGCCTGCATCCGGTGATTGACGAGCCGGCCGGGCTGATGATGGCGTTGCGGGAGCTGGCCGACATCGTGCGAAAGACCGGCAGGCTCTCATGTGACTTTGATTGCGCGCGGCCCGTTCCCATCGCGAATCAGGTGGCGGCCACCAATCTCTACCGCATCGCGCAGGAGGCCGTTCAAAACGCCCTCCGCCATTCCGGTGCCAAGGCCGTCAAGCTCGCCTTGGAACCCGACGACAACAGCAATAACATCACCTTGACGGTGAGCGACGACGGGTGCGGCATCCCGGAGCTCCGCCCCCGAAAAGGGCTGGGCCTGGAGATCATGGACTACCGCGCCCGCACCATTGGGGGACGGATCGAAGTCCGGCGCGGAGACCCGTGCGGCACGGTCGTGGCTTGCGTGCTGCCCCGGAGTTCACTAGATTGAAGCGGCGCTTCATGCCCCACGAGAAATCCAGATCGAAGAAACGAATCCTGCTGGTGGACGACCACCCGCTGTTGCGGCAGGGCATCAGCCAGCTCGTCAACCAGCAGGCCGATCTCACCGTGTGCGGCGAGGCGGAGGATCGCGCCGGCGCCCTCAAGGCCGCTGCGGAGTCGCAGCCCGATCTGGCGGTCGTGGATGTTTCCCTGAAGAATGAGCGCGGGATGGAATTGATCAAGGATCTCAAAGTGCGCTTTCCCGGCGTGTTGATTCTCGTGCTGTCCATGCACGATGAATCCGTCTATGCCGAGCGGGCGCTCCACGCCGGGGCCCGCGGCTACATCATGAAGCGCGAGGCGTCCGACAAGGTTTTGGACGCCATCCGGTGCGTGCTTGACGGCGGGGTGTATGTAAGCAAGTCCATCACGGGCAGCATCCTCAACAAGTTCACCGGCGGAAGCGAAAATTCCCGCAGTGCGGAGTTCAACGCCCTGACCGACCGCGAGCTGGAGGTGCTGGGGCTGGTCGGAAAGGGATTCAGCGCGCAGCAAATCTCCGAACGCCTGCACATCAGCATCAAGACGGTCGAGGCCCACCGCGCCAACATCAAGCTCAAGCTCAACTGCTCCTCCGGCGCCGATCTGCTGCAGCGGGCCATCCGGTGGACATTCCAGACCGGCGAGATTTGAGCCGGGGCGCGGCGCCGTCCCGCGCTTTTTTTGGCGCAAGCTTCCAAGGGGATTTTCCCCACACGCCGTAAGGAATAATTCCAATGACTGTTTCGGGTGCGCGCCGATTTTTCGGAGGGTCGTCATCCACTAGTCTGGCTCCATCCAGCGAGAAGCGGATGGAGCCTGGCGCAGCCACAGAGGGTGCCCGTCCGCAAGCTGATTTTGAAAGCCGGCTTGTGAAGCGATTGAAGAAAATGCGACCGGGAAGCCACCTGCCTTTGGCGGGTGACGCGTCCGCTGCATCGCAGCCGGCCATCCCTCATTCGACTGACAGGCTTTGGAACGACTTTGGGTTTCGCCTTGTTGTTTTGTGCGGCTTCGGTGGCATCGGCCTGTTGCTCTACGGGCACACCTTGTCCTTCCCCTTCGTGTTCGATGACCAGATGTATTTGCTGAACAATCCGCTGCTCCACGACACGCGGAGTTTTGTGTTCCAAGGCGGCGACTTTTCCTCCTTTGCGACGTATGCGGAGCGGATCGGGCTGCCTCGCGACCTGTCCACCAACTTCATCCTGCGCCCCGTCGCCTATCTCACCTTCCATCTCAACTACCTCCTCGACGGCATGAACCCGCGCGGCTTCCGCGCGGTCAACATCGCCCTCCACTGCGCCAACGCCTTCCTCCTCTT
>JACRJY010000014.1 GCA_016235585.1 Verrucomicrobiota bacterium | reverse complement strand
TCGACTGACAACTTCGCCACCTACGTCAATGCCAGTTCCGCGCTGACGCCGGGTGCCCGATCCTTTAGCTGGACGGTGCCGAGCGCGCTCAATTCCTCCAGCGTGAAGGTGCGGGTGCGGGCGCTGGACGTGAACACGGTGGTTCTGGCCCAAGATAACAGCGACAATAACTTCACCGTCAGCCAGCCAGCGACACCGTCGCTGACCGTAAATCCACTTACAAGATCAGTAGCTGCTGGCGCGGGCAATACGAGCTTTGATGTCTCAAACACTGGCAGCGGCACGATGAGCTATTCTGCGAGCGTCACTAGCGGATCTTCTTGGTTGACCATTACATCTGGCGGCAGCGGCGGGAACAGCGGCACCATCAATGTCTCATTTACGGCGAACACCGGCGCGCAGCATTCAGGAACAATTCAGATAACTGCAACTGGTGCCACCGGAAGTCCATCGACAGTTACTGTAATACAGACCGGGAGTGGTGGAGTTAGTCTTATCTACGGAGTCGATGTTTCCCACTGGCAAGGCGTGATTAACTGGAGCCAAGTAAAACTAGCGGGGCGCGACTATGCCTTTATCAAAGCAACAGAGAGTGTTGACTTTTCTGATGACAAGTTTTCAGCGAATATGGTTGGAGCCAAGAACGCCGGTTTGTTAGTCGCGCCGTATCATTTTGCCAGACCTTCTTACGGAGATAGCCCTGAAGCGGAAGCTGGCTACTTTGTTTCAATTGCCGGGGCTTTCATCATTTCCGGCAATTTGCGTCCGGTTCTTGATTTTGAAGACGACGACTCGTTGACGACAATGAGTAATGCACAGCTCACGGATTGGGTGAGCCGCTGGGCGACAGAGGTAAAACGTCTCACAGGTGCCGACCCAATTCTTTACATGGATGGGCGATTTGTTTCACGTCTTACAAGCCCTGCTACCTCCTATCCATTATGGTTCGCAAGTCCCGACGGAACTACCACTCAACCATCGAATGTTGGTAATTTTTCGCAGGCAGTATTTAAGCAATATGATTGGCACGGATCTGTTGCCGGCATCCCTTCCGAGGTTGATTTGGATGTCTTCTATGGCGACATGAGTGCGTTGCAATCCTACGTTATTAGCGCTTCGCCAACCGGCTCATTGCTGGTGAGTCTTGCACCGGCGGGCGCGGTGAGTGCGGGCGCACAGTGGCAGGTGGACGGCGGAGCTTTGCAGAACAGCGGCGCGACCGTTTCCAGTTTATCCGTTGGCAGTCATACCGTCGCATTCAAGACGGTGAGTGGTTGGACAACGCCGGGCAGTCAAACGGTCACGGTCAATGCGAGTCAGACCACCACGGCGAGCGGAACTGATGTGGCGAGACCCCAAACCGGTTCGTTGCAGGTAAGCCTTGCGCCGGCGGGCGCGGTGAGCGCGGGCGCGCAGTGGCAGGTGGACGGCGGCGCATGGCAGAACAGCGGCGCGATTGTTTCCAGTCTGTCCGTTGGCAGCCATACCGTAGCGTTCAACACGGTGAGCGGTTGGACAACACCCGGCAGTCAGAACGTGACAATCACCGCCAACGTGACGACTCCGGCGACCGGAACTTATGTGGTCATACCGCAAACGGGTTCACTGCAAGTAAGCCTTGCACCGGCGGGCGCGGTGAGCGCGGGAGCACAATGGCAGGTGGACGGCGGCGCGTTGCAGAACAGCGGCGCGACGGTTTCGGGCCTGTCCGTTGGCAGCCATACCGTGACATTCAACACGGTGAGCGGCTGGACGACACCAGGCAGTCAAACGATCACGGTCAATGCGAGCCAGACCACGACAGCGACGGGAACTTATGTGGCGATATCCCAAACCGGTTCGTTGCAGGTAAGCCTTGCACCGGCGGGCGCGGTGAGTGCGGGCGCACAGTGGCAGGTGGACGGCGGGGCATTGCAGAACAGCGGCGCGACGGTTTCGGGCCTGTCGGTTGGCACTCATACGGTGGCGTTCAACACGGTGAGCGGCTGGACGACGCCGGGCAACCAGACCGTGACCGTCACCGCCAACCAAACGACTACGGCGATCGGGACTTATAACCCACAACCCTGTTCAGCCACGCTCCTGAATCCAGCCACTGGAGTGGTTGTCAGCGGTGCGCCGACGTTCACATGGTCTTTCACTGGAAGTTGTAGCAACAAGATTTATATCACAACCAATCCGGCTCCTGAGCTTATTGTGGTATTAAGCAACGTGTTTTCTTCAGGAATGAACACACTCACGGTAAGCGAAAGCCGGTGGAACACCGTGCTGTCACGGTTTGGCGAACTTCAGCCCCAGTATTACTGGACAGTCGGCGATGCTGACCTTCAACAAGCTGATCCGCTACTCTACGCACCCTGGCAACCTTTCAGCGTCCTCTGGGAACAAACCGGTTCGTTGCAGGTGAGCCTTGCACCAGCCGGAGCGGTAAGCGCCGGAGCGCAATGGCAGGTGGATGGTGGCGCGTTGCAGAACAGCGGCGCGACGGTTTCGGGCCTGTCGGTGGGCACTCATACTGTGACGTTCAACACGGTGAGCGGCTGGACGACGCCGGACAGTCAAACGGTGACGGTCAGCGCGAGCCAGACCACGACGGCGACGGGAACTTATGTGGCGATACCGCAGACCGGTTCGTTGCAGGTGAGTCTTGCACCAGCCGGAGCGGTAAGTGCCGGAGCGCAATGGCAGGTGGATGGTGGCGCGTTGCAGAACAGCGGCGCGACGGTTTCGGGTTTGTCAGTGGGCAGCCATACCGTGACGTTCAACACGGTGAGCGGCTGGACAACACCGGGCAGTCAGACGGTCACGGTCAGCGCGAGCCAGACTACGACCGCGACGGGGACTTATGTGGCTACGCCCACAGTAGCAATCACGCTGGCGTCCTCGCCTTCGGGATTGTTGGTGTCGGTTGATGGCGGCACAGCCACGACGACGCCGGTGACGTTGAACTGGACGGCGGGTTCAACTCACACCATCAGCACACCGACGACGCAGTATTCGGGCGACAACCACACTCGCTACACATTCTCCTTGTGGAGCGACATCGGGGCGTCGTCGCACACGATCACCACGCCCGGTTCCGCCACAACCTACACGGCCAGCTTTTCCACGCAGTATCTACTGGACACCGCAGTCAGTCCGCCCAGCAGCGGTTACTTGAGCATAACTTTCGGTTCGGGCAGCCCTCCGTGGTTTAACCCCGGCCAGACGGTTTCGTTCACGGCCAGCGCAAACAGTGGCTACACGTTTTCATCGTGGAGCGGGGTGGACAGTTTATCGGCCAACACGGCCAGCGTCACGATGAACAGCTATCGGAATGTTACTGCATACTTCACGGCCACTCCGACCAAAATCATCTCGTTGAGCGGCAACTTGGAGTTCGGCAATATCGCGTTCGGCTCGCCCGCACAGAGCACACTGACTATTACCAACACCGGCAACTCGACATTGACCGTCAGCAGCATCAGTTACCCGAGCGGCTTCAGCGGCAACTGGTCGTCAGGCACGATTGTAGCGAGTGGCTCGCAAAATGTGACGGTTACATTCTCTCCAAGCGCCGTGACCAATTACGGTGGCACAGTCACGGTTAATTCCGACAAAACTAGCGGCGTCAACACCATCGCGGCATCGGGAACGGGAACAAGTATTCTCAATGTGGATTTGCTCATCACTAATTTCACCGCTTCCGTTTCAGGTTCGACAGTGATTTATCAACTGACCGCTGTGAATCAAGGCAGCGCGAGCATCACGCAGAGTTTCTTCATCGATTTGTTTTACGATCTTCCCACCGCACCTGGTCAAACGAACGAAGGGGAACAATATACTTCGATTGCTTCCCTAGGCGCGGGACAAACCCAAATCGTGACCCTTACGCGCACCAACGCGCCCGTCGGCACGTATCAGGCGTGGTGTTACATTGATTCGTTCACGAGTTCCGTTCCCGAATCAAATGAAGGCAACAACGTGGCAGGGCCTATCACGGTCACGGTTGGAGCCGGACCGGCCAACGACAATTTTGCCAACCGGATCAGCATTGCAGCACCTAATCTCACTGTCAGCGGCAGCAACGTCAACGCCAGCAAAGAGTCCAATGAACCAAATCATGCAAACATCAGCGGCGGCAAATCAGTCTGGTGGACATGGACCGCCCCAACCAGCGGAACGGTGACGATTGACACGATAGGCAGCAGCTTCGACACGGTCTTGGGAATTTACACCGGCACGACGGTCAGCGGACTGACATTGGTGGCAAGCGACGACGATGGCGGTGGCAACACTACGAGCCGTGTCACCTTCAATGCTGTCGGTGGCACTGCTTACCAAATCGCCGTGGATGGATTCGGCGGAGTTTCAGGAAGCATCATTTTGAGTATTTCGCAAACCTCTGCGCCCAGCGGCCCTATTTACTTTAACAGTTACGATGCGAATTTCGTGATTTTCGTCGAAAACACTTCCACCCCGGCACCGAGCAATGGAAGCATTTATGTGGTTCTGCTGGCCGGCCTGAACTCCAACAGCCTGTCTCCCGTGACCACCGGGCTTGGCACAATCACGAACGCAATCACCGGGGATGCACCGTATTTTGACTATGGAGTTGGCTACACCAGCCTTGGCAACAATACGCCCGCTTATTTTCGTTTCAGGTCATGGCAGGGGAGTGTAGGAAACCCCGGAGCCTACGAGACGGCTACGAACCGAGCTTCGATTGATTGGACACAAAACACTGGCACTCAATCGCCACTCTTGCCAGCCTACCTCACCTTTGGTGGTCAGTCCGGCTTGGTGCTGCAGCCGACTTCTCCGCCTCCCACCACCAACGCAGTAACCGTTGTTCAAAGCGCGGCGGGTTATCGCGCGGGAACGACCAACACGATTGCTTGCCAGCTCACTTATCCTGCGGGCCGGCAATTGCTCTCGCTCGGCTGGCGTCCCGCTCTGCCCGCAGGCTGGACGCTCACCGGGGCAGCCGGTGATGGAAGCCCTGAAGCGCAGAGCGGCGAGATTGTGTTCACCGCCGCGCTCACCGCCAACCCCATCAACTTCACTTTCAATGTGGCAGTCCCGGCGGGACACACAGGAACAAAAGCGATTTCCTCGCAGGTGGACTACCAGATGAACGGCATGATCAACCCGGCCACCACCAACCACACACTTAATCTGGACGCCATCACCTACCATGCCGCCGATTATCGTGACGCGCGCTGGCTGATTGACGGCACGGAGGTCAACCGCGTGCTTTCCTACTGGCGGGCGGGTGCTTATTCCGTCAATGCGCTGGGGGCGGATGGCTTCGCGGCGGGCAGCGGGGCCACGAATGGCGCGCGGCACACTGCTGACTATCGCGATCCGGCGTGGCTGATTGATGGAACGGAAGTGAACCGGGTGCTCGCCTATTGGCGGGCGGGAGCCTATCACGCGGACGCGGCGGGCGCGGATGGCTACGCACCGGGCGCGGCATCGGGATTTGCGGCGAGTTCCAAGTCGGCCAAATCGTTCCGGCTGGCTTCCGTGGGCGGCATCACTCATTCCTCGACCAACTACACGCCCGGCTCCACCGTCACGGTTTCATGCACGTTCACTTACACGGGCACCTTGCTCTCATTGATATGGCGTCCGCAACTGCCTGCGGGCTGGACTTTGGTGAGCGCAACGGGCAATGGCAGCCCTGAATCGCAGTTTGGCGAAATTGTATGGACGGGCAGCCTGCCGCCCAGCCCGATTACGATGAGTTACACGGTGCAAGTGCCGGCAACCAACAGCGGAGCCAAGCAACTGCGCGGCGAAGTGGAATCTCAATTTACCGGCGACATTAACCCGACCGCGAGCTTTGCCGCCCCTGACCCGTTGACTCTGAACAGTAGTGTAAGTTCCCCGCAAATTACCGTGCCTCCCGCGAGCCAGACGGTGAGTTTTGGCGGTGGCGTGACGTTCAGCGTGAGCGCAACGGGAAGCGGGTTGACTTATCAGTGGCGGCTGAATGGCACGGCGATTCCCGGGGCGACTGGCAGCAGCTACATCATTCCGGTCAGCACCCTCACCAACATCGGCTTCTACGACGTGGCCGTAATGAATACCGGCGGCACGAATTATAGCACGGCAGCCAGCCTGGCCTTCGTGGATTTGAAGATGTTCGCGGGAGTGGTCATCAACGGCCCCATCGGTGCGAATTATCGCGTTGAATACACGACCAACCTCGCCAGCACCAACTGGACGACACTGACCAACATCGCCCTGCCCGCACAACCCTACATCTACATTGATTACGACTCGCCCGGTTCCGCGCGGCGGTTTTATCAAGCGGTGCCGCTGCCGTAGTCGGTTCCTTGCCACCAACTCGGTTACTTCTTCACCGGCGGCTTCGGCGCGGGCTTCGGGTCGAGGTTCGCCATCAAGTCCGCCTCGGTGATTTTCGACTCGACGCCGTTCTTCGGCACCTCGGCCTTGGCGAGCCAGACGAGCGCGTTGAGGATGATTTTGCGCTGCTGGTCGTTGCCCCAGTTCAAGTGGAAATGCCCGCCCGTGTAGCCGAAGCCGCGCCCGCCGTCCGCGCGCTCGACGGCCCACATCATCGTTTCGTCGCGGCCCTTCGCGGACTGGATGTGCGGATAAGGCCCCTTGGGATAGACATACGGGCCGTTGCGCGTGGCGTCGCTGGGTTTGGCGACGAGGATGGGCGTGACGCCGCTCATGTCGTCGCGGAATCTCATGTTGAAATACCATTCGTCCTTGGTCGTGTAGGGTTGCACGCCGCGCGCGATGGGGTGCTGGGGAAACGATTTGTATTCCGCGTCCCAGATGGGGTTGCACG
The DNA here is from genome assembly GCA_016235585.1 of Verrucomicrobiota bacterium. Taxonomy (GTDB): domain Bacteria; phylum Verrucomicrobiota; class Verrucomicrobiia; order Limisphaerales; family JACRJY01; genus JACRJY01. The sequence continues at coordinate 24,379 of JACRJY010000014.1, read as the reverse complement.
AGAAGCCGTTCTCGTAGTGGCCGCCAATCCATTCCTTGAACTCCGCGCCGCCCTGGTCGGGCACCACCTCGACGCCGTAGTGTCCACAGCCGAGGCCCACGCCGCGTTTCATCAAGGCGCGCAGCGTTTCGAGATGGCCGTCCACGACGGCGGGATGTTTCGCGCCGCCGTCGGCGTAGATGAAAATGCCGTCCGCGTCGGCGAACGTCCTTTCCTCCGCCACCCAGCCGTTGGTGTGGACTTCGACCTTGAGCTGCGGGTAGCTCTGTTTGAGACATTTCTCCAGCAGCAGCGAGCCGGCACGGAACTCGTGCATGAGCGGCGGATGGCTCGGCTTGCCGGCGATGATGACGAGCTTGCGCTGGCGCTCGGCGGCGGGAGCGGCGAGCGCGAGGAACAGCGCGGCGGCGGCGAGAAAATTTTTCTTCATAGAGTTGGCAAAGGCTAGCGGACGAACATTTCACTGCAAGCCGGTTTGTGTTTGTGATTTCGACGCTTGAATAATTCCGCCATTCAGCTAGTCACTCTGCCCATGAATCACAACTTGCTCCCATCCTTCTCCGCCTCCCTGCTGCTCGGCCTCGCGCTGGCGACGGCATCGCCGGGCACCGCGTCCGCCGCCGCGCCGCCGAAGGGCTTCACCGCGCTTTTCAACGGCACCGACCTCACCGGCTGGTGGGGCGAGAAGACCACCGACCCGCGCAGCTACCTCTCGCTTGCGCCGGAGGAATTGCAGCAGCGCAAGGACGCCAGCCTCCCCGATATCCGCGAGCACTGGACGGCCCAGAACGGCGAACTCGTCAACGACGGCCATGGGCTTTACCTCACCACGGACAAAAACTTCGGCGACATCGAGCTGCTCATCGAATACAAGACCGTGCCCAAGGCCGACAGCGGCATCTATCTGCGCGGCGTGCCGCAGGTGCAGATTTGGGATTCCGGCGAGGAAGACCCGCGCGGCTTCGGCAAGGCCAAGGGTTCCGGCGGCCTCTGGAACAACAGCGTCGGCGCGCCCGGCAAAGACCCTTCCATGCTGGCCGACAAGCCGCTCGGCGAATGGAACAAGTTCCGCATCATCCAAGTCGGTGCGCGCACGAGCGTGTGGCTGAACGGCAAGCTCGTGGTGGATCACGCGCTGATGGAAAATTACTGGGATCGCAAGCCCACGGCGGCGGGCGGGCAGATTCCGATTCTCGCCAAGGGGCCGATTCAACTCCAGACGCACGGCGGCGAAATCCGCTGGCGCAATCTGTTCGTCCGCGAGATTCCGGCGGACGAGGCGAACAAGATTCTCGCGAGCAAGGGTGGCGCAGGCTTTAAGTCCGTCTTCAACGGGAAGGATTTCACCGGCTGGGCCGGGCCGGTGGAGAATTATGAAATCGTGGACGGCGCGGTTGTCTGCCTGCCGCACAAGGGCGGCACGATTCACACGAAGGACGAGTTCAGCGACTTCGTGGCGCGCGTGGAGTTCAAGCTCCCGCCCGGCGGCAACAATGGCCTCGCCCTCCGCTATCCCGGCGACGGCGACACGGCCTACGTCGGAATGTGCGAATTGCAGGTGCTCGACGACGGCCACGAGAAATACAAGAAGCTCGACCCGCGCCAGGCGCACGGCTCGGCCTACGGCATGGTCGCGGCGCATCGCGGCTATCTGCGGCCCGCCGGCGAGTGGAATTTTCAGGAAGTCACCGTCAAAGGCTCGACCCTCAAGGTGGAACTCAACGGCACCATCATCCTCAACACCGACCTCGGCAAAGTGACCGAGTTCATGGCGAACAAGGCGCATCCCGGCAAGGATCGCACGAGCGGCCACTTCGGCTTAGCGGGCCACAACGACCCCGTGGCGTTTCGCAACGTCTCGATCAAGCGGCTGGAGTAAGGAACCACGGAGGCACGGAATTGAAAGCTTCGAGAATAAACGAGTATGCCCCAGCCATTGGATAATCCCGAAGCATTGATAGAATCGCGAACCAGATTCCGTTGGGACATATTGTTGGCGTGGGGCACGGTTGCGGGGCTTGTTGTAGCCATTATTGCACCCAATTTTGTTCGGTCTGGCCCTGCTCCGAAAAGCGCTTGCATCGCCAACCTCAAACAGATAGACGGTGCGATGCAGCAGTGGGCTTTGGAAAACAAGAAGCAGGCAACAGACACCGTCACGACCACCGACATTCTTGCTTTCCTCAAAGGCAGCACTCTTCCGCCTTGTCCGAAGGGCGGCAGATATTCAGTCAGCACCGTGAGTTCAGTCCCTACTTGCACAAAGTCGTCCGAAGGCCATTCCATCTGAACCGGAAAATTCATTCCGGCCACGGATTGAATACGGACGAAACACGGATTTTCAAAGCAACTCGCCTGCGCTGTGGCGCATCAAAGAAGTTTTGAAAGCCGTGGCACGGTTGCTGCATGGTTGTCCCCGGCGTGCGGATGCCGCATGGATTTGAGTTGTGAAACCCAAGTTCCTGCCGATTATTTGCCGCCGTGGGCAAAACGAAACAAGCCATGCTGCAACGCTACGAGCACGACGGATTTTTTGACGAGATGATCGAAAAGGGCGGGCAGACGCGCCCGCATTACCGGCGGTTCCGCCAAATCTTCGAGGCGATGACGCCGGCGGAGTTTGACCTCAAGCGGCAGTCGGTGGACTTGGCGTTCCTGCGGCAGGGCGTCACCTTCAACGTCTATGGCGACTCGGCGGGCACGGAGAAGATTTTCCCGTTCGATCTGCTGCCGCGCATCATTTCCGGGAAGGAATGGGACGCGATTGAGCGCGGGCTGGTGCAGCGCATCACGGCGCTGAACCTGTTTCTCCACGACATTTACCACGAGCAGAAGATCATCAAGGACGGCATCATCCCGCCGTTTTACATCCTGTCGGGAAAACATTTCCGGCGCGAGTTTGTGAACTTCAACGTGCCGAAGGACATTTACATCCACGTCTGCGGCACCGACCTCCTCCGCGGCGCGGACGGCGGCTGGATGGTGCTGGAGGACAACGGGCGTTGTCCGTCGGGCGTGAGCTACGTGCTGGAAAACCGCCGCGCGATGAAGCGGTCGTTCCCGGAGATGTTCGGGCAGATCGGCGTGCGCCCGGTCGAGCACTACCCGCAGGAGCTGCTGAAGATGCTTCAGCACATCGCGCCCGCCGGCGTGGCGGATCCGACGGTGGCGCTGCTCACGCCGGGCGCCTACAACTCGGCCTACTTCGAGCACACCTACCTCGCGCGGCAGATGGGCATCGAGATCGTCGAGGGCCGCGACCTGCTGGTGCGCGACGCCCGCGTGTTCATGCGCACGACGAAGGGGCTTCAGCCGGTGCATGTGATCTACCGGCGCATTGACGATGATTTTCTCGACCCGACGGTGTTCCGCCGCGACTCGATGCTCGGCGTGCCCGGCATCGTGAACGCCTATCGCGCGGGGAACGTGTCGCTCGCGAACTCCATCGGCACCGGCATCGCCGACGACAAGGTGATGTATTACTTTGTGCCGAGGATGATCAAATACTACCTCGATCAGGAGCCGATCATCCCGAATGTGCCGACGTATCTCGCGAGCGAGGACGCGGACAAAAAATACATCCTCGAAAACCTTTCACAGCTCGTTGTGAAGGCGGCGAATGAGTCCGGCGGCTACGGAATGTTGATGGGGCCGAAGGCGACGAAGGAAGAAATCGAGAGGTTTCGCGGCGCCATCGAGAAGGATCCGCGCAACTATGTCGCCCAGCCGATGATCTCGCTCTCGCGCCACCCGACGCACATCGAGAACGGCACCTTCGAGGGCCGGCACGTTGACCTGCGGCCCTACATCATCTACGGCGAGAAGATCAGCATTGTTCCCGGCGGGCTGACGCGCGTGGCGTTGCGGAAAGGTTCGCTCGTCGTCAACTCGTCGCAGGGCGGCGGGAGCAAGGACACGTGGGTTTTGTATGGGGACGAGTAAGAAAGTTATGAAGGATGAGGTATGAATTATGAAATCCCTCCGCGAGCAGCCCGGCCATCGGCCCATTCATCCCTCATAATTCATCCCTCATAATTTACCCATGCTCTCCCGCGTCGCCAACTGCCTCTACTGGATGTCCCGCTACATCGAGCGCGCCGAGAACATCGCGCGCATCGTGGACGTGAATTTGCAGCAGCTCCTCGATTACCGGAACCTCGACGAGCAGCGGCTGGCCGAGCACTGGCTGCCGATCGTGCTGGCCACCGGCGACGACGAGCAGTTCTTCGCACTCCACAAAAAGGCCACGGGCAAGGCCGTGACCGAGTTCCTCGTCTGGCAGACGGAGAATCCGAACTCGATCATCTCGTCCATCTATCAGGCGCGCGAAAATGCCCGCATGGTGCGCGACCAGATCCCGGTCGAGTTCTGGGAGGAACTGAACCGCCTCTACTGGTTCATGCGCGCTCCGCAGGCGCGGCAGGCGTGGAAGGACAGCCCCACGGATTTCTTCCAGCAGATCAAGGGCGCGTCGCTGCTGTTGATCGGCCTGTCGCGCGCGACCTCGATCCGGAACGAAGGGTGGTATTTCGCCGAGGCCGGGAAATTTCTCGAACGCGCCGACAAGACCTCGCGCATCCTCGACGTGCGCCACGTGAAGCCGCCGGAGAAGGATGGATCCGCGACGGTCAGCCAGGCCGAGGCGCTTGAGTGGTCGGCGATCCTCCGTTCGTGCAGCGGGTGGGACGCTTACAAATCCATCCATGGCGCCGAGGTTCATCCGAAACTTGTCGCCGAGTTCCTCATCTACAGCGACGAGTTCCCGCGCTCCGTGCAGTTCTGCGTCCACGGACTGAACGACGCGCTGCGGAAAATCTCCCGAGTGCCCGAGGGCAAGTTTTGCAACGACGCCGAGAAGCTCGCCGGCCGGCTCATCGCGGAACTGCAGTTCAGCACAATTGATGAAGTCTTCGCGCAGGGTCTCCACGCCTACCTTGACCTGCTCCAGGTGAAGCTCAACGACATCGGCGGCGCGCTGTTCAACGCCTACATTTTCCAGCCGATCACCAACCTCGAGGAGGAGATCATGGTGCAGCAGGAGGAGCAGCAGCAGCAAGCGGGGGGTGTTCTGATTCGTCACGACAGGATATTTCTGCAAGACTCGCCACAATGAGTGCCGCCACCAACACGAACCCCGGCGCTGACCCGAAGATGCTCGCCTACATTGATCTCAAGCTGGCGTTGCTGGGCTGTCCTTCGGCTGTCGCCTCAACGGGGGCCGAATTCAAGGACTTGGCCGCTTCGCTGCTGGCCCGCTGCCGCGAGTCGGAGCGGTTGCTGGCCAATTACCGCTGTCCAGCCGACCAGCGCATTCAGACCTTTCTTCACGATTATCTTCAGGAGCTTCCCGTCGGCAAACTGCCGATGCGGACACTGGTGTTGGATCGCCCCGGTCTGGCGCGCGTGCTGTCGCTGCCGGTGGATCGCGATGTGTTCGTTTCCAACATCGTCAGCTCCTATCGTGTCCGGCAGGGCGTGCTGCACAATCCCAAGAGCGACCGGCGGACGACGCAGGGGATTTTCCACGTCACCGAAGGCGGCCTGCCGGTTCCCGATGACAAAATTGCGGTGCCCAAAGTGGTCTTTGCCAGCTTGCTCGATCAGGCGCTGAACCCGCCGAAGGAATTGCTCCGGCTTCCTTTCACCGCGACCCAGCCGCAACCGGCGGAGTGTTTTGTCTCCCTGCTGATGCGGCCCGTCGTCTGCCCCGCAGTGCCCGGCCATTCTCCGGAAAAGACGATGGAGACGCGTTTCTTCGCACCGGGCAACCTCGTCAGCAACCTTGATTTCGTCGAAAGCATTTTTGGCAACGCGGGCGACCCTTACCTGCCGGAGAATGACGCCGGACTCGACGCCGAACACTGGAACGGCCACACCGGCTGCGTGATTCTGGCGCCGCACCTGGTCGGCGTGACGAAGAAATCCGCCGGCCTGCCGCACTGGGACGCCGCCAGCGAGCGGCAGCGCCGCGACGGAATGTGCTGGCGCGAGGAAGCGGAACTCTACAATGGCGGCGGCGCGTTCAAGCTCACCTGCCGCGACGAAACCGGCGTCATCGTCACGCTCATTGCGGACAACTACTACGGCTACTGCAAGAAGGAGGTGAAGACGCAGATCAGCTATTCCGCGAACCTCTCCGGCGGCTGCGAGGAGGAGCACGCGGGCGGCGCGCTGGTTTTTCCCAGCTACGATTTGGGCGAGGAGTTCTGCGGCAACCTCCATGTCCGCGCGATGGAGCATTCGTTCGAGGAAATGATTTCGCTCTACGGCGCGGTGATGGAGTTGCAGCCGGAAGGCTGCGCCAGCGACAAAAAGCATCCCGACATTCTCTACGTTCCCGAAGACGCGCACTTCGATTTGCACAGGCAGAAGATCACCTGGCCGGGCGACAGTGGCACGAGAGGCATCAGGCTTCTGCCGGACAAAACCTACGTCCGTCCCTCCGGCTACAAAGTCCACATGGAAAAGCCGCCGGGCAACCGCGCGTGGCGGCTCGTCGGCACCGTGGCCGAGGGGCTGCTCTGCCACAAGCCCTGCACCGTCTCCGGCGGCGGCAAGTCGGAAATCTCCAAGCCCATCAGCGACGCGATCATTCAAGGCCCGGTCTTCGTCGCGAATTTCAAAAAGGATTTCGACCGCGTGGCCGAGTTGATTCAACGGGATTACTCCACTCGTTTCAAAGGCAGGCTGAAGGAGGACAGGCGGGCGATTCTCTCGGCGGAGCGCTCGCTCGGCTCCGTCATCAAGCTGCTGACGCCCGACGCCCGCGAATATACCGCGAAATACAACGAGTGGCTGGAATCCGTGCCGCAATACATCAAGGAACTCCTCTTCGTGGTGAAGCGGTTTTACAAGCCGGAGTGGGGCGATGACTGGCGCGCGCACTTCAGCGTGGACATCATCAACGGCACGCCCGGCAACGAGTTGAAGTGCGGCAACCGCCGGCTGGTGACGAACTATCTGCGCGTCGGCTACGATGGCGACGGCGCGTGGCGCACCTTTGGCTTGCGGAAGGATTTTCAGCCCGCCTTCAAAATCCAGCGCGAGGACGACATCACCGCGTCGGTCGTGGTGCCCGCGCGTGAACTCAAATATCACAACCACCCCGCCGACACGGTCGCCGTCAAGTTCGTGCAGAATTGCGAGCAGCGGCTCTTTCAGCGGCCTGACGACGCCATTCATCGCGGCTACGACAAGCAGACGGAACTGGATTTCTCGCGCCCGGACAATTTCTTCTCCAACTACGAGCCGCTCAACCAGGCGCAGGCGCGCGAGCTGGTGGAGGACTCGATTGGCTTTCACAAATTCACCGAGCCGATGCGGCGGCTGATTCTCGGCATCGCTGAATCCGGCGAGCCGAAGTATTTCGTCTCCTCGGCCCATCCGCGTCTTGTCGGGGGCAAACCCAGCAAGAATCCTCGCTATCTTCAAACCCGGCCCGACCTGCTCGCGCCGCGCGAAACGTATCTGGCCGAGATGGCGATGCGCCTGCGCCGCCGCGTGCCGCTGGGCGAGGCCATTCACACGCCCGTCGGCGCGGTGCTCGCGGGCCGCCGCAACAATCCGCCGGAACCGGGCGTTCGTCCGCTGGCGGTGTTCAATCCGGTTCACTATCTGGAACTGCCGGAACTGTTCATGGAGTTCATTTGCAGCATGACCGGCAAGTCGCCTTCGACGACCGGTGCGGGTTCGGAAGGTGCGCTCACCAAAGGCCCGTTCAACGCGCTGCCGCCCATCATTGACCTGAACAACGCCCTCGTCGCGTGGCTGCTGACGGGGCACAGCGGCTTCGTCACCGCCGCCGGATATGTCGGGCCGCGCGGGCGCGTGGATCATGACGTCAGCCTGCTGGTGCCGGAAATCTGGTGCCGTATGTCTGTCGAGGAACGCGACCCGAAATTTCTCATTGAGAACAATTACCTGGAGCGCTGCCAGGATTTTGATTTTGAAGGCAGGCGTGTTTTCGCCAGCCGGCTGGGCCATCGCATCAACGCCCGGTTCGTGCGTTCGTTCTTTGGCCGCGTCTTCAACCATCCGCACGCCGTCTTCACCGAGGAATGGCTGCGCCCGGAGCTTCAGGACATGGCCGTCTTCGCCGATGGCATGGACAACATCATTGCCACCCAGAAGCGCGTGGCCCAAATGTATTTCGCCGACGGCAGCGTGGCCCAGGCCTGCCCGCCGCTGAAAGCGCTGCTCCACCTCATGCTTCACGGCCAGCACGAGGGCCGGGGGCTGGAGCATCCTGAAGTGAGGAAACTTTTCACTCGCGAAAACTTGCTGGCCAGCGACTGGTATCAAGCGCGCCTGCGAACCAAGCAGTCGCTTGACCACCGGCTGGCGCTGCGGCACGCCCGCTATCTTGAACGCTTCCTCAAGAAAGCCAGCCACAGCGAGGAAGCCGTCCGGCTTGGCATTGCCGAGCGCTTGGAAAAAATCAGCGGATTGGTTCAGACCGTCGAATCGCCTGAATATCTGAAACGGCTACTGGGCACTTTGGGCGCTGATTTGAGTTTTGCTCCTGGTCAGTCATAATTATCCATGTCCATCCACGTCGCGCTTCACCACAAGACGCACTACAAATACGACCGCCTCGTCACGCTCGGCCCGCAGGTCGTGCGGCTGCGGCCCGCGCCACATTCGCGCACCCGCATCCTCAGCTACTCGCTGAAGATCACGCCCGCGAAGCACTTCATCAACTGGCAGCAGGATCCGCAGTCCAACTACGCGGCGCGGCTCGTGTTCGAACAGCCCACGCGTGAATTCTGCGTCGAAGTGGATCTGGTCGCCGAGATGGCGGTGTTGAATCCGTTCGATTTTTTCCTCGAACCTAGCGCGCAGAGATTTCCATTCGGCTACGACCCGGCACTCGACCACGAACTCGCACCGTTCCAGCGCAAATGCTGGCTCACGCCCAGTTTCTCGAAATATCTGACGGGGCTGCGCCGTGACCTGATTGGCGAAGTCAAACGCCGCACCAAGCAGCAGCGGCTGGAGTTGCCCGACAGCGAGAAGCAGCCCACGAACGATTTCATCGTCGCCATCAATCAACGGCTGTGGAAGGACATCAAATACACCATCCGCATGGAACCCGGCGTGCAGACGCCGGAAGAAACGCTCACGAAGATGAGCGGTTCCTGTCGCGATTCCGCGTGGTTGCTCGTGCAACTCATGCGCCACTTCGGTCTCGCGGCGCGCTTCGTCAGCGGTTACCTGATCCAGCTCAAGCCCGACGTGAAGTCGCTCGACGGCCCGAGCGGCGCGGAAAAAGATTTCACGGACCTGCACGCGTGGACGGAGGTTTATCTGCCCGGCGCGGGCTGGATCGGGCTTGATCCCACGTCCGGTTTGCTCGCGGGCGAAGGCCACATCCCGCTGGCCTGCACGCCTGATCCTTCCAGCGCCGCGCCCATCAGCGGCGGCGTGGACGAGTGCGAAACCGAGTTCGAGTTCGACATGACCGTGAAGCGCGTTCACGAATCGCCGCGCGTCACCAAGCCTTACACCGAGGAACAATGGGCGGACATCGAAAAGCTCGGGCACGCGATTGACGTGGATCTGAAAAAGGGCGACGTGCGCCTGACGATGGGCGGCGAGCCGACGTTTGTATCGGTGGACGATCCCGACGGCCCGGAGTGGAATTTCACCGCGATGTCGCACAAGAAGCGCGTGCTTTCCGGCGAACTCATCAAGCGCCTGCGCAAGAAATTCGCGCCTGGCTCGCTGCTGCATTACGGCCAGGGCAAATGGTATCCGGGTGAGCCCTTGCCGCGCTATGCGCTGGCCGCGTATTGGCGCAAGGACGGCGTGCCGGTGTGGAAGGACGACTCACTCATCGCCGACGAGTCGAAAAATTACGGCCACGGGCCGAAGGAAGCGAAGGAACTCGCGACGCGGCTCGCCAGAACGATTGGCGTGAATCCGAAGCATTTGATTCCTGCTTACGAGGACGCTTTTTATTACTCGTGGAAGGAGCGCCGCTTTCCGCCGAACATCACGCCGGAGAAATCCAATCTCAAGGACAAGCAGGAGCGCGACCGCATCGCGCGGATTTTTCAGCAGGGCCTCGGTTCTGTCGTCGGCTACACGCTCCCGATCAAGCGCGCGTGGGTTGGCAATGAAGAGGGCTGGATGTCCGGCTCATGGTTTTTGCGCGACGACGACACGCTCTGGCTGATCCCTGGCGATTCTTCGATGGGCCTGCGCCTGCCGCTCGATTCTGTGCCGTGGGTCGCGGAAAAGGATTATCCGTGGTTGCGACCACGGGATCCTTCGGAGCCGGACTTGCCGGAGCTGCCGAAGGAATTTCCGTATCGGCGACAAGTTGTCAGCCGCCGCGCCGCGCCGCTGCCACCCGGTTCCGGCCCCGGCCAACGCGCGCAAAAGCTCGGCAAGCTGGAAGAAAAGCCCGAGTTGAAGCCGGACGAAGATCCCAATCGCCGGCCTGCACCGGGCGAATCTGCGCCGTGGATCGTTCGCACGGCGCTCTGCGTGGAGCCGCGCGATGGGCGTTTGCACATCTTCATGCCGCCCGTCGAGAAGACGGAAGATTATCTCGATCTCATCGCGGGCATCGAAACGTCCGCCGCCGAAGCCGGTTTGCCCGTGGTCATCGAAGGTGAAACACCGCCCAAAGATCCGCGCCTGAACAAGCTCGCCGTCACGCCCGACCCCGGCGTGATTGAGGTGAACATGCACCCGAGCAAGACGTGGGAGGAACTCGTCGAGCGCACCACGACGGTTTATGAGGAGGCGCGCCAGACGCGGCTAGGCACGGAAAAATTCATGGTGGACGGGCGTCACACCGGCACCGGCGGCGGCAATCACATCATCATCGGGGGCGAAACCCCGTCCGACTCGCCCGTGTTGCGCCGGCCTGATTTGCTGCGCTCGCTGCTGACGTATTGGCAGAATCATCCATCGTTGAGCTGGCTCTTCAGCGGCCTGTTCATCGGCCCGACCTCGCAGGCACCGCGCATTGACGAGGCCCGCAACGACGCGCTGTATGAACTCGACGTCGCGTTCAAGGAGATGGACAAGCAGGTCAACGCATTCGGCCACACGCCGCCGTGGCTGGTGGATCGTTTGTTCCGCAACCTGCTGATTGATTCGAGCGGCAACACGCATCGCGCCGAGTTCTCGATTGATAAACTTTACGCGCCCGAAAGCAGCACGGGGCGCCTTGGCCTCGTGGAGATGCGCGCTTTTGAGATGCCGCCCGACGCGCGGATGAGTCTGGCACAACATCTTTTGCTACGTGGCCTCGTCTCGAAGTTTTGGAAGGAGCCTTACAGGAACGATCTCGTGCGCTGGGGCACGGACATCCACGACCGCTGGATGCTGCCGCACTTTTGCCAGACGGACTTCAGGGATGTCATCAATGCTCTGCGCGAGTCCGGTTATCCGTTCGAAGCGGACTGGTTCGCGCCGCACTTCGAGTTTCGTTTCCCGCGCATCGGCGATCTGGAGCAGCGCGATTTGCAGATCGAACTCCGCACTGCGCTCGAACCGTGGCACGTCCTCGGCGAGGAACCCGGCGGCGGCGGCACCGTGCGTTACGTGGACAGCTCGGTGGAGCGATTGCAGATCAAGGCAAGCGGCCTCGCAGGCGATCGTTTTGCCATCACCTGCAACGGCCACACCGTTCCGTTGCATCCGACCGGCACGAATGGCGAAGGCGTTGCGGGCGTGCGCTATCGCGCGTGGCAGCCGCCGATTTGTCTGCAACCCACCATCAAATCGCACGCGCCGCTGCGGTTCGACCTTTACGATACTTGGAACCAGCGTTCGCTCGGCGGCTGCACTTACAATGTCGCGCATCCGGGCGGACGCAGCTACGACACGTTCCCGGTGAACAGCTACGAAGCCGAGAGCCGCCGCCTCGCGCGTTTTTTCCGGCACGGTCATCAGCAGGGCAGGTATTCGCCGCCGCCGAAAATTCTCAACAGCGACTTCCCTTTCACGCTCGATTTGCGCAATGTCTGACGCGCCAGACAAAAAGGGCGACCCCGACAAGACGCAAATGTTCCAGTCTCAGACGCAATCATCCTCTGGAGAGGGCAGTGCCGAAAAAAGGGCGCAGCCTTCGTCCACCGGTTTGCTCGCGAACTATACCGCGAGCGACACGGCGTTTGACGAGGTGCGCGCGGACGATGCCCGGGTGCGTCCGCATTACGCGAAGTTGTTCGAGACGCTGGAAGAATTCAGCACGACGGAGTTGCAACGCCGCTCCGAAACGTGCGGACGCCTCATCCACGAACAGGGCATCGCCTACAATGTCTATGGCGACCCGCGCGGCATGGAGCGTCCCTGGCAGCTTGATCCGGTTCCGTTTGTCATCGCGCAGGACGAATGGCGCGCTCTCGAAGCGGGCCTGATCCAGCGCGCGACGTTGCTGAACAAGATTCTCGCCGACTGCTACGGCGCGCAGCAGCTCATCCACTCCCGCTGGCTTTCGCCCGCGATGGTTTTCGGCCAGCCGGATTTTCTGCGTCCGTGTCACGGCATCAAAGTCCCCGGCGATTCCTTCCTGCACTTCTACGCCGCCGATCTTGTCCGCTCACCCGACGGACGCTGGTGGGTGATTTCAGACCGCACACAGATTCCGACGGGCGCGGGCTACGCGCTGGCGAACCGCCTCGTCACTTCGCGCATTTTTCCCGAGCCCTTTCGCGACAACAACGTGCAGCGGCTCGCCAGATTCTTCCGCGACGCCCAGAAGAGTCTCGCCCAGCTTTCGCCGCGCGGCGCAGGCAGCGCGCGCGTGGTCATGCTCACGCCCGGGCCGCACAACGAAACGTATTTCGAGCAGGCGTATCTGGCGCGCTACCTCGGCTACATGCTGGTTGAGGGACAGGATTTGACGGTGCGCGACAATTGCGTCTGGCTGAAAACGTTGAGTGGTCTCGAACGCGTGGACGTGATCCTGCGCCGCGTGGACGACGATTTTTGCGACCCATTGGAATTGCGCAACGACTCCATTCTTGGAGTCCCCGGTCTCGTCGAAGCCGTGCGCGCGGGGAATGTCGTCATGGCCAACGCGCTCGGCTGCGGCCTGGTGCAAAGCCCGGCGTTCATGTCGTTCCTCCCCGGCCTGTGCGAGCACATTCTGGGTGAGGATCTGAAACTGCCGTCCGTCGCGACGTGGTGGTGCGGCCAGAAAGTGGCGCGGAAATACGTCCTCGAACATCTCGACAAGCTGGTGGTGAAACCGGCCTTCCGCACGCATCTACGCACGCCCGAGCCAGGCAAGCCGCTGAGCAACGAGGCGCGCGAGGACTTGAGGCGCCGCATCGAGTTCGACCCCGATTTGTTTGTGGCGCAGGAGCGGATCGAGCTTTCCACCGCGCCCTCGTGGGAAAAGGATTCACTGACGGCCAGGCCGATTGGCTTGCGCGTTTTTCTGGTGGCGACGGAAAGGGGGTTCCGCGTCATGCCCGGCGGACTCACGCGCGTCGCGCCGGATGTGAGCGGACGTTTCATCTCGATGCAGCGCGACAGCAGCAGCAAGGACACGTGGATTCCGTCGGAGACTCCGGCAGCGGACGTTTCGCTGCTCGCAGCGGGCGCGCAGAACATCGAGCTGCGCCGCACGGGAAACAACCTGCCGTCGCGGCTCGCGGATAATTTCTTCTGGCTCGGCCGCTACTCCGAACGCGCCGATGCCACGGCCCGGCTACTGCGCAGTTCGCTGCGCTTGTTCAACCCGGAGCGCACCAGCGGCGCGCAACCGCTCCTCGCGCCATTGCTCCAGACGCTCGAAACGCAGGGTCAGTTGCCCGGGATTTCCAAGAAGCCGGAGTTGCGGCAGAACGCGGAAGCGTTCGAAGCCGAGTTGCTCGCGGCCATCTTCGATCCGTCGCGTCCCGGCAGTTTGCGGCAGACGGCGGATCATTTGCAGCGGCTCGCGATGCTCGTGCGCGACCGCACGTCGAACGATATGTGGCGCGTCTTAAGCCAGCTCAACGACAGGCTCGCGACGCCGACGGCCAGCCTCGTGATGTTGAGCGGTGATGCGGTGGGCGTGTTAAACCAGACGCTGATGGGACTGGCGGCGTTCCACGGCTTGGCGCGGGAGAACATGACGCGGGCGCAGGCGTGGCGCTTTCTTGACATGGGCCTGCGGCTGGAGCGCGCGGTTTATCTCTGCACGCTGCTCGACGCGACGTTGCGTTCGCCCGAGGCAGAGAATCCGAGCGTGCTCGAAGCCGTGCTGGAGGTCGTGGACAGCAGCATCACGTTCCGCTCGCGCTACAATCTGCTCGCGACTGTGCCCGCGGTGTTCGATCTCGTGCTGCTCGACGACAAGAACCCGCGTTCGGTGCTGTTCCAGATCAACCAGCTCGCGAAGCATTTTGAGAAGCTGCCGCAGGAACGCGAAGACGCGCCGGGCTCCGGCAAGAATCTGCTGGCGAAATGCGGCGCGCGGTTGAACCAGACCGATGCACGCGAACTCGCCGCGCCGCGCGAGACGTGGGCGGACAGCGAATTGAGCGCAACCATCAGGGAAACGATCCGTGCGCTGCCGGAGGTTTCCAACGCCATCGCGGCAAACTATTTCGCGCACGCGTCCATCTCGCGCACGGGACGGGGGAGTGAATCGTGAAGGCCATGAACTTGAACGCAGAGACGCGAAGAACGCGGAGAGACGCGAAGATCGTTTGGAGTGCGGCGGGAAGCGAAGCGCCACGCCGCTTTGGACTGTCTTTCCCCGACCCGAAAGCGGTGTCGCCGCTGCGCTCTGTCACCGCAGTTCAAAATCGTTGCGGCTTTCCTCAATCGTCAATCAATCTCTGCGCTTCTCCGCGTTCTCCGCGCCTCCGCGCTTCGTCTTCCTGCCCATGACTTACGAGATCACCCATCGCACGCTTTACGAATACGCCGCGCCGGTGAGCGTTTCGCAGCACGTCGCCCGATTGACGCCGCATGTCACCGCGACGCAGGCTTGCGAGCGGTTCGGGCTGGAAATTGCGCCGCTGCCGACGTTGCGCCAGACGCGGACGGATTATTTTGGCAACGAACTTTGTCTGTTCAGCATCCAGGAAGTGCATCAACGGCTGGAGATCGTGACAAAAAGCCGCGTCTCGGTTCGTGCGCGCGATGCCATTGTGGCCGAGGCGTCGTTGCCATGGCCGGAAGTGGCGCAGTTGTTCCGCGATCCGGTTTCGCCCGAGGTCGTCGAGCCTTATCAATTTGTCTTCGATTCACCACAGGTGCGGGCCGCAGTGGAATTGGCGGATTACGCCCGGGAAAGTTTCCGTGACGAAACTCCGCTGCTCGCGGGCGCGAAAGATTTAACGCGCCGCATCTTCCAGGATTTCAAATACGACCCCAAGGCGACGACCGTCGCCACGCCGCTTGAAGAAGTCTGGCAGAAGCGCCGGGGCGTGTGTCAGGACTTCGCGCATCTTGGTCTCGCGTGCCTGCGTTCGCTGGGATTGCCGGCGCGTTATGTGAGCGGTTATCTGCGCACGCGACCACCGGAGGGGAAACCGCGACTGGTCGGGGCGGACGCGAGCCATGCGTGGTTTGCGGTTTTTTGTCCGGGCGCGGGCTGGGTTGATTTTGATCCGACAAACAATTGCCAGCCCGCCGGGGAACACATCACGGTGGCGTTGGGGCGCGATTTTGGTGACGTGAGTCCAGTGGCGGGCATCCTCATGGGTGGCGGCCAGCACGAGGTCAAGGTGTCAGTGGACGTGGCGGAAGTTTGAGCGATGAAATGGGAGATCATCCATCGCACGAGTTACACTTACGCGTCGCCCGTGCGCGACAGTTTCAACGAGGCGCGCTTGCAGCCGTTCTCGGACGAGTGGCAGACGGTGGAGAATTTCCTGTTGAAAATTCTGCCGGCGGCGCGGCTGCAGCATCGGCACGATTTTTATTCCAACATCGTCCATCATTTTGAGATCACCGAACCGCACTCGACGCTCTCGATCGAAAGCAACCTGCGCGTGACAACCAAGCCGCGCCCGCCATTGGGCGGAGATGCGGCTCCGTGGCCGCTCGCGCGCATCGGCGAAGCCATGCGCGAACCGCGCGCCTATGAATTCCTGCAGGACAGCCGCTTCGTGGAAGCGTCGCCGGAAGTCTGGCGGCTCGCGCTCGACGCGACGGACGGCGTGGCCGACACGTGGCAGGCCGCGCTGGCGTTGATGAAACTTGTCCACGGCTCGCTGAAGTATGAGCCAAGCTCCACCACGGTTCACACCCATATGCGCGACGTGCTGCGTGACAGACGCGGCGTGTGTCAGGACTTCGCGCACGTGCTCATCGGTCTTTGCCGCGCGCTGAAGATTCCCGCGCTCTACGTCAGCGGTTATCTCGCCACGGAAACGGCGCGCGCGACGCACGCGTGGACGGAGGTTTTCATTCCCGGCGTCGGCTGGCGCGCGCTCGACCCGACGCATGACTGCCAGACGGACGAGAATTATGTGAAGATCGGCGTGGGCCGCGATTACGCCGACGTGCCGCCGGTGACGGGCAATTACAAGGGAACAACCAAAAGGACGATGCTGGTGGATTTGAAAATTGAGCCGATTACCTGAGCGTGTTCAGGGTTTGTTGATTTTCAAATGCTTGTCAAAAAAACCAATCACCAGCGGGCGCAGGTCGCGCTGCCTGGGCTGCAGGTGAAACGTGTGCGGCGCGTCGGGGATGATGACGAGTTCGTGTTCCACGCCCGCCTTCTTCAACGCCTCGGCGAACAGCTCGGACTGCCGCACCTCGACGGTTTTGTCCGCCGTGCCGTGCAGGATGAGAATGGGCGGGTCGCTCTTGTCCGCGTGCGTGGTGGGTGAGGCGAGGCGGTAAAGCTCCGGGTCGTTCGCGCGCTTTTTGCGGAAGGCCGCGATGTCCTTCCAGTTCGTCAAGTCCGCCGGGCCGTATAAATCCACCGCGCACTGCACGCGGCAGGAGAACCCGCCGTAAGGCTCCTTCGGATCGAGGCCGGACTCCGGGCCGGTCACCGCGACCATCGCCGCCAGATGCCCGCCCGCCGAGCCGCCGATGACGCCGATGCGCTGCGGGTCAATGTGCAGGCGCTCCGCGTTCTTCCGCAGCCAGCGCACGGCGGTCTTGCACTCGTGAAGGTTCTGCGGCCAGACGACGTTCGTGCCCCTGCTGTCGGCCAAGATGTAGTTGATGCTGAAGCACACATAGCCATTCAGCGCGAGGTTGGTGCCGATGTTCTGCTCGCGCGCCGCGTTCTTGTCGCCGCCCGACCAGCCGCCGCCGTGAATGATGAGCACGGCGGGACAGCGGTGCCCTTTCGGAATCTCGGCAGGCAGATAGAGGTCGCCCTTTTCCTTGCGGCCTGCTTCGAGATATTCTACATCGTGTTCGATGCGGACGCCGCCTTGAGCGAAGGTTTGAGGGGCGAATTGGCCCCAGCAAAGTGCGGCAATCAGAAAAAGTTTTTGAGTGAAGTTCATGTGTTTCGGCTGACGACGATAATCAACGAATGATTCAGTTCAAGGGTGTTCAGTTACTTTGTCGTGAGCAGGTAAGGAGTCGGGCGTTTCGAGCCGGCCCAGCACGCGCAGCAGGCCGTCGAGAATGGTGAGCGGATGCGGCGGGCAGCCGGGGATGAACAAGTCAACCGGCACGACGGAACTCGCGCCATTCAAAATCTGCGGATGACCGACGAACGGCCCGCCCGCGATGGCGCACGCGCCCACGGCGATGACAATTTTCGGCGGCGGCACGGCGTCGTAGGTTTTGCGGAGGGCGAGTTCCATGTTGCGGCTCACACAGCCGGTGATAAGCAATCCGTCCGCGTGGCGGGGTGATGCGACGAACTGGATGCCGAACCGGCCCAAGTCCCAGCCGATGGTGCCGAGCACGTTCGTGTCCGCCTCGCAGGCGTTGCAGCCGCCCGCGCTCACCTGCCGCAGCCGCAGCGAGCGGCCCAGCAGCCGGCGCAGCTTCTCGTCCAGCGCAGCGGCAACGCGGAGCTCTTCCTCGCCGGTTTTGCCGAGCATGAGGTCTTCGCGACGGCGTGCTGCCATGCGGTGGTCGCCCGTCTGCTTGATGGCCTTTGTCGGACACGTCTCCACACACGCGGCGCAGAAGATGCAGCGGCCCAGGTCGAGCGCGACGGGCTCTCGCTCCGGGCGAGTGATGGCCTGCGTCGGGCATACCGGCACGCACGCACTGCAACCTTCCGCGCACTTCGCGGACTCGACGCGCAGCGCGCCGCCGTGCCGGTCGGGCAGCGGGGGCGGCGGGGCGGCGGGATAGGCCATCGGCTGGCAGCCTTGCCGGAGCCGGTGGAGCAGTGTGTCTTGGACAAACATGGCAACGTGCGTTAGCTACAAATCAAACCCGCAATAGCTCAAGTTGAAGCTCTTGTTGCACAGCGGAAAATCCGAGATGGCCTGCCCGCGCAGCGCGAGCGCGAGGCCGGTCCAGTTGTGGAACGACGGGTCCACCAGCTTGTAGCGGCGGAAACGCCCGGCGGCGTCCGTCAGCGCGACGTGGCAGACTTCGCCGCGCCAGCCCTCGACGAGCGCGACGGCCAGCGTGTCGCCGGCTAGCGCTCCGGGTTCGGCGCACAGCGGGCCGTCCGGTGGCGCGGCGAGCTGCTCTTCGAGAAATTTTCCCGAACGCTGGATTTCCAGCCAGCGCACGCGCGCGCGGGCGAAGGCATCGCCGTCCGGCCAGACGGCGACGGGCACCTGCGCGAAGCGATGCCAGCCCGCCGGGTGGTCGTAGCGCACGTCGCGCACGAGTCCGCTCGCGCGCGCCGCAGGGCCGACGAGGCCGATGTCCGCCGCCGTGGCATTGCCCACGACACCCGTGCCCTCGAAGCGGGACCGCACCGCCGCCGCGTCCCACAGCCACGCCGCCGCCTGCTCGACTTCGTCCAGCGCGGCGCGTAACTGTTGCTGCATCTGCCCCGCGCGCACCGTGTCGAGGTCGTGGCGGCAGCCGCCGGGCTTCACGAGGCCGCGGCCAAAGCGGTTGCCGCACAGCAGCGCGGTGAGGTTGAGGAAGTCGCCGCGGATTTTGCCGCACGCCGCCGCCGTGGGCAGAAAGGCCACGTCGCCCGCGAGCGCGCCGAGGTCGCCCGGGTGGTTGGCGAGCCGCTCCAGTTCGAGCGCGAGCGCGCGGAGCCACTGCGCGCGGAGCGGCGCTTCGCTGCCCGCGAGCGCCTCCAGCACCGCCGCGTAGGCGGTCGCGTGGCCGATGGTCGTGTCGCCTGCCACGGTTTCCATCTGGCTCAAGGTCACGCGGTGCGGCCCGCCGGGCAGCGCCGCCTCCACGCCGCGATGCTGGTAGCCGAGCGCGATTTCGAGGTGCAACACTTCTTCACCCGCACATTGGAAGCGGAAATGCCCCGGCTCGATGATGCCCGCGTGAACCGGGCCGACCGCAACCTCGTGAACCTCGCGGCCCTCGACTTGAAAAAACTTCCCGTTCGCCGGAGCGCCGCCGTTCGCGCGCCGGACGGGCTTCAGCCACGGATGGCCTTCGGGCTTGAGGCCGTGCTGTTCCCACACCTCGCGCTCGAACAGATGCGCCTGCGCGTGCCGCGCCGTGAGCGACGGATAACTTCCGCGCGCCGGCGCGCTGCGGCCCACGGCAAGCGTGTTGTCCGCGTCGTAGGCGAGCACGGCGACGAGCCGCGTCGCGTCTCCGTCCGGAACGCCGAACCAGGCACAGAGCCGCACGCCGCGGTCGAGTTCAGCCGACGTTGCCTCGACGAACGAGTCAACGGGCCACTCCGGCACCTCGGCCCAAGGCAGGCTCGTGCCGTTGCTTAACCAGACGAATGACGCGGGCGTGCTCATGGCTCCAAGCTGCGAATCGCAGCGAAAATCGAAACCACGGCTTCTGGCTTCTCATTAGCACCCCGCTTCAGCGGGGTGATGCTGGCGAAAACTTCGGCAGAAACCGTTTTAACGGTTTTGGCTGGTGCGCCGAACAAACCGTTGAAACGGTTTGTCCTCATTCGTGGGCCTGACACCCGGCTGAAGCCGGGTGCTAATGAGAGCGGCTTCCTGCCCGCATCGCAGACAACATGGAATTGTTCAGGCGGCGTGCTCATGGCGTGGGGAAGAGCAGCTTCACCGCGTCCGTCCAGGCTTCCTGCAACACGACCGGTGTGGCCAGGCCGAGCAACAGCGAGCACGCGAGCAGCGCCAGCGGCGGCAGGATGATGCCCGGCGTCTCGCGCGCCTTGTCGCTGTCCGGCTTTGCCGCGGCGGCGCGCGGGCGTCCGTCCACGATGGCGAACACGAGGCGCGTCAGCCCGAAGAACGCGAAGAGCAGGCAGCCGAGAAAGCCCGCCCCCGCCGCCGTGTGGCCGCTCTCGAACGCCGTGCGCACGATGCGCAGCTCGCTGAAGAACGGGCCGAACGGCGGACACGCCGTGACCGCGAGCATCCCGATGACGAACACCGCCGCCGACACCGGCGTGCGCAGGGACATGCCCGCCACGTCATCGCAGGTGCGCGCGTCCGCGGCGCGGCGGATGTTCCCCGCGCTCAAGAACAGCGCGCCTTTCGTCAGGCTGTTGTTCCAGACATGGAAGAGCGCCGCCCACACGCCCGGGCCGCCGAGCGCCGCGCCCACGGCGAGGATGCCCATGTGCTCGACGCTCGAATAGGCGAGCATCCGCTTGAAGTCGCGCGTGCCGAGCAGGAACAGCGCGGCCACGACCATTGAGAACAGCCCGATGGCCAGCAGCGTGCGCCCCGCCATCGCGCCGGCCCCCGCCGCGTCCACCACGGCGCGGACACGCAGAATGGCCGTGAAGGCCACCGTGGTCACGCCGCCCGCGAGCATTGCGCCCACGATGCCGGGCGCTTCGCCGTAGGCGTCGGGCTTCCATGTGTGCATCGGCGCGAGGCCCATCTTCGTGCCGAAACCCGCGAGCAGCAGCACCCAGGCGATGACCACCCACGGGCGCGACAAGCCCGTTCCCTGCGCCGTCAGCCCGGCGAAGGTCAGGTCGCCCGCGCCGCCGCCGTGCAGCGACGCGTAGCCGAGGCAGAACGAGCCGAGCAGCGAGAGCGCGATGCCCGTGCCGCCGACGAGCAGGTATTTCCACGTCGCCTCCAGCGCACGCGCGGTGCGGTTGAAGTGGATGGACGGCACGGCGGCCAGCGTGACCGCCTCGGTTGCAATCCACAGCACGCCCAAGTGCCGCGCCTGATGGCCCGCGCTCAACAGGCCGAGAATGGCCAGCATTCCGGCCACGAACACGCGGTTGGGCCGCTCGGATCGCAGCCGCAGATAGGCCACAGAATAGGCCGAGCAACAAAGGAACAGCACGGACACCGCCGGCAGCACGGCGCGAGCGAGTGGATCGAAACCCAGCCACGCATTGGGCGCGATGGCAGGCGGGTGGAACAGCAGCGTCAGCGACAGCGCCGTGTGAATGACGCCCGCCATCGGCAGCAGCCATGGGCGCGAGCGTTCGTCACGCCAGAGCAGCGCGACCAGCGCGAGCACAAACGGCACGATGATGAGGGCGAGGCTGGTCATTCCTTGAGCGTCGTCAGCTTGCGCGTGTCGAGCGTGTCGAACGCGCGCTGGATGCGGTCCACGATGATGCCGATGATGAACACCGCCACCGTGAGATCGAGCAGGATGCCGCCTTCCACGACCAGCGGCGTGGTGTTGATGAGCAGCAGGCCGAAAAGGTAGATGCCGTTCTCGAGGATGAGGTAGCCGCAGACCTGTGCGATGGCCTTGCTGCGGCCGATGAGCAGCACGAAGCCGCTGAACAGCGTGGCGAAGGAACCCGCCACGAGCAGCGAACCGGCGTCCTCGGGCCGTAGCGGCAGGGCGTCCGCGAGCACGACGGAGCCGATGGCCGCCGCGGCGCCGAGCAGCAGCGATGGCACGTAACCGAGGAGCGGGTCCTCCTCGCGATCAATGCTCGCCGCCCGCAGCGCGCGCCGAAGCAGGCCGGGAATCACGACGCCCTTGATGACGATGGTGCCGACGGAGACGAGGCCGATGAGCCAGTTAAACTGATGTTCGAGCAGGAGCGGCAGCACGCCCAGCACCATGCCCTGCACGGCGGCGGCGCGGATGACCGAGGGCAGCCGGCTGCTCGAGAGCGCCATCAAGTTCAGGCCCATCGCGAGGCCGATCAGCAGGTTGGACAGCTCAATCACGCGCGGCCTCCCTTCCACGCGACCAGCAGCGCGAAGAGGCAGAGCAGGAACGCCGTCGTCAGGAACAGCGGCACGCGGCGAAACGCCAGCCGCGCCAGCAGTGATTCCACCAGCCCAACCGCCACCGTCACCACGAGCACCGCCGCGACCAGCGCGCCGACGGCTGTGAGCGGCGGAAGTTCGCCGAGCGGCAGCACCGCCTCGGCGAGGAGCACGTCGAACAGCAGGAGCTTCAGCGACGCGCCGTGCAGGATCACCGCGAGCGGCGGCCCGCTGTGGTCGAGCACCATGACTTCGTGAATCATCGTGAGTTCAAGGTGCGTGTTCGGGTCATCGAACGGCACGCGGCAGTTCTCGGCCAGCAGCACGGCGAACAGCCCTGCCGCCAGCAGCGCCGCGCCCGCGCCCGCGGACGGCGCGAGCATCGAGGTGAGCGACACGCTGCCGCTTTGCAGGCCGAGCGTGAGCAGCGAGGTGATGATTGCCGCCTCGGCGAGGACGGCGTAGCTGACCTCGCGCGCCGCGCCCATGCCCTCGAAGGCGGAGCCGGTGTCCAGCGCCGCGCCCGCCGTGCAGAAGCGCGCGAGCGCGAGCAGATAGACGAACAGGAGCGCGTCGCCGCGAAACGCCAGCGCGTTCCCACCCGGCCCGAGCGGCATCAGCAGCGCCGCGCCCACGACCGCGACCCATGCGATGGCCGGCCCCGCGACGTGTCCGGGCGAAACTGCCGTGCTCAACACCACGCCCTTCCGCCAGAGCCGCGCGAGGTCGTAGTAGAGCTGCAACACCGGCGGCCCACGCCGGCCCGCGACCCACGCCTTCACCTTGTTGATGAGACCCGGCAGCAGCGGCGCGACCAGCAGCCACACGGCAAGGCGCAGAAAGAATTCGAGCGCGGTCGTCAATCCGCACCTCCGGTCACGGCGAGGATGGCAAGCGCGGCGAGGCCGAGGACGAGGTAGAGCAGGTAGAATTGCAGCCGGCCATGCTGCAGGCGGCGCACGGTGGTCGAGACGGCCATCACCACGCCGCCCGCCGGTTCAATGACGTGTTCGAGCACGGTCTCCGGCGTGTGCGAAGCGTCGCTAGCGGTCGCGGGGAAAACTCCTTCTGGCGGACGCGCGTGACGTTGCGGGCGGAGAATCCACGCGAACCATTCCGTGATGATGCCGGCGAACGAGCCGGCGGTGTATTGCATCCGCGGCGTCGGCGCGGCGTAGCCACAATCCCAGGTGACGGCGCGGGAAAGTCCGTTGCGCTGCACGCGCCGCCAGAGAAGAACAGCGGCGAGAATTCCCAATCCGGCCAGCGCGAGATGGACGGAACCCAGTGTGACCAGTGGCGCAGGCACCTCGCCGCTTGTCCACACAGGTCGCCAGTCTGCCGACGCGCGCGCGACGGCCGGCCAGAACAACGCAGGCGCGAGTCCGATGGCCACGCACGCCGCGGCGAGCACGAGCATCGGTGCGCGCATGAGCCAGCCGCATTCGTGCGCGTGGGCCGCCGCTTCGGTGCGTGGCAGGCCGAGAAAAACCACGCCGCAGACTTTCACAAAGCACGCCAGCGCCAGCGCGCCGGTCATGCCGAGCAGAATCGCCGCAGGCACCGCCGCACCCGCCGTCGCGCCGCGCGCGGCCACGGCGTCGAAGAGACCGAGGAACACGAGCCATTCGCTGATGAAGCCGTTGAGCGGTGGCAGCCCGGCGATGGCCGCCGCGCCGAGCGTGAAGCAGCCGGCCGTCCATGGCATCGCGCGCCACAGTCCGCCGAGCCGGCTCATTTCGCGCGTGCCGGTGGCGTGCAGCACCGAGCCGGCGCCTAGGAAAAGCAGCGCCTTGAACAGGCCGTGGTTCCAGATGTGCAACAGCCCGCCCGCCAGCGCGAGCGCGCCCCATTCCGCGTTGCCGCGCGCCGCCGCCACGAGCGCGAAGCCGAGGCCGATGAGGATGATGCCGATGTTCTCGACGCTGTGATAGGCGAGCAGGCGTTTGAGGTCGTGCTGGCCGAGCGCGAACGCGACGCCGAGCACCGCGCTCACCACGCCGAGCGCGGCGACCGTCCAGCCCGCCGCCTCGGGCACAGGCAGCCAGCCGCTGAAACGCACGAGACCGTAGATGCCGATCTTGATCGTCACGCCCGACAAAACGGCGGAGACATGGCTCGGCGCGTTGGCGTGACCCGACGGCAACCAGATGTGCAGCGGAAACACGCCGGCCTTCAACCCGAATCCGACCAGCGCCAGCCAGAAC
>JACRJY010000023.1 GCA_016235585.1 Verrucomicrobiota bacterium | reverse complement strand
TGAACACCGTTCCCACCGGTTTGGATTCGCTGCCGCCACCGGGGCCGGCGATGCCGGTGACGGCGAGGGCAAAATCCACTCCGCAGCGGAGCCGCGCGCCCTCGGCCATTTCGCGCGCGACCGCCTCGCTCACCGCGCCATGGGCGGCCAGCGTCTCCGCCCGCACGCCGAGCAACAGCTGCTTGGCTTCGTTGCTGTAAGTCACCAGTCCGCAGTGGAAGATTTCTGACGCGCCCGGAACATTGGTGATGCGGTTGGCGATGAATCCGCCGGTGCAGGATTCCGCGAGTGCCAGAGTTTGCTTTCGTGCCGTGAGCAGGCGGACGATGACGCCTTCGAGGGAATCATCGCCTTCGCCGAAGAGGTGCTGGCCGATCAAGTCGCGCGTCACGCGCACGGCTTCGTTCACGTTTTCTTCCGCGCCACATCCTCGCGCAACAAAGCGAACGTCCACCTCGCCGACGCGCGCGCAGTAGCCGATTTCCAGTCCGGCGTCGGTGAGCGGCTTCAGCGGCGCGGCAATCTTTTCTTCCACGAATGATTCGCCGATGCCCGTGGTCTTGAGCGTGCGGCAGACGAAGGCGGTTTCGAGCGGAAGGTTTTTCAAAATCAGCGGCACGACCTGTTGCGTGAACATCGGGCGCAGTTCGCGCGGCGGGCCGGGCAGCATGATGAGCCAGCTCGCCTTGCCGTCGGCACGAAATGAATTTGGTTCTACATTCATCACCAGTCCCGGCGCAGTGCCGTGCTGGTTGTGAAGAACCATCGCGCCGGCGGGAACCATCGCCTGCACGCGCGTGCTGGCGGGCATCGGGCGCTTGCGCTGGACGAAGAAGCTTTCGATGTGCGCGACGATGGCGGCGTCTTCGCGGAGTTTTTTGCCGAGCAGTTCCGCAATCAAATCGCGCGTGATGTCGTCCGAGGTCGGGCCGAGGCCGCCGGTGACGAGAATCAACTCCGCGCGCGCCAGCGCCTCGCGGACGGCCTGCTGGATTTCGCGGCCAGAGTCGGCGACGGCCACTTGGCGCGTCACTTCATAACCAAGGTCGGCGAGCTGGCGGCAGAGCCATTGCTGATGGGTGTTGAGCACGCGGCCCAGCATGAGTTCGCTGCCGGTGTTGATGATTTCGATGTTCAAGCGGCGCGAAACTAGCAGGGCAGGGAATGGAGACAAGCGTGGCCCGATGGGGCACCACCACGAGAACCGGAGCAGTGCCCGCGAAGCACGCCAATGACGCGAAATGGACGGGCCGAACCTGCACCAGAAACACGACGCGGCCGGGGAGTCGGACAGGGGTGCCGTTTACTGCTTTTGCGTGTTTCGCGTGTTTCGCGGGCACATATTAAAATCGGGCTATTTCAAATGCCTGTCCAGAAACTCCTCGGCGATGGCGCGCGCCTCGGTCGGATAGCTGTGGCCTTTGCGGTGGTTGAGCCAGCCGATGTTCTGTGGTGCGCCGAGCAATTGATACACGGGCCGCGCGGCGTCAATGAACGCCCAGCTCCGGTCGCTGTCCGCCGATTCGCCCGCGAGCAGCAGGAAGGCGCGCGGCGCGATGAGCGCGAGCACCTGGTGGTTTTCCAGCGCGAAGCCCGGCTGCCTGATGCGCGGGCCGAGATACCAGACGGCCTCCCAATTGCTGAAGCCAAGCCCGATGCCGCCTTCGCTGGATACCGCGACCTTGTAACGCTCGTCGAAGGCGGCGGCGTAGAGCACTTCCTTCGCGCCGAGCGAGTGGCCGAAGCCGCCGATGCGCTTCGTATCCACATTGGGCAGAGATTCGAGGAAGTCCACGGCGCGCACGCCGTCCCAGGTCATGCGCGCCATGCCGGTCCAGTTCGGATGCCGCTGCTGCACGCGCGCGACGTTGCCCTTCATGTCCGCGCCATCCTCGTAGATGTAGCAGCGCGGGCAGAGCACGACATAACCGCGCTTCACGAGATGAAGGGCGTGCTGGCGCTCCTCCTCGGCGGGTTCGAGTCCGGCAACGCGCGCGTAGAACTTCGGGTAAGTCGGGTGGAAGACGACGATGGCAGACAGCTTGCCCTTGGCGTTGTCCGGCACGAGTAAAATGGCGTCGGTGAAGTGGCCTTCCTCGATTTGGTATTTCACCTTCTGCCGCGTGAAACCGGGCAGCACCTCTTTCTCCAGAAACTCCGGTTTGAGCGGTGCTTTGTCGCGCGGCAGTTCGCCCATGAAGCGGAGCCACTCTTGTGTCAACATCTCGCGCTGCCGTTGCCAGTCGGATGGATTTGAAATCGGCCTGCCCGTATCATCGACGAGCAGGGGTGAAAGCCTGGGTGCGTTGGTGAGCGGCAGCGGCGGCGGCTGTTGCAGGCCGGCACCGCTGCAAGCGAAAGCACCGAGGAAAAGGGCGGTAAAGAAACTGACGAACCGCTTGCCAAGCCTGTTGCTCTGGCTTCCTCTCCCCGCGAGGAACGAGTGGGGAGAGGATGGAGGAGAGGGGCAGGCCCAAGAAAAACGCGCCTCCTCTCCCCGTCCCTCTCCTCCCTCGGTGGGAGGAGAGGGAGAGAGACCGCCGGGCTGGTTGGGTTTGCTATTGTCTTCCATGCAAATTAGTTCAACAGCTTGCTGCTGACATCGAGGCACACGAGGTCGCCGCGCGAGTTGCGGCAGTAGATTTTCCCGTTCGCCAGCGTCGGGGCCGTCCAGCACTTGCCGCCGAGCACCTGCGCGCGGGCCAGCGGCTTGAACACATCGGCAGCGGCCAGTGCGATGATGAGTTCGCCCTTTTCGCTCAACACGATGAGCTTGCCGTCCGCCGCGATGAGCGAGCCGATGCCGATGCCGGGCTGCACCCACTTGACTTCACCGGTCTTGAAGTCCACACAGCGCAAATCGCCGGGCTTGCCCGCCTTGCCGTTGATGCCGTAGAGGCGGCCCTTGAGCAGCACGGAGCTGTTGATGTGATTGTGCATCGTCTCATTTTTCCAGCCGGATGTGAGCTTGCCTGCGGAGAAACTCACCAGCGCGCCGCCGCGGGTGTAGGATGAAATGAAAATCTGGCCGGCGCTGACAATCGGATCGGCGCAGTTGGTGTCGTAGTTCGTCTCCCACGAGTGCCGGGCCACCTCCTTGCCGGTCTTGGCCTCGACAAGGACCAGCGCCTTCTTCGCCATGAACGCGACATAGCGCACGCCGTCGGCGGTGAACGGCACCATCGAGGAATAACCCGTCGCCTCCTTGCCGGAAGTCCACACGACCTTGCCCGTCGTGCGGTGCACGGCGGTGCCGGCGGTGCCGACGTTGAGCAGCAGCAGATTCCCCTCAATCACCGGCGAGCTGGCGAAGCCCCACTCGTTGACCTCCACGCCGAGTTCTTCGACGAGGTTCAGCTCCCAGACCAACTTTCCGCTTGCGGCGTCAAGGCAGAAAAGCTGTCCACGCTTCCCCAGATGAAACACATCGCTGCCGGAAACCGTGGGCGTCGCGCTCGTGCCACCCTCGTAATAGTTCGGCGCGAGCGGGCACGGATACGAATGCTTCCACAGCACCCGGCCCGTGTTCGCGTCGAGGCAGAAAAGCGTGTCGGTATCTTTCTCGTTGCCGGTGGTGAAGGCGCGTCCGCCGCTGACGGCGATGGACGCGAAGCCCGTGCCCACCGAGGCGCGCCAAAGCTGCTTCGGCCCCGCCTTCGGCCAGTCCGTCGTCCAGCCGCTCTCGGTGGAAATGCCGTTGTGATCCGGGCCGCGCCAGCCCGGCCAGTCGGCGGCGGAAGTGGACAGCGTGAATCCAACGAGCAGTCCGGCGCAGGCGGACAATAATAGGCGGGGCAAATTCATAACGATGGCGCAGAAGTATCTTGCTCAAGCCGGACTGTCAATCCTTCGACCGAGGCCGCGCGGATTTGTTCACGGAAACATCGGGCTTGTCCCGGCGGGAGCTTCGCCTAAATTTTCAATACCGTGAGTGAAGCACTGAATTTTGCCCAGGCTGGCCGCCTCCCCGCCGCTGGTGACAATTGCGCCATCGCCATCCGCCGCCTCGACGCGGGCACGGTCGTCGTGATGCCGGAGCGGAGTTTCGCGCTGTCGCACACGGTGCTGGAGGCGCATCGCTTCGTCGTCGCCCCGGTCGCCGCAGGACAAATGCTCACGTCGTGGGGACAGCCGTTTGGTCGCGCGCTGCGTCCGCTCGCGCCGGGTGACTACGTGTGCAACGCGACGATGATCGAGGCGCTGCACTCGCGGCACGTGGGTTTTGAAATTCCGGCGGAGCCGAACTTCACGGACTATTTCCAGCCCTGCACGCTCGACGAGAAAAACTTCCTGCCCGCCGAGCAAGTGCCGCTCTACGCCAGCCCGCGCACTTTCCTTGGATTTGCCCGCAACGGCGGGCGCGGCGCGGGCACGCGCAACTATGTCGTCGTGCTCGGCACTAGCTCGCTCACGGGCAGTTTCGCGCGTGTGCTGGCCTCGAAGTTCAAGGATGCGCCGGAAAAATTTCCAAACCTCGACGGCGTGGTTGCCGTCGCGCACACCGAGGGCGGCGAAGCGGGCCGGCCCAACAATCTCGAACTCTCGCTCCGCACGCTCGCGGGCTGGGTGACGAATCCCAACGTCGGCGCGGTGCTCGCGGTGGATTACGGCCACGAGCCGATTAACAACGACGCGCTCCGCGACTGGATGCGCGCGAACCATTATCCGCTCGACGCCGTGCCGCACCACTTCTTCCGGCTCGGAAAGGATTTCGCGGCGAACGTCGCGGCAGGCGCGAAACTCGTGGAGGAACTTTTGCTCCAGGCCAGTTCCACGCCGCGCACCGAACAGCCGTTGCGCCACCTGAAGATTGGTTTGCAGTGCGGCGGCTCGGACGCCTTTAGCGGCGTGTCCGGCAATCCCGTCGTCGGCATCATCGCGCGCGAGACCGTCCGCCACGGCGGCTCGGCGAATCTCGCGGAGACGGACGAACTGATGGGCGCGGAGCCGTATGTGCTCGCCAAAGTCCGCGACCTCGCCACGGCGCGGAAGTTTTTGGACACGCTCAAGGAGTTCGAGGAGAAGCTCTCGTGGCACGGCGTCAGCGGGCAGACGAATCCCAGCGGCGGCAACATCTTTCGCGGCCTCTACAACATCGCCATCAAATCCATCGGCGCGGCGCGCAAGAAAGACCCGGCGGTGCGGCTGGACTACGTCATCGGCTACGGCGAGCCGATGCGCGAGCCGGGCTTCTGCTTCATGAACAGCCCCGGCAACGACCTCGAAAGCATCGCCGGCCAGGTCGCGGCGGGCTGCAACTTGATTTTGTTCAGCACAGGCAACGGCTCCATCACGAACCATCCCTTCGTGCCGACCATCAAGCTGATGACCAACACGCCGCGCTTCAATCTCTTGAGCCGCGACATGGATTTCAACGCGGGCCGCTACCTCGACGGCGAGCCGATGGAGCGGCTCGGCGCGGAGGCGTTCGACTACACGATGCGCGTCGTGTCGGGAATGAAGAGCGTCGGTGAAAAGGCCGGCCACTCGCAGGCGCAGCTCTGGCGCGAGTGGCGGCAGACCTCGGTGAAGTCGCTGCCGCAGTTCGCCAGCCGTCCGAAGCCCGCTGGCGAACCGGTGAAGCTGAAGCTTGCCGTCGGAGGGACGAGCTACGCGAGTCCCACAAATTTCCTGGCCCAGTTGGGGACTCGCGCAGCTTGTCCTTCCGAAGCGTGGCGCACCCGCCTCATCATTCCCACGAGTCTTTGCGCCGGGCAAATCAGCCGGATGATTGCCGACAAACTCAACGCCACGCGCGGCGACGCCACGCCGCGCTACGTCGCGCTGCCGCACACCGAGGGCTGCGGCGTCTCCGGCGAGGCGGTGGAGATTCTGGAGCAGACCATCGCCGGTTACGCCGCGCATCCGCTGGCCGAGCGCGTGTGCCTCGTCGAGCACGGCTGCGAGAAGACGCACAACGACGCCATCCGCAACTTCCTCGCCGCGCACGACATGGACTATTCGCGGATGGGCTTCGCGAGCATCCAGCTCGACGGCGGCATCGAGAACGTGACGGAAAAAGTGGTGAAGTGGTTTGAACAGGGGAGCGCAGCCGTCCCGGCTGCTGTCCGCAGCGTCCCCGCTGCGGACTCCGCGCGGGAAAGTGTTCGGCGGGACGCCGAACACGGCACGCGAGACGCGTGCGCTCCCCGTGCATCTGGAAAAAACTTCCGCCTTGGTCTCGCTGCGAACGGCGAAGTGCCGGACAAAATCGCGGCGGCGCTTGCGCTCCTCACCCGCGCACTCGTGGAGAACGGCGGCACGGTCGTCGTGCCGCAAACTTCGCCGTTGCTGGCGACGCCCGCCTTCGCCCGCGAACTGTTTGATTCGCCGCCCGCGCCCACGCTGGCTTACGGCGGCATCGCGGCGAAGCCCGGCTTTCACGTCATGGAATCGGCGGGCACGCACCTCGTCGAGGCGTTCACCGGGCTGGGCGCGTGCGGCGTGGAACTGCTGCTCGCCTTTGTGGGCGACGCCCCGGCGCAGGCGCATCCCTTCGTGCCGACCTTGCAGGTGAGCGTGGCGGCGGTTTCCTCCGAAGTGGACCTGGTGCTCGACCAGCCGGATGAAATCGCGACGGCCCGCGCGCTCGTTCAATTGCTGGCCGACACGCTGGCCGGCAAACACCAGCCGCGCGCGCAGGCCGATGGCAACGCGGATTTCCAGGTGACGCGCGGCTGGCTGGGGGTCTCGACCTGAACTTTTGTGGAGCGCGGCGTTCACGCCGCAGAGGGTGCGACCGCAAAAGTGCGCTCGCACGTTCCTGGCTTGTTCGTGCGTCTGCGGCCTGAAGGCCGCGCTCCCAGACGCCAACTCGCATCACGCCACATTTTTCACATTTCCCTGTTCTCATTTGGTTCCGTTTCCGGCATCCTGCCCGGCTCGAATGTTCACGCTTTCAGAAGTTGGCAAGAGTTACGGCGGGCGCACGTTGTTTGAAGACGTGACGCTCCAGATCAACCGCGACGACCGCCTCGGCCTGGTCGGGCCGAACGGCGCGGGGAAGTCCACGCTCTTCAAGCTCATCCTCCGCCAGGAGGAGTGCGACCACGGCGAAATCACCTGCCAGCGCGGGGCGACGGTCGGCTTCCTGCCGCAGGAGAGCGCGCCCGCCGGTAACGAAACGGTGCTGGAACTGGCGACGGCCATCTCGCCGGAGTTCGTCGAGCTGCGCCGCAAAATCAAGGCATGGGACGCCGCGCATCCCGACGACGTTGATCCGCACGACAATCTCCACGCGCGCTACGACGAGTTCGGCGGCTGGCAGCTCGACGCGAAGGCCAAGCAGATTCTCGCGGGCCTCGCCTTTCGCGAGCGGGATTTCGAGCGGCCCGCGCGTGAATTGAGCGGCGGCTGGGTGATGCGCGCGCACCTCGCCCGGCTGCTGGTGCAGGAGCCGGACCTGCTGATGCTCGACGAGCCGACGAACCATCTCGATCTCGAAACGCTGCTGTGGTTCCAGGATTATCTCGGCGCGTATCCCGGCGGCGTCGTGATCATTTCGCACGACCGCGAGTTCCTGAACTCGCTGGTCACGGGCATCATTGAAATCCGCCAGTCGCAACTGTTCAAATACACCGGCAACTTCGACAATTACCTTGAACAGCGCGCCGCCGCCGAGCTGCAGCAGCTCGCGGCCTACAAGAACCAGCAGCGCGACATCGCGCGGCTGCAGGAGTTCGCCGACCGCTTCCGCGCGAAGGCCAGCAAAGCGTCGCAGGCGCAGAGCAAGCTCAAGCAGATCGAGCGCATGGAGAAAATCGAGGCTCCGGAATCGTCCGGGCCGGTGGTGGGCTTTTCCTTTCCGCAGCCCGTTCGCAGTGGCCAGCGCGCGCTGAATCTCAAGGGCATTCATCACGCCTACGGCGAGAATGTCGTGTATCGCGGCGTGGACTTCGAGGTGGAGCGCGGCCAGCGCGTGGTGCTCGTCGGGCCGAACGGCGCGGGCAAATCCACGCTGCTCAAGCTCGCGGCGGGCGCACTGCCGGTGCAGCGGGGCGAGCGCATCCTCGGCCACAACGTGAAGGAGGGCTACTACTCGCAGTATCGCACCGAGATGCTCAACGTGAGCCGCACGGTCTTGCAGGAGGCGCTCGACACGCCGTCGCGCGTGACGGAGCAGTCCGTCCGCACGCTGCTCGGCGCGTTTCTCTTTCGCGGTGACGATGTTTTCAAGAAAGTGAGCGTGTTGAGCGGCGGCGAGAAGAGCCGGCTGGCGCTGGTGAAGATTCTCCTCGATCCGCCGAACCTCCTGCTGATGGACGAGCCGACGACGCACCTGGACATGGCGAGCATTGACGCGCTGCTGGGGGCGATGAAGGAGTTCACCGGCACGATTCTCTTCATCAGCCACGACGTGTATTTCATCCGCGCGCTCGCCAACCGCGTGCTGCACGTGAACGCCGGCTTGCTGACGAATTATCCCGGCGACTATCAATACTACCTCGACAAGACCAGGGCGGCGTCGGCGCGCATCGGGCTGACGGCGGGGCAGAAGCCGGCGGTGTCCAGCGGACGCGCCGGACAAGTGGAGCCGAAACTCGACGGGGCTTCGCGCAAGGAGCAGAAGCGCCTCGAAGCCCAGCAACGCCAGGCGCGTGCGGACAAGACCAAAACCGAGCGGAAACGCGTGGCGGATCTGGAGAAGCAGATTGCCGACTGCGAAACCAAGCAGGCAGAACTGACCTTGGAGATGGAAAATCCCGCGACCTACGCCAAGGCCGGCTCGGCAATGCACCTCAACCGCGAATTGAACGTGGTGATGGATGACTTGCAGCGCTTGCAGCGCGAGTGGGAGGCCGCCGCGACGAAGCTGGCGGAGCGCGAGGCGGAACTTTGACGGGCTGGCGGCATGAACAAGCGCGCACTCATCAAGGAAATCCTCGCCCGGCTCGAAGACGAACTGGCCCTTTACCACCGGGCCGCCCTCACGGCGCGCGCCGACGCCACCGACGAGCAGAGCAAGGCCGAGAACAAATACGACACGCGCGGGCTGGAGGCCTCGTATCTCGCGCGCGGCCAGTCCCGGCAGGCGGCGGAGACGGAGCGGACGCTGGAGCTGTTCGAGAAGCTGACGGTGCGGGCGTTCGAGGCAGGGGAGGCGATTGACCTCGGCGCGCTGGTGGAACTGGAGACGAAAGGAACGCGCACTTTCTATTTTCTCGGCCCCGGCGCGGGCGGCACGGAGATTGTCCACGGAAAGCAGGAAGTGCTCGTCATCACGCCATCGTCGCCGCTGGGCCGTCAGATTGTGGGGCGAAAACAGGGCGAGCGGCTGCGGCTCACGCTCGGCGGCGTGCCGCAGGATTACCGCGTGGTGTCCGTGGGCTGAAGCGAGTCAGCCCGCAGGTGAAACTGCGCCGTGGCCTAGCCCCGGTTTGGCGGGCTTATTGTGGGGGCGCATCCTGACACTGCCCCCGGAGCGCCGGACTCCGATCCGGCAGGGGTGAAAAATCTCCCGCCGCGCGCCGATTCGGAGATCGGCGTTCCGCCCGGCCTGACGGAGCGGGGGCAGTGTCCGGATACGCCCTTATTGTGGAGGCGCGCTCCTTCGGGGTTGACCTCGGCGGCGGGGAATATATTGTTCAGCACAATTCATCGCACAAATTTATGAACAACAAACCAAACGACTCCATCGCCAGTTCCGATTCCCGCCGGGATTTCATCAAGAAGGCCTCCACGGCCTCCGCCGCCGCGGCCACGGTGAATCTCTTCAAGACGCCGGTCTACGGCCAGAACCAAGCTCCCTCCGTCGGCGCCGCCGGCGCGAACAACCGCATTGCCGTCGCGCACATCGGCGTGGGCGGGCAGGGGATGGCGCACGTCCGCAGCATGAAGGCCAACGCCGCCGACAACAACATCGTGCAGGTCGCCACCTGCGACGTGTCGAAGACGCGCGCCGCCGAGGCCAGGGACTGGATCACGAGCGAGGACGCCAAGAAACCGGGCCGCGCCACCAAGGATGTGAAGACCTACGAGGATCACAAAAAGCTGCTCGAACGAAAGGACATTGACGCTGTCGTCGTCGGCACGGTGGACCACTGGCACACGGCGTGTTCCGTGGATGCGATGAACGCGGGCAAGCACGTTTATGTGGAAAAGCCGATGACCCGTTACTTGGGCGAGGCGTTCGAGATTTACGACACGGTCAAGAAGACCGGCAAGATTCTTCAGGTCGGCTCGCAGGGCTGTTCCGACGCCAAGTGGCACAAGGCCGCCGAGCTGATCAAGGCGGGCAAGATCGGCCAGCTCGTCATGCTGGAAGGCTCCTATATGCGGAACAGCCCGAAGGGCGAATGGAATTACGCCATCAAGGATTTTGCGACCGAGACGGACATTGACTGGCAGCGCTGGCTCGGCCCGGTGCGGAGCAAGGTTTCCTTCAGCGCGGATCATTATTTCCGCTGGCGCAAATATTATCCCTACTGCGCCGGCCTGCTGGGCGATTTGTTTCCGCACCGCCTGCATCCCTATATGCTCGCGACCGGCAACCCGGAGTTTCCCAAGCGCGTCGCGGCCATCGGCACCAAGGCCATCCACACCGACCGCAACACGCCCGGCACGCCGGAGCGCGACGTGGCCGAGAGCGTGCAGATGCTCGCGGAGTTTCCCAGCGGGCTGACGGCGGTCATCGCCAGCGCGACCGTCAGCGAGTTCGGTTTGCAGGAGGTGATCCGCGGGCACAAGGGCCGCATCGAAATGGGCGGCAGCGGCCGCGTGGAAATCAAGCCGGAGCGGCCCTACTCCGAGGAACTCGACCCGCAGGTGTTCGACAACTTGAAGCCGGTCGAGGCTCTGCCGCCGCACGAGAAGAACTGGTTCGACTGCATCCGCGCGAACAAGGAGCCGAACGCCGGCATCAACCTCGCCGTGCGCGTGCAATGCGTCATTTCGCTCGCCGAAATGTCCGACCGCCTGCAAACCGTCTGCCTCTTTGACGAGAAGACGCGCAAGATCACCGACGGCAGCGGCAAGGAGCTCAAGCCGCTGACCTACGGCTCGCTGCCGAAGTCTTGAGCAGCATCCGCGATGCTCTGAAATCCGAGGCGGGCTTTGCCGAAGGGCAAAGCCCGCTTTTCATTGAGGAAATGGCCTCCCAATTTGAAGATCTGATCCGCGTCGCGCGCCACGCGATGGCGACGCGCTTTGAAATCATCCTGCATGGCGATGATCCCGCCCGGCTGCGCGCGGCAGCGGAAGAGGCACTGGACGAGATCGAGCGGCTTGACGCGATGTTAAGCCCCTACCGGGTGACGAGTGAAATTTGCCAGGTGAACGAGCTGGCGGCGGAACGGGCGGTGCGAGTTTCCCCGGTGTTGTTTCAGCTCTTGCGGCGGGCAAAAACATTGAGCGCGGAAACCGACGGGGCATTCGATCTCACAGTCGGGCCGTTGATGCACTGTTGGAAGACGGCCGCAGGCAACGGAAGGATTCCGACGCCACCCGAGCTGGAGATCGCGCGCGCCAGCGTCGGAATGCGCCACGCTCTTCTGAATGAAACGAATTTCGAGGTTCGCTTTGCCCGCTCCGGTGTGCGGCTGGACGTGGGGGCCATCGGCAAAGGGTTCGCCCTGGAGCGGGCCGGGGGAATTCTCCGCGAGGCCGGGGTCATCCACGCCCTGCTCCACGGCGGCACCAGCACCGTGTGCGCCCTGGGACATCAGCCGGACGGCAACCCTTGGAAGGTCGCCATTGAAGGGCCATCGGAAGAAGACGGCTCAAGTCCCGGCGGAATTATCGCGACGGTTTCCCTGCGCGAAGAATCGCTCTCGGTGTCCGCCGTGTGGGGAAGGCTGTTCCGCATTCAGGGGCGTGAATACGGGCATATTATCGATCCACGCACCGGCCAGCCGGCGGAGCGCGCGGACTTGGCCGCCGTGATTCTGCCGTCGGCGACCGAGACGGATGCGTTGTCCACGGCGCTGCTCATCGCGGGCGGGGCAGGGCAGGGCGGCGGGATTATCCGCCGGGAGAAAATGCGCTGGCTGGTGCTGCCCCGTGCCAACGGGAAGGCACGTGCCACGCCAGTCGCCCAAGGAATCGAAATCCAGGCCGGAAAAGCGCAGGCCTAAACCTGCGCCGCCTCCGCGACCGCCCGCTCCTCGCCGCCGTCCTCGCTGACGACGGGCGCGATGGCTTGGAGCTTGTCGCCCGGTTCGAGGTTCACGAGCTTCACGCCCATCGTGTTGCGGCCCGCCTCGCGGATGTCCTTCACGGACGTCCGCACCATCTGGCCGCCGACGGTGATGAGCATGATTTCGTCGGTGTCGCGAACCGGAAGCGCGCCGATGACGCCGCCGGTTTTCTCGCCGACCTTCATCGTGATGCGGCCCTTGCCGCCGCGCGACTGCTTGCGCGCGCCGCTTTCCGACTGGACAAGATATTCGTCGAACGAAGTGCGCTTGCCGATGCCGTTCTCGCCGGCAACCAGCAGCGCCGCGTCGGGAACGACCACGGCGAGCGCCACCACGGCGTCGCCCTTTTCCAAGGTGATGCCCTTCACGCCGCCGGCGGAACGGCCCATCGAGCGCACGTCGGACTCGCCGAAGCGGATGCTCATGCCGTCGCGTGTGATGAGCACCACGTCGTCGCCCTCGTCGCCGCCCTCCACGCTGCCGCGCGTCTGCTTCACGTCAATCAGCGTGTCGCCCGGATCAATCGTGATGGCGATGATGCCGCCCTTGCGGACGTTGGCGAAATCGCTCAAGGAAGTTTTCTTCACCGTGCCCTGCTGCGTGGCGAAGAACAGTTCGCCAGCCTGCTGCCACGTCACGTCCTCCTTGTTTGCGTCAGTCTTGGAAAGGATGCGGATGAGGGCCGCGATTTTTTCATCAGCCTTCAATTCAAGCAGGTTCGCGATGCTGCGGCCCTTCGCGGCGCGGCCCATGTCGGGAATCTCATGCACGCGCTCCACATACACGCGGCCCTTGTTCGTGAAGAACATCAGATAGTCGTGCGTGCTGGCGGTGAAGAGATGCTCGACGAAATCCGTGTCGTCCGCCGTCTCGCCCTCGCGCGTGGTCATGCCGATGACGCCCTTGCCGCCGCGCCGCTGCGCGCGGTATTGGCTGACGTTGGTGCGCTTGAGCAGGCCCGCGTGCGTGAGCGTGATGATGACGCCCTCGTTGGCGATGAGATCCTCGATGGCGATCTCGCCCTCGTCGGGGACAATCTCGGTCTTGCGCGGCGTGGCGTGCTTCTCTTTGATCGCCTGAAGTTCGGCTTTGATAATCGCCATCACGCGCGATTCCTTCGCGAGAATGTCGAGCAGATCCTTGATGATTTCGAGCAACGCCTTGTATTCCTTGTCAATCTTGTCGATTTCCAGGCCGGTCAGCTGATACAGGCGCAAGTCCAGAATTGCATCCACCTGCCGCTCGGTCAGCGCGTAACGGCCCGCCTGCAAGCGAGCCTCGCTGCGGATCAGCACGCCCCACTTCTCCACCTGTGCGCGTGACCACTCGAACGCCAGCAGCTTGACCTTCGCCTCGTCGCGCGTCTTGCTGGATCGGATGATGTGGATGAACTCGTCGAGGTTCGACAGCGCGATGATGTAGCCTTCGAGCAGTTCGGCGCGTTCTTCCGCCTTCTTCAACTCGAAGCGCGTGCGGCGCAGGATGACTTCGCGGCGGTGCTCGATGTAGCACTGGATGATTTCCTTGAGGTTGAGCGTTTTCGGGCGGCCATGATCGATGGCCAGCGAGTTGACACTGAACGAAATCTCCAGTTGCGTGTGCTTGAACAGGTTGGCGATGACGACCTTCGGCGCGCCGTCGCGTTTCAGCTCGATCACGAGCCGGCAATGCTCGTCCGACTCGTTGCGCATCGCGGAGATTTCCGTGATGACCTTGTCGTTGACCAGCGCGGCAATCTGCTCCTCCAGGCCGGCGCGGTTGACGTTGAAAGGAATCTCGGTGATGACGAGCTGCTCGCGGTTGCCCTTCATCTCCTCCACGCCGATGCGTCCGCGCAGCTTGATGCTGCCCTTGCCGGTCGTGAAATAATTCTTGATGCCCTCGACGCCGCAGATGAAACCGCCCGTCGGAAAATCCGGGCCTTTGATGAACTTCATCAGTTCGGGAATCGTGATCGCCGGCTTGTCAATCTGCGCGCAGATGCCGTCAATGACTTCGCCGAGATTGTGCGGCGGCATATTCGTCGCCATGCCGACGGCGATGCCCGTGCCGCCGTTGACGAGCAGGTTCGGAAACGCGGCGGGAAACACCGTCGGCTCGGTGAGGCGTTCGTCGTAGTTCGGGACGAAGTCCACCGTGTCCTTCTCCATGTCGGACATCAGCAACGCGCCGAGATGCGTGAGCCGCGCCTCGGTGTAACGCATCGCTGCCGGCGGATCGTTTTCAACCGAGCCAAAGTTGCCCTTGCCGTCCACGAGCTTCTCGCGCATCGCCCACGGCTGCGCCATGTGGACGAGCGTCGGGTAGATCACCGCTTCGCCGTGCGGGTGGTAGTTGCCGGAAGTGTCGCCGCAGATTTTCGCGCACTTGATGTGCTTGCGCCCCGGAAACAGCGACAGGTTCTCCATCGCGTAAAGGATGCGTCGCTGCGAGGGCTTGAGTCCGTCGCGCACGTCGGGCAGCGCGCGCGAAATGATCACGGACATCGAGTAGTCAAGGAACGAGTTCTTGATCTCGTCCGCGACGTTGATCTTGGAAATCTTCTCGCCCTGCGTGTAAGCACCGCCGCTGGGCCTCTGCTCCGGCGACTGCGGTGGCCGGGGCGTTTGATTGGAGTCGTTTTCGTCTGGCATGATGCGGGTTCGGGAAAAATTGCCGGGGCGCGGTCAAACGTCGAGGTTGCGGACGTTCAGCGCATTGTCCTCGATGAACTGGCGGCGGGGCTCGACCTCGTCGCCCATGAGGCGCACGAACATTTCCTCGGCCTCGACGGCGTCGGTGAGTTCGATGCGCAGCAGCTTGCGCCGGACGGGATTCATCGTGGTCTCAAAAAGCTCCTTCGCATCCATTTCGCCCAGGCCCTTGAAGCGATACATCTGGATGCCCTTCTTGCCGACGGCCTTCACGCCGTTGAGGATTTCGGGGATCGAAAACAGCGGCGTCACCGTCGCGCGCTCGCCTTCGCCCTCGGTGAGTTCAAACAGCGGCCTGTCCTGCGCGGTGTAATGATCCACGGCCAGGCCTTTCTTCGACAACTTGCCGAGCAGGTCAGCGGTGGCCTTGCTTTCCAGATGCAGATCGGAAACTTTTGCGCGCCGCGTCGGGCCGTCTTTCTTGCGCTCGACTTCGGTGTCTCCGCCGAACAGGTCGTTGTTCGCCGCCTTGAACTCCTCGGCCTCCTCGTTGCTCAAGAAGTAATGCACGGTCTCGTCGTTGCCGTCGCGCACTTTGACCATGATCTGCGGCAGTGTGCCGTCCTTGGCGCGTTTCTCGACATATTCGGCAAAATCGCCGCCAAGCCGTTTGACATAGGTCGCGTGCTTGTCGAGCGATTCGAGCAGCGTAAGAATTTCCTCCAGCTGCTTTGGCGTGAACTCGCGGCCGTCGGCGAGGTTCTTGAGCTTCACCTCTTCCGTGCCGTTTTGCAGCAGGATGCGGTTGAGCTGCACGTCGTCGTCAATGTAGTCGGTCTTTTTTTTGCGCGTGATTGAGTAGAGCGGCGGCTGCGCGATATAGACGAAACCCTGCTTCACGAGCTGCGGCATCTGGCGGTAAAAAAACGTCAGCAGCAAGGTGCGGATGTGCGAGCCGTCCACGTCGGCATCCGTCATGATGATGATCTTGTGGTAGCGCAGCTTCTCCAGATTGAACGCGCCCTCGCCCTCGCCGTCGCCGATGCCCGTGCCGATGGCGGTGATCATCGTGCGGATTTCGTTGTTCTGCAGCACGCGATCCAGTCGCGCCTTTTCCACGTTGATGAGCTTGCCGCGAATGGGGAGAATCGCCTGGAACTTCCGGTCGCGCCCCTGCTTCGCCGAGCCGCCGGCGGAATCGCCCTCGACGATATACAGTTCGGTGTTCTCCGGGTCGCGGTCGGAACAGTCCGCCAGCTTGCCCGGCAGGCCGCCGCCGGTGAGGGCGGATTTGCGGACGGCTTCGCGCGCCTTGCGGGCCGCTTCACGGGCGCGGGCGGCGGTCAGTCCTTTGTCCACAATGCGTTTCGCCACAGGCGGGTTCGCATCGAAATAGCTCATCAACCCCTCGTAGCTCACCGAGCCGACGATGCGCTCCACTTCGGGGGACAGCAGCTTCACCTTGGTTTGCGATTCAAACTTTGGATCGCTGTGCTTCACCGAAATCACCGCCGTCAAGCCCTCGCGCACGTCGTCGCCGGTGATCTGCGGGTCTTTCTCCTTCAGCAGCTCGTTCGATTTTGCGTATTGGTTGATGGCCCGCGTGACCGCGCTGCGGAAGCCGGACAAATGCGAGCCTCCGTCGGGGTTATGAACAGTGTTCGTGTAGCACAACACCTGGTCGTTGTAGCTGTCGTTGTATTGCAGCACGACCTCGACGTGGACCTCGATGTCCTTGTCATCCATCTTCTCCTTCGTTTCCTTGCGGAACGCAATGGGCTTCGGGTGCAGCGGCTCCTTGTTTTTGTTGAGTTGCCTGACGAATTCCTCCGTGCCGTTCTTGAAGAAAAATCTTTCCGGCTCGCTCGTCGTCCGGCGCTCGTCGGCGAAAACAATTTCCAGGCCCGAATTCAAAAATGCCAGCTCCCGCAGCCGCTGGGCGATGATGTCCGACTTGAACTCCACCGTGTCCCGGAAAATTTCCGGATCGGGCTTGAACGTGATGAGCGTGCCCGTGCCCTTCGCCTTGCCGATGACGTCGAGCTTCTTCGTCGTCTTGCCGCGCTCAAATTCCATGTGGTGAATCTCCCCGCCGCGCGACACTTCGACCTCAAACCACTCGCTCACCGCGTTCACGCACTTCGCACCGACGCCGTGCGTGCCGCCGGAAAACTTGTAGCCGCCCTGGCCGTATTTGCCGCCGGAATGCAGCGTCGTCAGCACCATCTCGACGCCGGGGATTTTGTATTGCGGATGGATGTCCACCGGGATGCCGCGCCCGTTGTCATGGATCGAAATTGAACCGTCCACGTGGATCGCCACCTCAATCCGGTCGCAATGTCCGGCGAGATGCTCGTCCACGGAGTTGTCCAGAACTTCGGAGACGCAATGATGCAGAGCCCGCTCGTCGGTGCCGCCGATATACATTCCCGGCTTCTTGCGGACGGCCTCGAGGCCTTCAAGCTTGCCCAGCTTGGAAGAATCGTAATGTCCAGAAGTCGCGGTCGGTGGGGGCGCAGGTTTGTCAATGGCGGACGCAAATTCGTTGGGCATAAAGTCAATTCAAGGCGCGTTTCAAGGCGCATATTTTACACGGAAAATCCTACTTTTTAAGCCGATGGATGACAACACCAATCTGGTGATATTTGGGCTTAAAAATCTATTAGTTGTGTGCTCCGGAATGGCGGGACTGGACAGATTGGGTGTCGCACCACGGGCTGATTGCAGGCGGGGAGAGGGAACCAAACCCGAAAAATCGCGGGGCCGCCGAACCGGGAGGCCGGAGTTATTTCTTTCCAGCCAACGTCACGACAACGAACCAGGCAGTGCCGTCCTTGCCGTCGCCCGCCAGGACGATTGACTCGTCGCGAGTGATGGACTGGCGCTTGGTTACCATGTGGCGATTCTTGCCGAAGAGGCGAACCTCAACCTTGTTCTCGCCCAGATGCTTCACTTGGATCGTGCAATCCTCGCTCAATTTGACCTCCCGCACCGGAGGGACGGTGAAAGCCTTGCGCTCCACCTCGAAATACTTGTTCCACTTGAAGATGTTCCGCAGCTTGTCGCGCAGTTGGGCGTCCACTTCCTTATGCGACGGCTTGGAGGGCACGCCGCCGTTGCTGCCCCAAATGAGTTGTGCCTGCAACTGGAGTTCGGATGCACCTGCAGAAACACTCCCCAAAATCGCGGCCCCAACGAGAAGCCAAAGCGAGAGGCGCAGGAAAAACCGGCCCGGCTTATTTCTCCTCATCGGGCTGCGCCTTGCCTTCCAGATCCGGCGAGGTGAACTCGTAGTTGACATCGCTTTGCACCCAGACGACGGACATTTTTTCCGACGGCGAACGGAAGGAATAGACGCTGGCCTGTTCCAGCGGCGTTTCAATCTCATCCATGCCGGGAGTAGCCTCGCGCAGGGAAAGGAACGCCACGATGGCCAGGGCGCTCAAGGCGCCGGCGGGAGCCAGCCAGCGGAGCCATTGGGCCAGGCGCGACGGGGCGGAGGCGGCCTCCTTCTCCAGCCGTTCGATGTTGCGCTCAATCCGGCTCCAGTAAAACTCGCGAGTGAGCGGAACCGTCGGTGCGAGCTCGTTGCCGGCGAGGGCGGCGGAGGTTTGCCGCAGTTCCGTGAACAGCGCCGTTGCTTGTTCGTCCGTGGCGAGCAGGCGTTCCAAATCACGCTGCTCGGCGGCGGAAATTTCTCCGTCCAAGCCGGCCTGGATTTTCAGTTGTGTCTCGTAGTTCATAAGTTAAAAATCTTTTTTCAATCCCGCCAGCAGCACCGCCATCTTGCGGCGCGCGTAAAACAACCGCGACATCACCGTGCCGATCGAGCAGTCCATACGCTTGGCAATCTCTTTGTATTCCAAGCCTTCGAATTCGTGCAGCACCAGCGCCACCCGGTGCTCCGTGGACAACTGCTGCATCGCCCGGTCGATTCGCGCCCGCAGTTCCGAACGTTCCAACCGCTCGGTTGGATTAACATTGACGACCGGCATCTGCCGCTCGACTCCGCCCATCTCTTCGGACAACTGCTCAATGGACTCCGCACGCTGGCGCTTCTGCTTCCGCAGATGATCCAGACAGAGATTAATGACAATCCGCGTCATCCACGTCGCAAAGCTGGCGTCGCCGTGGAACTGCTTTATCCGCTGCCAGCCCTTCACCCATGCTTCCTGGGAGAGGTCAACAGCCTCGTCCTCGTTGCGAACCATGCTGAACGCGCGGGCATATATCTTGTCCCGGTGCCGGGCGACCAGCTCTTCAAATGCCGGCATCCGCCCCCGCTGCGCTGCGCTTACCAGAGCCTTGTCCTCGTGGCCGCTGTAGTCAGTCGCTTTCGGCATGGGTTTCGACGGGGTGGTGGGCGGGCTTATTCAACGCTTCACAATTTGCCCTTGGTGCTGGGCAGTTCACCGGCGATGCGCGGATCGCGCTGGCCGGCGGCGTCCATCGCCCGGGCGAAGGCCTTGAACAGCGCCTCGACGACGTGATGCGGCTCGCTGCCGTAAAGCAGCTCCAGATGCAGCGCGCAACGGGCCTCGTTCGCGAAGCCCTGGAAAAACTCCCGCGCCAGTCCGAAGCGGAACGCCGACGAAGCGTCCTGCCTTTTTTCCGCCGGACTGATGCGCTTGTGGGAAAAATTCTCCAGCCCGCGCCAGACAAGGGTTGGCCGCCCGCAAAAATCCACCACGGCGCGCGCGAGGGTTTCATCCATCGGCACGTAGGCCTCGCCGGTGAACGGGTTGCGCGGGTCAAACCCCGCGCCATAGCGCCGGATGCCGCGCTTGTCGCCCAGCGCGCGGAGCACCGCCTGGCCGAGCGCGATGCCGCAGTCCTCCACCGTGTGGTGCGCGTCCACCTCCAGATCGCCTTTGCAACGGAGCGACAAGTCCACGACCGCGTGTCTGGCGAGCAGCGTGAGCATATGATCGAAGAAGGGGATGCCGGTGTTCACCGATGACTTGCCCGTGCCGTCGAG
Source organism: Verrucomicrobiota bacterium (assembly GCA_016235585.1). Taxonomy (GTDB): domain Bacteria; phylum Verrucomicrobiota; class Verrucomicrobiia; order Limisphaerales; family JACRJY01; genus JACRJY01. The sequence continues at coordinate 77,584 of JACRJY010000023.1, read as the reverse complement.
ATTCAATCGCACGCGGATGGAAGTCTCCTTCGTGACGCGGCTGATTTGCGACCGTCGTTGTTTCATGCCGGTGGATTAAACATCATTTTACAGGAATGATAAATGAAATCGCGCCGCAAAATTGCCCGGAAACCTGTGCCGTGCGGGGCGGCGGAAGCTCGCCGCACAACGTCGCCCGCGTCACTGGCTCAAACCGGCGAGATGGCGCTCCGCCTCAATCGCCGCCGCGCAGCCCATGCCCGCCGCCGTGATCGCCTGCCGGTAGATGTGATCCGAGCAGTCGCCCGCGACGAACACGCCTTCCACATTGGTCTGCGCGCCCTGCCGGGGAATCACGTAGCCGGCTTCATCCAGATCAAGCTTGCCCGTGAAAAGCTGCGTGTTTGGGACATGGCCGATGGCGACGAACACGCCCGCGCAATCCAGGGTGCTCTCCGCGCCGGTCTTCAAGTTTTTCAATTTCACGCCCGTCACCTTGTCCAGCTTCGGGTCGAGCACTTCCGTCACCACCGAGTCCCACACCGGCTTGATTTTAGGATTTGCCAGCGTGCGCTCCGCCATGATTTTTGAGGCGCGCAGGCTGTCGCGCCGGTGAATAAGATGCACCACCGAGGCGAAGCGCGTCAGATACGTCGCCTCCTCGCAGGCCGAGTCCCCGCCGCCGACGACGACGAGCGGCTGGTTGCGGAACATCGGCAGCGCGCCGTCGCACGTCGCGCAATAGGTCACTCCCTTCTTCTCCAGAATGTCCTCGCCCGGCACGCCGAGGTGCCGGTGCCCCGCGCCGGTGGCGATGATGACGGTCTGCGCCTGCACCGGCTCGCCGTCCACGGCCAGCGTGAACGGGCGCCGCGAAAAATCCACCGCCTCGACCGTGGCGAACTGCACGCGCGCGCCGAAGCGCTCGGCCTGCTTCTGCATCCGCGTCATCAGCTCGTAGCCGTCCACGCCCTCGGGGAAGCCGGGGAAATTCTCGACGATGCTCGTGGTGGTGAGCAGCCCGCCGGGCATGATGCCGGTGAGGACGAGCGGGGAGAGGTTTGCGCGCGCGGTGTAGAGCGCCGCCGTAAGCCCGGCGCAGCCGGTTCCGATGATGACGACTTTTTCCATAAGCCCCGGAAGCTTAATTTCATCCCCGCCCTTGGCAAGGATGGTTCGTGAAATTTAGAAAAAAAGCGCGCCGGGACTGGCCGGCGCGCTTTGCCAGACGTGGTGACTGAAGCCACCGCTACGGGTTGATCTGGATGGTGAACGTGTTGGTGGTGGAGTAGGCCTTGTTGGGCGCCGTGCTTGAGCCGTTGTCCTTCAGGTAAATGCTCACGGTCGTGGAGCCGGTGACGCCGGTCTTGGGCGTGAAGGTGAGCGTGCCGTTGGCGGAATCCACCGCCGGGCTGACGAAGAACATCGTGGTGCTTGCCGCCTTCAGCACGAAGGTCAGCGTCTGCGAGTTTTCGTTGGCCGGGCCGCGGCTCATGCTGCTGGCCCAGCCGGGAAGCAGGCGGGTGATTTGGGCGGTGCCCGTGACGATGACGTTGGTGCCGACGGTGAAGGAGGGCGCGTCGTTGATCGAGGCGATGGCGACGGTCTGGGTGATGGTCGTGGTGTTGGTCCCGTCATCCACCTGGATCCAGACGACGTTGGTGCCGAACTGGTTGGTCGCCGGGACAATCGTCAGCGTGCGGTTGGTCGCGTTGGTCCAGCCCCAGACGAAGTTGGTCGAGGTGTCGCCCACGACGGTGAAGGTGTTGCCGTTCACGTCGGGGAAGAGGGTGGTGTTGGTCACGTTCGCCACACGGTAGATCAGGTTTTCCCGCGGCGTTTCCACGTCATAGACGGTGAACACGGCCTGGCCGGTGGTGTCCTCGTTGATGGATTTTGGCGCGGAGAGCAGTTTGAGGGCGGGCTTGTCGTTGGACTGCACGATGGTGATGGTGAACATCTTCAAGTCCCCGGTGTCGTCGCCGCCGTTGAGCGTGCCGCCCTTGTCCTTCATCACGACGCCCACGTCCACCACGCCGTGGGCGTTGGGCAGCGACTGGAAGGTGAGCAGCCCCTTGTCCGTGATGGCCGGCTGAACCTTGAAGAGGTTCGAGGAACTGTTGGTCACGACGAATAAAATGGTCTGCTTGGCTTCGGTCGGATGGAAGCTTGCGCCGCGATCCAGGTTCACCGCGAAGTTGGTGACGGCCTGTTTCGGCGCGTCCTCCAGCACGGTGACGCTGTTGCTGGCGAAATCGAAGTCCGGCGGATCGTTCACCGCGAGGACCACGATCTCCACCTTGGCCACGGCGGAGACCTTGCCGCCGCCGTTGGTGTTGTATTCCTGCACGTAGTAGCTGAACAGATCCTTGCCGTTGGAGTTGGGGAAGGTCTCGTAGCGCAGCTCCGGCCCGGTCAGCGCGCGGGTCAGCGAGCCGTTGGTGCTGGTGAAGGTGCCGTTGGTGGGCAGGGTGACGAAGACGTAGTTCAACGGCCCGTAGGTGCCCTGCAGCTTGATGATGGTCGAGCGGCTGCCCTCCGGCAGCGTCGTGGTGTTTTCCAGCACGTTCAGCTTGAGCTTGTAGGCCAGCGGCGTGTAGTTGTTCAGCAGCACCGAGACGTTGCCCGAACCCCAGTTGGCCACCACCACGTCCGGATCCGTGTCGGCGTTCAGGATGCCGGAGGCGAGCGAGATGGGGTTCGTCCCCACCGTCTGCGACGCCGAGGGGTCGAGGAAGTAGAAATCATCAAACTGCCCGTTGGCCTTGCCCAGCATCACGCTGGCGGTGTTTTCAAAGTGGCTCGCAATGACCAGGTCGGTGTAGAGATCCTTGTTGACGTTGACGGCGGCCAGCGCGCTCGGGTTGACGGCCACCGGATAGTTGGTCAGCGTGAAGGTGTTGCTCGTCACCGGCTTGCCGGCGATGAAGGCGTTGGTGACGAGCACGCTCCGCAGGATGCTGACGGTGTCGTCCTGGTAATTGGCCGCGGCGATGTCCACGCGGCCGTCCTTGTTGAAGTCGAAGGCCACCAGCGCGGTCGGGCCCTGGCCCACGGCGAAGTCATTCTTGTTGCTGAAGAGGCCCGTGCCGCCGCCGAAGAGGACGCTGACCGTGTTGCTGTCGTAGTTCGCCACCGCGAGATCAATCTTCATGTCCTTGTTGAAGTCCCCGGCGACAATGGCCATCGGGCGGCCGCTGACGGCGTTGGTGCGGAACGGTGTGAAAGTCCCGGTGCTGTTGCCGTTCAAGATGACCACGGTGTTGTTGGACTCGCAGATGACGGCCAGGTCGAGGTGCGTGTCCTTGTTGAAGTCGCCGACGGCCACCCCGCTGGGTGCGGAGCCGGCTCCCAGCGAAGTGGTGGACACGACGGTGAACCCGCCGCCGCCGTTGCCCTGGAGGAGCTGGACGCTGCCACCGAGCCGGTTCACCACGACGAGATCGTTGGACTTGTCCTTGGTGATGTCCGTCACCGCCAGCGCGACCGGGCCCTGGCCCACGGCCACGGTGGCGGGAATGGCGTTGGTGAAAAGACCGCCCGCCTGGAACGCGGGATTGGTGGTGGAAATCCCGCCGCCGGTGCCCAAGAAGATGCTGACGGTGTTGTCCGCATAGTTGGCCACCGCCAGGTCAATCTTCTTGTAGAACTTCGCCGCCACGATGGCCGAGGGATTGGCCCCGGCGGGGAGGGTCAGGGCGTTCGAGAAGACGAACGGATAGAGGTCGGACACGTTGGTGATCGTGATGGTCACGGTGCCCGTGGCGGTCAGCAAACCGTCGGTCGCCTGATAGTGGAAGCTGTCCAGGCCGGCGTAGTTGCGCGCCGGGTAGTAGGTGACGTTTGTCTGGCTGGCGATGAACAGCGTGCCGTGCAGGGTGTTGGTGAGGATCGTCACCGTGACCGTGTTGCCGGGGTCGGGATCGGTCGCGTCGAGGATGAAGTTCAAGGCCGTGTCCTCGGCGGTCGTGAGGGACTGGTCGTTGATCACCGGCGCGGTGTTTCCCGCGTTCACATTCACCACGAAGGTGTTGGTGTAGGCGTCCACGCCGCCGTTGGCCGTGCCGCCCGTGTCGCTCACGACGACCGTGATTAGCGATGTGCCGCTCTGCGCCGCGTTGACGGTCATGGTCAGTGTGCCGGTGCCGTTCGGGCTGGTGTAGCCGACCACGGGATCGGGCAGCAGCGTCGGGTTGCCGGAGGTGGCCGTGATGGAGATCGTCTGCCCGCTTTCGTTTGCCGGGCCGGCGGAGATGCCGGCCAGGCTGCGGACATTCGCGCCGGAATTGTAGCCGAGGAACTGCGTGCCCAGCGGGGTCATCGCGGGCGTGTCGTTCACCGAATTGACCACCACGCTGAACGTGTTCGTGACGGCGCTGACGCCGCCGTTGGCCGTGCCGCCGGTGTCGGTGATGATGATGGTGATGGTGGCCGTGCCGTAGGCGTCGGGCACCGTGGAGAAGGCGAGCGTGCCGGTGCTGTTCGGGCTAGTGTAGGTCGGGCTGACGCCGTCAATGACTGCCGTGTTGCTGCTGCTGGCGGTGAGGGAGAGTGTCTGGCTCTCGCCGCCGCCGGCATTGATGCCTGTGAGGTTCAAGGACTGGCCGCCCGCGTCCTCGTTGAGCGTGAGGTTGGCGACGGCGTCAATCACCGGCGCGTCGTTCACGGAATTGACCGTCACGGTGAAGGCGTTGGTGACGGCGTTGACGCCGCCGTTGCCGGTGCCGCCGTTGTCGCTCACGACGACGGTGATGACCGCCGAGCCGCTGGCGTCGGCCGCCGGGGTGATGGCCAGCGAGCCGGTGCTCAAGGCGCTGGTGTAGGTCACGACCGGGTTGGGCACCACGCCCGGGTTGCTGGAAGTGGCCGCGACGGAAATGGTCTGGTTCTCGCCCGGGCCCGCGCTGATGCCGGTGAGGGTGATGTTGGTGCTGATGTCCTCGTTGAGGGTGAGGCTGGCGATGGCATTGAGGGTCGGCGCGTTGTTCACGCCGGTGACGGCGACGGTGAAGCTGCGGGTGAGGAATTCCACCCCGCCGTTGGCCGTGCCGCCGCCGTCGTTCACCGTGACGGAGACGGTCGCCGTGCCCGAGGCGTTGGGCACGGGGGTGAAGGTGATCGTGCCGGTGGCGTCCGGGCTGGCGTAGCTGACATTGGGGTTCGGAATGAGGCCGGGGGTGCTGGACGTGGCGGTGACGGTGAGCACCTGGGCGCTTTCATTGGCCGCGCCCGAGGAGATGCCCGTGAGGTTGATGGTCTGCAGGTTGCCATTCTCGTTCACCGTGAGGTTGCCCAGCGCGTCGAGGGTCGGGGTGTCGTTGACCGAGTTCACGACGACGGAGAAGGTGTTCGTCACCGAATCAATGCCGCCGTTGGTGGTGCTGCCGTTGTCCGTGACGACGACGGAAACAGTGGCGGTGCCGAAGGCGTTGGCCGCAGGGGTGTAGTTCAGCGTGCCGGTGCTCGTCGGGCTGGTGTAGGTGACGCTCATGGCGCTGAAGAGGGCGGGGTTGTTGTTGGTCGCGGTGATGGTGATCACCTGGCTCTCGTTGGCCGCGCCGCTGCCGATGCCGGAGAGGGTGACGCTTTTGGCGCCGGGATCCTCGTTCCAGGTCACGCTGGCGAGGGCGTTGAGGGTCGGCACGTCGTTCACGGAGAAGACGGTGACGCGGAAGGTGTTCGTGGTCTTGTTCAGGCCGCCGTTGGCCGTGCCGCCATCATCTGTCAGCACGACCGAGATGGTGGCCGAGCCGCTGGCGTTGGCGGTGGGCGTGAAACTGATGCTGCCGGTGGTGTCCGGGTCGGTGTAGGTGACGGTCAGCGGGTTGGGAATCAAGGCGGTGTTCCCGGAGGTGGCGGTGAGCGTGAGGATCTGGCTGCTCTCGGAGGGCGGGCCGGCGCTGATGCCGGAGAGGTTGACCGTGGTCTGGCTCGCGTCCTCGTTGAGGGTGAGGTTGGCGAGGGTGTTCATCGTGGGCGAGATGTTGACCGGCGCGCTGTTCGTGTCGAAGGACACGAGGCCTTGGCGGGAAACGCCCGTGCCGGACGTGAGGCCGCCCAACTGGGTGAACTGGCCGCCGGCGTAGAGGCTGCCATTGCGGGCGACGAGGGCGAACACCGTGTTGTCGCTGTCCGGGTTCCATGCCGTGGCGGTGTTCAAGGTGGAGCTTAATTCCGCCATGCGGTTGCGGGACTGGCCGCCAGTGGTTCCCGTGAGGGAGCCGCCGACGTAGACATTGGTGGCAATCGTGTCCAGCGCGTAAATCGTGCCGCCCGCGCTCGGGTTCCACGACGTAATCCCGCCGTTGGGCAGGGCCAGCGAGGCGATGCGGTTGCGGGTTCCGCCCGCCGCGCCGGGGCTGTTGGTGAGGCTGGTGAACGCACCGCCCGCGTAGAGCACGTTGCCGCGCAGCATGAGCGCCTGCACGGTGTTGTTGGCATCCACGAAGAAGCCGGGGATGATGTCGCCGTTCGCGGCGTCCACCGCCGCCAGCCGCCAGCGGGTCTGGCCGCTGATGTTGGTGAAGGTGCCGCCCACGTAGAGCGTGCTGCCGCTGGCGGCGAGCGCGAGCACGTTGCTGCCGCCGGTCAGGAGGGCGTCCGCGATGAAGTCCGTGGCGGTGGCCCCGTTGAGGTTCATGTCGAGGGCCATGAGGCCGACGCGGGAACGCTCAAACGCGCCCACCTTGTTGGTCACGATGGTGAAGTCACCCCCGGCGAACACCCGTGTGCCCGACACCGCGAGGGCGCGGACGGTGTTGTCAAACTGGCCGTTGGTGATGCCGGCGACGAAGCTGCCGTCATTCGTGGTGATCACCGCCAGCCGGTTGCCGGTGCCATACCGCGTGGCGGTGAACTGCCCGCCGATGATGAGGTTGGTGCCGTAAAGGGTCATGGCCAGGACGGTGTTGTTCGGAGTGGGATCCCAGTCTGTGATCTCCCCCGTGTCCGTGGCGATGGCCGCCAGGCGCTGGCGCATGAGGCCGTGGTGGAAGCTGAAGTTGCCGCCCGCCGCGATCACGCCGCCGGAGGCCGCGACCGCGTTGACGAGATCGCTGGCGGCCGGGTTGAAGGCGCTGATGACCTGGTTGGTGTTGGCGGTGTTGGTGCTCACCGCCGCCAGCCGGCGCCGGAAATACCCAAGGGCATTCGTGCCAAGGATGTTTGTGAAATCGCCGGCCACATAAAGATTCGTGTCGGCGAGAACCATGGAGCGGATGACATTGCCGGCGTTGGGATTCCACAACCGGACGAGGCCGTTGGTCAGCGCGACGGCCGCGAGGCGGTTGCGGTTCGTCTGCGTGCCGCCCAGCGTGTTGGTGATGCTGGTGAAATCACCGCCGACGAAGAGGTCGTTGCCGTTCACCACCAGCGCGCGGGCGCGGGCCTGGAGGTCGGCGCGGAAACCCACCTTGGGCACGCCGGAGGTGTAGTTGACGGCGGCGAGACGGAAGTTGGTGAAGGCGGTCGTGCCATTGGAAACCGTGTTGAAGTCACCACCGAAGTAAAGATTGGTGCCGCTCAAGGCAAGGGCGCGAACCGCGTTGCCGCTGTTGGAATTGCAGTGTGCCGCAAAACTCGAGAGCAACTGTCCGCTGGAGAGGTCAATCGCCGCGAGAAGATTTCTGTTGCTCACGATGGTCGTCGGCCCCGCAATGATGTTGGTGATGTTGGTGAAGATGCCGCCGACATAAACGGTGTTGCTGGTGGCGAGCAGCGCAAGCACCTGGTTGTCGAAGGACGGGTTGGAGCCGAGGTCGCGAACCGCGCCGGAATCCTTGTCCAGCACGGCGAAGCGCACGCGGTTGCTGATCCCGGTGATCACGGTTCCGGTGACATTCGTCACACGCACGAACAAACCGCCGACGTAGAGGTTCGTGCCATTGAGGTAGAGCGCGCTCACCGTGCTGTCCACCTGCGCGGTGAAGCCCGGATCCACCGTGCCGCCCGCGAGCACGTGCGCGAGGCGCGAGCGCGGCAGGCCGCCGACCGTGGTGAAGTCGCCGCCGAGATACCAGCCGCCCGCGCCGTCGGGGATGACGGCGAAGACCTGCCGGTCCACCTGCGGGAAAGTGCCCACCGCCGCGTCGTTCGTCGCGTAGAAGGCGTCCGCCTTGCCGGAGTTGGTGCCGACCTCGGTGAAGCCGCCGCCGATGAAGAGGGTGTTGTTCGTCTCGGTCATCGTGAAGATGGGGCCGTTGGCCACGGGGAAGTTGACGCGCGGATCCTTCACGAGGGCGCGATAGACGGTCACCACGAAGGTCTGCGTGGTGGAGTCCACGCCGCCGTTGGCCGTGCCGCCGTTGTCGCTGGAGGTGACGGTGATGAGGGCGGAGCCGCTGGCGTTGGCGACCGGCGTGAAGGTGATGTTGCCGGTGGAGTTCGGGCTGGTGTAGTTGACCGTGAGCGGCGACGGGATGAGGGAGGGATTGCTGGAGGTGGCCGTGACGGTGATGGTCTGGGTGTTTTCATTCGCCGGCTGGGTGATGGTGAAGGGCAGGGTGGATCCGCCCGCCACGCCGACGAAGACCATGTTGGTGAAGGCGCTCAAGGCCGGGGCGTCGTTCACGCCGTTGACGGTGATGCTGATCGTGGTGGCGGCGGATTCCAGCAGGCCGTCGGAGGTCTTGAAGGTGAAGCTGTCCGCGCCGACGTAGCCCGCGTTCGGCTGATAGGTCACGTTGGGGGCGATGGTGGTCAAAGTGCCGTTGGCCGGCGGAGTGATGATGACGTAGAAGAGGGCGTCGCTGTTCGCGTCGCCGCCGGTCAGGGTGATGGGCAGGGCGGCGTCCTCGAGGGTGGAAACGGACTGCGCGTCCGCCGTGGGGGCCACGTTGGCGGCGTTGGTGTGGTAGTAGAGAATGGCCGCGAAGTCGGCCTCGCCGCTGCTGCCGGGGGAGGTGCCCGCCACGATGACGTTATACACGCCCCGGGCGTCCACCGCCGTCGCCACGTCCGCCCGGCTGCCGGGGCCGTCGTAGTAGTTGGTGGAGACCGCCGCGCCGCCGGAGTTGTATTTGATGGTGGCAAAGTCCCTGCCGGTGCCGGCGCTTTCCGCGGAGCCGGTCACATACACGTTGCCCGCAGCATCCACGTCCACCGCCGTGCCCTCGTCATTCAAGGTGCCCGCCGGGCCGTTGAAGCGTTTCACCCACACCTGCGATCCGGCGGAACTGTATTTGATGGTGGCGATGTCTTTCAGGCTGCCGCCACCACCGAAGCTAAACGGATCCGATCCGTAAGAATAACCCGTCACGTAGACGTTGCCGCTGGAATCGACTGCAATGGCGCGGGCGATGTCGGACACTTCAGTGAGGTTCGTATAAAAAATGCCCGAGAGAGGCGGGCTTTCGGTAATATTCGTAAGGATGTATGAATAACGGTTCGTCCACTGGGCCACGCCGCTGCCGTTGTATTTCACTGTAGCGTAGTCCTCATAATAGGCGTCGCCAATCGATTGGCCGGTCACGATCACATTGCCACTGCCGTCGAGCGTGATCGCCGATGGGATGTCGTAGTCGTTCACCGGGCCGTCATAACGGTTCGTCCACACGCCCGCGCCGGTCGTGCCGTTGATCCGGATCGTGGCGTAGTCCGCGCCGCTGCTCGTGCCGAGGGAACTGCCGGTGACGTAGGCGTTGCCGCTGGTGTCAAGGCCGAGCGCGATCGCCTCGTCGTCGCTCGCGCCGGGGCCGTTGTAGCGGTTGGTCCAGACTCCGGCGCCGCTGGAGTTGTATTTGATGGTGGCGAAGTCCCGGTCGCCGGCGCTCCCGGCGGAGGAGCCGGTCACCACGACATTGCCGCCGGCATCGGTCGCAATGGCGGCGGGAATATCGCTGGCATTGCCCGGACCGTTGTAGCGGTTGGTCCAAATTGCCGCACCGTTGGCGGAATACTTGACGGTGACGTAGTCGCCGTCCGAGGTGCCGGTGGCATACACGTTGCCGCTGGCGTCCACGGTCAGGGCGGTGAGGGCGTCGTCGCCGTTGGCGTCGCCGTTGTAACGGCTGATCCAGACAGTTGCGCCGGAGTAATTCTGCTTGACGACGACGTAGTCCACGCCCGAACCCAGGCCCACGGAGCGCCCGGCGAGATAAACATTCCGCTCGCTGTCCACGGCCAGGGCGACGAGTTCGTCCGCGCCGTTGATGAATTCATTGTAGCGGGCCGCCCACTGCTGCGCGCCGGAGGAATCGAGCTTCACCGTGGCGAAGTCCGCGCCCGTGCCGCTGCCCTCGGAGGCACCGGTCACGTAGATGTTGCCGGAGCTGTCGAGCGCGAGGGAGGCGGCGACGTCCGGGCCGTTACCGGGGCCGTTGTAGTTGAAGCTCCAGACGTTGGTGCCCTGGGCGGTGTCCACCTTGATGACGGTGAAGTCGTAGGAGGAGCCGGCATTGTCCGAGGTGCCGGCCACGTAGACGTTGCCCGCGCCGTCGAGGAAGATTGACTTGCCCTGGTCGTCCGCGTTCTGCGTGCCGTTGTAGCGGTTGGTCCAGACGCCGTTGCCGACGGAATCGTATTTGACCGTGGCGATGTCGTAGGAGCTGGCGGAGTCGTAGGAATAGCCGGTGACGTAGACATTGCGGGCGCTGTCCACGGCGATGGCCACCGGCTGGTCGCTGCTGTTGCCCGTGCCGTTATAGCGGTTGGTCCAGACCGGGGCGCCCGTGGTGCCGTTGTATTTGACGGACACGTAGTCATTGCCGGAGCCGGAGACGGAGGACGAGCCGGTGACGAAAACATTGTTGTTCACCGTGTTGTCAAAAGCGATCGCCACGGGAATGTCCGAACGGTTGCCGGCACCGGAAAATCGGTTGGTCCACATGGCCGTGCCGTTGGGCTGGTATTTGATGGTGGCGTAGTCCAGGCCCGTGCCGCTGCCGGTGGATTCACCCGTCACGATGAGGTTGGTGCCCGTGGCATCGATCACCAGCGCGGCGGCCTTGTCGGAACTGTTGGCGGGGCCGTTGTAAATATTCGTCCACTGCGGGGTGCCGCTCGAATTATATTTGATGGTCACGAAATCATACGACGAACCGAGGCTCTGCGCGCCGCCGGAGACGTATACGTTGCCCGTGGCATCCACGGCCAGCGCCCGGGCCTGATCGTCGCCGTTCAACGTGCCGTTGTAGCGGTTTGTCCACACCGGCGTGCCTGTGCTGTCATATTTGATCACCACAAAATCGCTGGCGGAACCCGTCCCCTCCGAGTAGCCGGCGGTGTAGGCGTTGCCGCTGGCGTCCACCGCCACCGAGGTCGCCGCGTCGTTGCCGCTGGCCGGGCCGTTGTAGCGGTTGGTCCAGACACCGCTCCCGCTGGCGTCGTATTTCGTCGTGATGATGTCGCCGCCGGACGAGCCGGCGACGTAGCTGTTGGCGGAACTGTCCACGACAATTTTCGCCGGGATGTCCGTCGTGGGCACGACGAGGCCGTTGTTGTAGCGCGTCACCGAGGCCTGGTTCAGCACTTGGGCGGCAACGGGGGCCGCCGCGGCGAGGCACAGGGCAGCAGCGAGGAAAAATCGCCGGATTGATGCGGATTTCATGAGTTTATGGTTTTCTGGAATAAAGCCCACTCGCGGTGACGAACGATCCATTTGTGAGGATCGTTTATTTAATTGTCGCAACATGAGTCGGGTTTCGCTAAAAAAGCCACAGTCGGGACAATTTTGCAAGCAAACTGTGAGAAAATATTGCCCTGACCGTCTGGCCCTCCCGTTTCCTTCTGAAAGCAAGGGTGATCTGGCAAATTTTCAGGCCCACACCCTATGCGAGGGAACATTACGGGAATATGAAACCGCCAATTTTCCTCGCGGACGTGCAGGGCGGAAGCTGGCTCCCCAAACTCCGTCCGGAAAACCGCGCCGGCGGGGCGGGCGGGGCGGAAAATAATCTCTGCCGCGCTAATTTCATGGGTGGCTGGCCGCGAGTTCTGCCCGCCGCCCCGCCGCACTGCAAGCCCCGGCTCGCGGTGAACAAAATTTCAGCCAAGTTTCATCCGTGGCTCAAAGCCGGCTTCACTCCCCGCCTGCGGCGAACTGGCCCTCCTTGCTCTTGAACAGCAGGTTGAACGTCGTCATCGAGCCGTAGCAGCGAGTGATGTATTGCTGCAACTCCACCTTGTCGGCCTCGCCCAGTTGCGGGTGCGAATTGATCTTCTGCTCCAGCACGCGGAGCTGGTTGCGCATCATCACGATCTTGTGGAAGAACACCTCCAGCGAGACTTCCTTCGTCGCCAGCGCCGGGTCGGTGGGGTGCAGCACGGCGCGTCCGCCGCGCCAGCGGTTGGCGAGCTGCTCGGCCACGGCGTCGGGCTTCTCGAAGCCCAGCTTCCCCACGGTGGCGGCGACGACCTGCTCGACGAACTGCGCCAGCGGCACTTCGAGTCCGGCGGCGCTCATCTGCGCCTCGGCGGGTTCGAGGCCGCAGGTCTCCGGCGCGAGCGTGCGCGGGCCGTCGTTGAAGCGGACATCGGCGGTGTGCTCGGCGATGGACTTGACGGTGCCGGCGCCGTATTGCGGATGGCGCACGGCCATGCCGAGGTGAAGCTGTTCAATTTTCATGCGGCGGGATGAAAGCTGAAAATGAACTTTTCATCAAACTGATTTGAAGGACACGGCGGACGGGGCGGTTTGGCCAGGCGGCGACCAGGATTTGTTGGAGGTGGCGTCGAGGAGGCGAGTGGCGGTGAGCCGGGCTTTCCGCGCATTGCACCAGCGCAGCAACTCGCTCGCCCGCCTTCGCCACGACCCGCTGTTGTCAGGCCAGCGAGGGGAAGTGCCAGCAGTCAAAAGCATGAACCTCGCCGCGTGTTCGCGAGCGGCACGAATATGCTCCACCCGGGCACCTTCCTTCTCGCGCTGCGGGGAATATTCAGACAGCCAAAACTTCCGAAGGCAGCAACCGCAACCGATGCGAGGAGGAGGATTCGCCCTTGGGAGTCAGGTTTCACTTGATGTGTTCAGCAGTCGGGTGAGCCGGGCGAATTGTTCGAGCGTGAGTTTCTCCGCGCGCTCCTGCGGAGAAATCTTCAGCTCCGCAAACGCGCCCGCCAGTTTTTCCACCGGCCAGTGTTGCTTGAGCAGCTTGAGCATCATCTTGCGCCGTTGCGAGAAAGCGAGCTTCACCAGCCGGGTGAACACGGTCTCCTGCGCGCGGCGCAACAGCGGCTGCGCGCGCCGTTCCAGCGTGACGCACGCGGATTCCACGTCCGGTGCGGGGAAGAAGCACGTCGCCGGTATCTTGAACCATTCGCGCGGCTGATAGCGGAGCTGCACAAGCAGCGTGAGCACGCCGTAGTCGTCGGTGTCGGCCCCGGCCATCAAGCGGCGGGCGACTTCGAGCTGGAGCGTGACGACGATGAGTTTCGGGCTGTGCTCGGCCTGTGCCAGTTCGACAAGAATCGGCGAGGCGACGGAGTAGGGGAGGTTGGCGACGAGCTTCCAGTCCGACCAGTCGCGCGGTTCGTCGCGGAGGAATTTGAGCGCGTCGGCGTGGTGCAGTTGAAGGTTTGAGTTTTGAGTTTTGAGTTTTGAATTGAAGTGCTCGCGCAGAAACTCCACCAACCGTCTGTCCATCTCCACCGCCAGCACTTCGCCGGCCTGCGCCAGCAGCAGTTCCGTGAGCGGGCCGAGGCCGGGGCCGATTTCGAGCACTTTGTCGGCCTTGGTCAGTTCCGCCGCCGCGACGATGCGACGAAGCTGGTTGCCGTCATGGAGGAAATTCTGGCCGAGCGACTTGGTGAGCTGGATGCCGCGCGTGCCGAGTATCTGTCGCATTTCCGTGAGCGTCATGGGAAGAAAAGCAGCCACAGATGAACACAGATAAGCACAGATGAATAACATCCGGTGTCTCGGCGGGAAATCTTGAGATCTCCGCAAAACTCCCGCATCACCGGAACGCCGAGCATCGCTCGGCCCGGTTTTCGAGGGTTGCTTGCCGAGCAATGCCCGGCGCTCCGCCGGAATGGTGGCTTTTGCAAAGGTCTCATCATATCTGTGAGCATCTGTGTCAATCTGTGGCCAAAACCTCGGCGAGTGCTTTGACCGTGGCGCGCAGTTGCGCCTCCGTGATGGTCAGCGGCGGCGTGAAGCTGATGACGTTGCCGTGCGCGCCCTCCGGCAGCAGGATGAAGCCGCGATGGAGCATGGCCTTGATGACGTGCATCGTCTCGGCGCTCGCGGGCGAGCCGTCGGCGCGGCGGAGTTCGAGGCCGGCCATGAGGCCGAGTGCGCGAGCGGAGTTTTGAGTTTTGAGTTTTGAATTTTGAATTGAACGAAGCTTGGCCAGCAGAACCTTTCCCAGCCGCGCGCTGCGCGCGCACAGTTTCAACCGCTTGATTTCCTCCATCTGCGCCAGGGCCATCGCACAGCCGACGGGGTGGCCGAGGAAGGTGCTGGTGTGAATCGCCTCGCCAGAGGACGGCGGCCACGCGGCGTCCATCACGTCGGCGCGACCCACGCAGGCCGAGAGCGGGAAACCGCCAGTGAGCGCCTTGCCAAGGCAGATTAAATCGGGAACCACGCCGCTGTGCTCGCAGGCGAACCATTTTCCCGTGCGGCCAAAGCCGGTGTAAATCTCGTCGAGAATCAGCAGCGCGCCGTGCCGGTCGCATAGTTTGCGGAGCAGCGGGAGGAATCCCGTCGGCAGAATGTTGCAGCCACCACGCGCCTGGATTGGCTCGACGAGAATCGCGCCGGTTTTGTGGCGGCGGAAAAGCTTGGTAATGTTCTGCGCCACTTCTTTGAGAGCACTCCGCTCGCCGGGAAACCTGACGAAATGTCCAAACTCACCGAGCTGCGAGCGGAACGGGCCGCGGAAATGCTCGCGGTGTGTGGCGTTGAGCGCGCCGTAGCCAAGCCCGTGATACGCGCCCTCGAAGGCGATGACGCCGCGCCTGCCGGTGGCGAGCACGGCGGTCTTGAGCGCAGCCTCGACTGCCTCGAAGCCGGAGTTGCAGAAGATTACTTTGCCCGTTGCCGCCGCAACTTTTGCCGTTTGCCGTTTGCCTTTTGCCCTCGCTCGCCCCCATCGCTCGAACGTAATTCGGCTTAATTCGCGCGCGAGCCGCGCCTTGAGCGCGTGTGGATGCACGTCGCCCATGGCGTGGAGCAGCGTGGCCATCTGCCGCTGGCCGGCGCGGACGACGCATGGGTTTGCGTGCCCGGCGGCGGCGACGCCGAAGGCCGCCGTGAGGTCGAGATACTTGCGCCCCTCGGCGTCCCAGACGTGAACGCCGCGCGCCCGCTCCCAGACGATGGGCCATGAGCCGTCCGGCTCCAGGAAGAGCACGTTGCGCGACTCGTGGGCGCGAAGCAGGTCGAGGGTTTGTTTGGTTGTCATTTTTCAGCCACGGATTGAACACGGATGAAACACGGAATGAAATCGGTGTTCAATCTGTGTTTCATCTGTGGCTCAAACTCCTCTTTGCTCCGATGGCCAGATGACTTTGTGCATCTGCAACTGGAAGCGCACGGGCAGCGCGTCGGCGATGATTTGCTCGACGAGTTCGAGGCGGGAGATGGGCGTCAGCCCGGCGGGAACTTTCTTGAGCGACTTGTCCTGCTGGTGCGGCGCGAGCGGGGCGACCCACGAGAAGAGCAGGGGACAGAGGGCGGCGAGATGGTGCGTGGAAATCATCTGCTTCGCCCAGTCGTAGTCCTCGCGTGTGCCGATGACGAACTTGATTTCATCCGTGGCCTTGAGGTGCGCGAGGTTTTCCAAACGGTTGCGCTCGCACTCGCCGCTGCTGGGGCATTTCAAATCCATGATGCGCCGCACGCGCGGGTCCACGGGCGCGATGTCCAGTGCCCCGCTGGTTTCGAGCAGCACGGTGAAGCCGTCGTCGCAGAGCGATTTCATCAGTGGCAGCGAATTCGGCTGGAGCAGCGGCTCGCCGCCGGTGAGTTCGACCAGGGGCAGTTTGAGATTGGAGATTGGAGATTGGAGGTTGGAGAACGGCACTGCCAGCCGTCGCACTTCGGCGAGAATTTCGTCGAGAGGCATTTTCTTCCCCTCGGTGAAGGCATACGCCGTGTCGCAGTAGGAGCAGCGGAGGTTGCACGCCGTCAGCCGCACGAAGACGCACGGCATTCCGGCCAAGGTGCTTTCCCCTTGCAGGCTCAAATAGATTTCGTTGACGACGAGTGCGCCGGACATTTTTGGAGACTGTAGCGCGGGCGCGGGAAAAGGAAATTCATTCGTGACGTGAACTGCGGCTGGCCTTGGGCGGAGGCTTCTGTCATTGTCCGGCCCGTCCGTCCTGAAACCAAATGCCACGAAATTGACGCTTGTTCCGAGAATGAGAATCACGACCGTCACCCTCACCGCGCTGCTGCTGGCTCCGTTGGCCGTCCTTGCTGCCGCCGCACCCGCCCCGGTCGAGTTCACCGTCAAGCTGGAGACGGTGATGAAACACGATGACGGGAAGTTCCTGTGGTTTCATCCGCGCGCGGCCGCCATTCCTTCGCGCACCGGCGGCGAGCCAACCGTCGTGATGACGATTCAGAAGCATCTCAAAATATCAGACTACTACTCCGGCCTCCATGTGATGATGCGCAAGTCGCCGACGGCGCCGTGGACGGGGCCGACTTTGCCGCCGGAACTGGATTGGCGGCAGCAATCGGATGGCGTGACGATCAGCGTGGCGGATGTCACGCCCGGCTGGCACGCGCCGACGGGCAAGCTCCTCGCTATCGGTTGCCAGGTCCGCTACAGCCCGCAAGGGAAGCAACTTGACGACGTGAAGCGCGCGCATCAGACAGTCTATGCGATCTTCGATCCAAAGACGGAACGCTGGACGCCGTGGCAGGTGCTGGAACTGCCCGATGACGAGCAGTTCAATTTCGCCCGCAACGCCTGCGCGCAGTGGCTCGTGAAGCCCGACGGCACACTGCTCGTGCCGCTCTACATCGGCAGGAGCGCCAAGGATCGCTACAGCACCACCGTCTCCGAGTGCCGGTTCGATGGTGCGAAACTCACCTTCGTGCGCAATGGAAACGTGTTGCGGCTCGACGTGGCGCGTGGATTTTACGAGCCGTCGCTGATCGCGTTTCACGGCCGCTATTTTCTCACGCTGCGCAACGATGTGCGCGGCTACGTCAGCGTAAGCGAGGATGGATTGCAGTTCGCCGCGCCGCAGCCGTGGCTTTTCGACGACGGCGCGGAACTCGGCAGCTACAACACGCAGCAGCATTGGCTCGCGCACAGCGACGGCCTCTTCCTCATCTACACCCGGCGCGGCGCGAACAACGACCACATCGTGCGCCATCGCGCACCGCTGTTCATGGCGCAGGTAAGCCCGACGACACTGCGCGTGATGCGCGCCACCGAAAAGGTCGTCGTGCCCGAGCGCGGCGCGGAGATGGGCAACTTCGGCGCGTGCGCGATCAGCGAACGCGAATCGTGGGTCACCGTTTCCGAAGGCATGTTCATGAAGGACTCGAAGCAACGCGGCGCCGAGGGCGCCACCTTCGTCGCCCGCGTTCTTTGGTCGAAGCCGAACAAGCTCAGGCCGGCCGGCGCTGCGACCTCCGCGCCGGTGAGGTGACGGAAATCAAAACTGCACTCCACGAACTGATGAACACACCCCGACTCCTCCTTGCCTCCCTGTTGTTTGGTTCAGTTGCGTTGCTTCACGCCGCCGAGCCACCCGGCTTCGATCTCAAGCTCGACACGATCAGCACCGGCTTCGACAAAAAATCCTGCTGGGTGCATCCGCGCGCGGGCGCGATTCCCGGCGCGGTGCCGAAGATCGTGTTGACGATGAACAAGGCCGCGCTCGTGGGCAGCGACATTTTCGATCCGCTCAACGAGATGCGCTCCGACGACTTCGGCAAGACATGGTCGGGGCCGGTGGAGCACGCGCGCACGCTGGGGCCGCGTGAGGAGCCGGGGCGCGTCACGGTCACGCCGTCGGACTTCTGGCCCAAGTGGCACGCGAAATCGGGCAAGCTGCTCGGCATCGGGCACGACGTGCGTTATCAGGACAACAAGGTCATGCGCGTGCGCGCGCGGGAGACGGTGTTCTCCATCTACGATCCTGGCGCGCGTAACTGGACGGCGTGGGAGACGCTGGCGGTGCCGGACACGAACCGTTTTCACAACGCCGGCGCAGGCAGCGTGCAACGCGTTGATCTCCCGGATGGCGACATTCTGCTGCCGATTTACTTCACCCCCAAGGGCGAGACGACCTCGCGCGTGGTGGTGCTGCGCTGCGGCTTCGACGGGCGGCGGCTGTCGGTGAAGGAAATCGGGAACGAGCTGCGCGTGGACGTGGAGCGCGGGCTGCACGAGCCGTCGCTCGCCCGGTTCAAAGGGCGCTACTACCTCACGATCCGCCACGATCAACAGGCCTTCGTGACCACCAGCGCCGACGGCTTGAACTACGGCCCGCTCAAATCGTGGACGTGGGACGACGGCACCGACCTCGGCAGCTACAACACGCAGGCGCACTGGGTCACGCACGACGATGCGCTGTTCCTCTGCTACACGCGGCGGGGCGCGAACAATGATCATATTCCCCGGAACCGCGCGCCGTTGTTCATCGCTCAAGTTGACGCCAAGAAACTGCACGTGATTCGCAGCACCGAGCGCGAGCTGATGCCGCAACGTGGCGCGAAGCTCGGCAACTTCGGCGTCACCGAGGTGAATGAAAACGAAACCTGGGTCACCGACGCGGAATGGATGCAGACCAATCCGCCGAACTACGCCGACTACACGCAGTGCATGAAATACGGATCGGACAACGCCGTGTTCGCCGCGCGCATTCTTTGGAAGAAGCCGAACACGACATGGAACAGCCGCTGACGATGCAACCCCCGGCATGGCGCGCGCGGTTGGCCGGGGCGTTCACGCCACGCCATGATGACTGACATGAAACGACTCCTGACAATTATCCTTCTATGTTCGCCGTGGCTGGCATCCGCCGCGCCTGCCGCGCCGCGCCCCAACGTCATTCTCATCCTCTGCGATGATTTGGGCTACGGCGACCTCGGCAGTTACGGCGCGGAAAAAATCAAAACGCCCAACCTCGACGGCATGGCGCGCGAGGGGATGCGCTTCACGGATTACTCGGTCGCGGCGGCGCTCTGCACGCCGTCGCGCGCGGCGCTGATGACGGGGTGTTATCCGGGGCGCGTGGGGCTGGCGGAAGGCGTGCTGCGGCCCGATGCGAAGAAGGGGTTGCACCCGGACGAAATTACTCTGGCGGAGGTGTTCAAATCGCGCGGCTACGCTACGGGCATGATTGGCAAATGGCATCTCGGCTTTCAGCGTGGGATGCGACCGATGGAGCAGGGCTTCGACAGCTACTTCGGCGTGCTGCACAACCTGGACAAGCCGGAAGTGGTCGTGTTCGAGAAGGAGGGCGGAATGCCCGTGCTGCGCGGCGACACGGTCATCGAGCGGCCCGCAAATCCTGCGAAGATGACGCAAAGCTACACCACCGAGGCGTTGAAGTTCATCGAAGCGAAACAGGCGGAGCCGTTCTTCCTGTTTCTCTCGCACCAGATGCCGCACCTGCCGTTCGATGCCTCGCCGCCGTTCAAGGGCAAGTCCGCCGCCGGACTTTACGGCGACGTGGTGGAGGAACTGGACTGGAGCACGGGGCAAATCCTCGACCGCCTCCGCACGCTCGGTCTCGACAAGAAAACGCTCGTGCTGTTCACCAGCGACAACGGGCCGGAACGCAAGACGCCCGGCTCGGCGGGGCCGCTGCGCGGCACGAAACACACCGTGTTCGAGGGCGGCCTGCGCGTGCCGTTTCTCGCGTGGTGGCCGGGGCGCGTGCCGGCGGGCGCGGTCTGCCACGAGTTCGTCACCGGCCTCGACGTGCTGCCCACGCTCGCGCGGCTCACAGGCGGATATGCGCCCACCGACCGGGTGATTGACGGGAAAGATTTTTCGCCGCTGCTGCTCGGCGTGCCGGGCGCGCGCTCGCCGCGTGAATCGTTCTACTCGCTTTACGGCTACAATACCAACCGCCTCGAATCCATCCGCTCGGGCCCGTGGAAACTTCACCTCAAGCCGCCGCCGCAACTATTCAACCTCGACGCTGACCTCGGCGAAACCGCCGATGTCGCGGAGAAGAATCCCGACGTGGTGGCCCGCCTGCTGAAGCTGGCCGACTCCCTCCGCGCCGACCTCGCCAAAAACTCGCGGCCCGTGGCCGTCGCCGAATAGCACCCTCTGCCCTCTATGAACCCAAAATCATTTCTCCGCCTCCTCCTTCCGTGTCTTCTGTGTCTTCCGTGGTTGGCCGACGCCGCGAAGCCGAACATCGTCTTCATCCTCGCCGACGACCTCGGCTACGGCGACCTCGGCTGCTACAACAAGGATTCCAAAATCCCCACGCCGCATCTTGACGAACTCGCGCGCGAGGGAATGCGCTTCACCGACGCACATTCGCCCGACTCGGTCTGCACGCCGACGCGCTACGCGCTGCTCACGGGCCGCTACTCGTGGCGCACGCGGCTTCAGCGCAATGTGCTCGGCCCGTATTCCCCGCCGCTCATCGCACCCGACCGGCTCACGGTCGCGACGCTGCTCAAGCAGCATGGTTACGCGACCGCCGCCATCGGCAAGTGGCACCTCGGCTGGACGTGGGCGACAAAGGACGGCCAGCCGCCCTCGGGCCGGACGAATCCAATGAGCAACGTGGATTTCTCGAAGCCCGTGACCGACGGCCCGACCACGCGCGGCTTCGATTACTACTTCGGCACCGAAGTGCCGAACTACCCGCCGTATTGCTTTATCGAGAACGACCGCACCGTCGGCATCCCGTCGGTGCGCGAGGGCGGACGCGATGAGCAGTTCAACATCCCCGGCCCGATGCTGCCCGGCTGGAAGCTGGTGAACATTCTGCCGGAGTTGACGAAGCGCGCGGTGAAGTGGGTCGAGGATTCGGCGAAGTCGGGCCAGCCGTTCTTCCTCTATTTCCCGCTCACGTCGCCGCACTTTCCGGTGGTGCCCGCGCCGGAGTTCAAGGGGAAGAGCGGGGCAGGGGATTTTGGTGATTTTGTCGTTCAGACCGACTGGACGGCAGGACAGGTGCTCGCCGCGCTCCAGCGCAGCGGGGTTGCCGACAACACGCTCGTCATCTTCACCAGCGACAACGGCCCGGAAATCACCGGCGAAGTGAACCCCGGCGCGTATGACCGGGTGACGCAGTTCCAGCACTGGAGCATGGGCGAACTGCGCGGCGCGAAGCGCGACCTCTGGGAGGGCGGCCATCGCGTGCCGTTCCTCGCACGCTGGCCGGGGAAAATCAAAGCGGGCGCGGTGAGCGGCGAAACCATCTGCCACGTGGATTTCATGCGGACGGTCGCGGCGATTCTCGGCGCGAAACTTCCCGACTCTGCCGCGCCGGACAGCTACAGCCTGCTGCCGGTTTTTCTTGGCGAGCCGTATCCGAAGCCATTGCGCGAGGCGACCGTGCATCACGCGGCTTCGGGGAAGTTCGCCATCCGCAAGGGCGACTGGGTGCTCATTGACGCGCCGACCGGCGACGACAACGGCGCGCGTGGCGAACCGCCGTGGCTCAAGGAGCAGCGCGGCTACGCGAAGTCCGCTGCGCCCGGCGAGTTGTTCAACGTGCGTGAAGATGTTGCCCAGCGGCATAATCACTTCGCCGACCAGCCCGGCAAGGTGCGCGAGCTGAAGGCGCTGCTGGAAAAATACCAGCGCGATGGTCGCAGCACGCCCGGCCCGGCACAGACGAACGACGTGCCGGTTGCCAGCGGCGCGCCCGCCGACAAGGCGGCACCGAAAGGCGCGAAGAAAAAGGCGGCGGCGAAGAACTGAACCCGAAGCCGAGCGGGGAGCGCACGCGCCTCGCGTGCAGTTTTCCGCGCCCTCGCGGAAAACCCGGCGTGGCCCGAAACCATACAAAATTTTCACGGCCATGGTTCGCGCCACGGGGCAGGATGCGAGGGCGCATCCCGCCACACCCGGGGCGGGTGTGCTCCCCCGACTTGGGGCTGACGAAAAATGAATGGCGCACCGGCGGGGGATTTGTTATGAGAACCCCACCTCAAAATGAAGGCGGCGAGCATGACGCGGCACAATGTCCCGGATGACCATCGGGGTGGTTTGGCATCCGCCGGGGTGTATTTGACTCTGCGGCTGTTTTTCGCGGGCGTGCTGGCCTCATCCCTGTTCCTGTCCGCCGCGTTTGGGCAGTTGCCGTTGCAGAGCGTGCCCCGGGGCGACTTCATGATTCCCAACGGCCAGGTCAGCGCCATTGTCGAGCAGGGCGGCGTGGTCTATATCGGCGGCGCGTTCACGGAAGTCGGCACCAACACCGGTCACGCGGCCATCATCTACGCGACGAATGGCAGCCCGCTGCCGAACTTCCCGCGCTTCGTGGGCGACGTGAACACCGCCATCCCGGACGGCAATGGCGGCTGGTTTGTCGGCGGCAACTTCATCGTCGTGGACGGTGTGTCAAAATCTCGTCTCGCCCACATCCTGCCGGATCGGACGCTCGACCCGAATTTCTCGGCGGATTTCGACAGCAGGGTCAATGCACTCCTCCTCAACGGCGGCAACCTTGTTGTCGGGGGCAATTTTACCCGTGTCGTCAATACGGTTAATGGCACGCCCGTGCTGACCAATGCCTGCTACCGGCTGGTGGTGCTTGACCCAGCTTCCGGCACGGTGCGCCCGATGGCGTCGGCTCTGGCATTCAGCGGCGAAGTGTTGGCGTTGTTGGCAATTGAAAACACGCTCTATGTTGGTGGTGGTTACTTACGGGTTACAAATGTCTTGGCGGAATCCGTAACCAACGTGGTGAGTCGCGTATCCATGACAGCGGTTGATTTGACAACAGGCCAGCCAACTCCATTTCAAGCGGATGCCAGCACCAATATCATTCTTGGCTTCCCAGCTTTGACAGTTGTGTCTTCGTTGGCTACCGATGGAGCCAGGCTTTTCATGGGAGGGTCTTTCACAAGTATCCTAAACAACGCCGTGGCACCTTATGTCTTCCCTCGCAGGTTATTTGCAGCGGTGGACAAAGACACTGGCGTTCCTCTGACAAATGGCTGGCTGGATTTCAGTAGCAGTCCGAGAGCGCTTGCAGTGGGTAGCAACGCGCTCTATATCGGCGGAGGTTTTCTAAATGTAACCCAATGGGCTTTCGACCAGATCACTTCCACTTACACAAATCAAATTTTCTCCCGCACCCGTCTGGCGGCATTGAACTTGTCGGATGACACCGTCAACACACACTGGACACCTCAAACTGACACCACGGTTGAAACCCTTTTTTTTGCAGGAACCAATATTTTTGTGGCGGGTTCCTTCAATAGTGTCACTGAAAATGATAATTTCGGCTCGGCTTATGCGAAAAAAAGAGTGGTCGCAATCACCAGTTCAACGACATCAGATTCGCTTGTCTGGAACGGGTTTAACGTGGATGCTGGCGGCACGGTCAACACCATCGCCTCGGATGGAACTGGGGCCATGTTCATCGGAGGCGGCTTTCAATTTGTCAAAGGCACCCCGCGCCACCGACTGGCAGCCTTCAACGCGCGAACCGGCCAGTTGCTGCCGTGGAATCCACGCGCGAACAACAACGTGGTTGCCCTTGTCGGCATCGGCTCAAACATTTGGGCGGGCGGCGATTTCACCTTCCTGACCAATTCCTCCAACCTGCCGGTTCCGCGCGGGCGACTGGCCGCTTTGGACACCAATCTCGGCAATCCGGTTGCCAGTTTCACCAACGGGGCGAATGACACCGTGCGCGCCCTGATTCCTAGCGAAACCAATCTGTTTGTCGGTGGAGATTTCTTCCGTGTGACCAACGGCTCCACTGCGTTGCTCCGAACCAATGTCGCCCGGATGAGCTTGAGCAATGGAGTGTTTGACACCAATTTCACCGCCCACGTCGGCATGGCGGGCGCGGTTGTCACCACGAACAACATCAGCTCGCTGGCGCTCTCTGGCACAAACCTTTATCTCGGCGGGCCGTTCACCAGCGTCAACGGCGTGAAACGCCACGGGCTGGCGGCGGTGAATTTCACCAGCGGCGTGGTCAACACGAACTGGCGGTGCGACGTGGGCGATTCCAACGTGTTCGCCCTCGCCGTTCACAGCAACTCGCTGTTTGTCGCCGGGCAATTCACGCGCCTGACCAATTATTCCGGCACGAACGCGATTACGAACGCGCGCAACCGTCTTGCGGCTGTAAGTCTGGCGGATGGCATCGTCACCTCGTGGAACCCGATTATCTCGGCCCCGAGTGTGTCGCCCAACGTCATGTCCCTGGCCACGCGCAGCACGAACGTGTATGCCGGTGGTCAGTTCATCATTATCGCCAATCGGGCACGGGGTCGGCTGGCAGAAATCAACACCAGCACCAACATCAGTGTCAGCATAAACTACACTACCGCTTGGAACCCCGACGCGAGTGACACTGTCTGGGCGCTCTATGCCACGTCCAACCGCCTGTTCGCTGGCGGCTCCTTCGCCACCATCGGAACAAATTCCATCGGGCGATTCGCTGTTTTTGAAATTACTTCGGAAATGCTCGTCTTCACCAACACGCTCACCTACACGGTGGGGCAGCCGCCATTGGTCGTGGATGACAGCGTGACCATCCGTGATCCGGATCCGGTGCTGTTGACGAATGCCTTGATCAGCTTCGATTCCAACGCCACCAGCCTCTACGTGTCGTTCGAGGATTACCTCCTATTTGATTTCACCAACGGCATTACGGGAACCTTCGATCCTGCCTGCGGGCAACTGGCGTTGAGCGGTGCAGCCAGCCTCGCGCAGTATGACGAGGCGCTGCGCTCGGTGCGATATTTCAACACGAACAGCGCAACCACCAATCTCGCCGCGTTCACGCCGGGGCTGCGCCGGGTGCGTTTCACCGCCGATGGCCATTCAGCGGCCCGGCCAATCAATGTCATCGCCGTCAATCTTCCTCCCGCAGTTGACCCGATTGTCAGCCTCACAATGCTTGAGGATTCCGGGCTGACGAACATCACGCTGACGGGGATTTCCTCCGGCGGCGGCATCACGCAAATGCTGGCGTTCACGGTGACGACCGGCAACCCAGTGCTGTTCACCAACCAAACGGTGAACTACACCAACCCCGCTGGCACGGGCGTGCTGCGGTTTTCATCGCGCACCAATCAATCCGGCACCGCCACGTTCACCGTTGTGCTCACGGACGACGGCGGCACGTTCAACGGTGGCGTGGACGCCGTCACCAACACCTTCGAGGTCGTGGTGCTTCCGGTGAACGACATCCCCACTTTGGCCGTGCTGACCAACCAGATCATCCTCGAAGACGCGCCATTGCAAACTGTGCCTCTGACTTCAATCGCTGCCGGCGGCGGGGAAACGCAAAACCTCACCGTGACGGCGGCGTCCAGCGACCCGTTGATCATCCCGAATCCCACGGTTTCCTACACCAGCCCGGCCACGAACGGTTCATTGAGCTATGCGCCGCTGCCCGATGCGAGCGGCATCGTGACCATCACCGTCACCGTTCAGGATGACGGCGGCACGGACAACGGCGGCGTGGACACGCTCATTCGGACGTTCATGGTGACGGTGCTGTCCACCAATGACGCCCCGACCCTCACGCTGCTTTCCAATCTCACCCTCAACGAAGACGCCGGGCCGCAACTCCTCAACCTCACCGGCATCACCGCTGGCGGCGGCGAGACACAGACGCTGACCGTCACGGCGTTTTCCAGTGACACGAACATCATCGCCGCGCCGGTGGTGGCCTACGCCAGTCCGGACACGACCAGCACGCTGAACTTCACGCCGCTGACGAACGCCTTCGGCACCGTCACGCTCACGGTCATTGTCCGCGACGATGGCGGCACGGCCAATGGCGGATTGGATGCGCTGACGAACACTTTTTCCGTCGTCGTTCGTTCCGTCAACGACCCGCCGACGTTGAACGCGGTTTCCAACATGGTGCTCGCTCTCAACGCCCGCCCGCAGACGAATGTCCTGACGGGAATCACCGGCGGCCCGACCAACGAAGTGACTCTTGAGGGACAGTTCGTCGCCTTCCCGCCTGAACTTCAGGTGGTCTCCGACACGAACTTGATTTCCAGTGTCACGGTTTCTTACACGCTGCCGGGCACCACGGCGCAACTGGTCTTCACGCCCGCCGCCAGCCAGTTCGGGACGGCCACCACCATCACCCTCGTGGCGCAGGACAGCGGCGCGACCACCAACGGCGGCGTCAATGCCGTGACGAACACCTTCACCGTCACCGTCCGCGCGACCAACGCCGCGCCGACGCTGGAGTTTCCGGCGAACCCGGTCGTCATCCTCGAAGATGTTTCGCAGGCCATCGTGTTGGGCAACATCTCTGCTGGATTGGAAAACCAGCCGCTCACCGTCACCGCCGTGTCGAGTGACACGAACATCGTCGCGTCGGCGACGGTGGTTTATTCCAGCCCGGATTCGACGGGCCAGCTTGTCCTGCGCTCCGCCACGAACACCAGCGGCACGGCGACAATCACGGTCACCGTGCGCGACGACGGCGGCACGGACGGCGGCGGCGTGGACACGTTCACCACGAACCTCACCGTGGTGGTGCTGCCGGTGAACGACGTGCCGGTGCTGGCGGCGGTGACGAACCTGACCATCTTGGAAGATGCCGCCCCGACAAATCTGACGTTGACCATTGTCGCTCCCGGCGGCGGTTCGGATGAAGGTTCGCAAATCGTCACCCTGACCGCGTTCATCAGTGAGTCGGTGGTTCCGGTGTTTGTGACGGATACAAATGTTCTGGCTCCGCCGGTGCTGAATTTCACGCCGGGCACGAACTATCCCGCCACCGGCACGCTCACCCTGACCCCGCTGACGAATGCGTTTGGCACCGTCACCATCACGGTGCTGGCGCGCGACGACGGTGGCACGGACGGCGGTGGCGTGGACACGCTGACGAACACGTTTCGTGTGGTGGTTACGAACGTGAACGACGCGCCCACCATGAACCCGTTTTCCAATCTGATTCTGGCAATCAATGCGCCGGTGCAATATGTGCCGATGACGGGCATCGCGCCGGGGCCGTCAAATGAGTCAACGCAGTTTTTGGCATTCAATAGAAGCGTCAGCGCTTCTCCCCCCGCACTTTTGACTACTACAGGTGTGACCAACACTTACATCGCCCCACGCTCTACCGGGATGTTGAGTTTTAAACCAGCAGCCAATCAGGTTGGCACGGCCACCATCACTGTGACCATTTTGGATAGTGCTGGCACGGTCAATGGTGGCAGAAACAGCCGCACCAACACCTTCACCGTCACTGTGCTTCCAACCAATTCCACGCCCACGCTGGCACTGGAAACCAACGCACTGACCACTTTGGAGGATGCCGGGCCGCAGGTGATTTCCGTCACCAACATCACCGCCGGTCTGGAAAACCAGATTCTCACGCTCCGCGCCGTGTCCAGCGACTCGAACCTCGTGACCTTCCTCGCCACGAACTACACCAGCCCGAACACCACCGGGCAGATTGTGTTCGCGCCCGCCCCCAACGCCACCGGCACGGCCATTATCACCGTGTCGGTGAAAGACGACGGCGGCACCACTGCCGGCGGCGTGGACACGGTCGCTTCGGTTTTCACGGTGACTGTGCTTCCCGTGAACGACGCGCCCACCCTCGATGCGCCGTCCAACCTCACCATCCTTGAGGACTCCGGCGTGCTGGCGATCAACCTCACGAACATCAGCGCGGGCGTTGGGGAAACGCAGGGGTTGACCTTCGCAGCGTTTTCCAGCGACACCAACATCCTCACCGCACCGGTCGTTTCCTACACCAGCCCGGACAATTTCGGGTCGCTCACGTTTGCCACGGTCACGAACGTCGGCGGCACGGTGACGATCTCCGTGCTGGTTCAGGACGATGGCGGAACCGCCAGCGGCGGCGTGGATGCGCTGACCAACACCTTCACGATCACCGTGCTGCCGGTGAACGACGCGCCCACGCTTGATCCAATCACGAACCTCACCGTCGCCGACAACGCGGGCACGGTGGCGGTGAACTTGGGCGGCATCGGGACGGGGGCTGCGAATGAAGCGCAGGCCATCAGCATCACGGCGAGTTCGAGCGACTCCGGCATCGTTGTCGTCACGAACATCAGCCACGTCAGTCCGGGCGCGACCGGCAGTCTCGCGCTGGCTCCCGTGCCGGGTGCCAGCGGCGTCGCCACCATTTCCGTCGTGGTGCAGGACGACGGCGGGACGGCTGATGGTGGAGTGGATGCCGTGACCAACACGTTCACCGTCACGGTGGAGCGCAGTGCGCCGCCGGTGCTGCTCATCAACCGTGCGCCGGGCGGCGTGGCGGTTTCGTGGCCGCAGGCCGCGTCCAACTTTGTGCTGCAAACCACGACGAACCTGACGGTTCCCGCACCGTTCCCCTGGAGCAACAGCACGAGCGTGCCGTCGCTCTCCGGCAGCAACTGGGTCGTCACCAATGATGCCAGTGGCCGCCGGTTGTTCCGGTTGATCAGGCCGTAGCGAAATTGGGGAGCACACCCGCCTCGGGTGTGGCAGGATGCGCCCTCGCATCCCGCGCGGTGGCGCGAACAAGTTCGTAAAGGCCTGTCTGAAAAATGGGTGGCACGGGCTACCAGCCCGTTTTCGACGGCAACTTGCCGCCGAAAAGTCCGGCGGATTGATAGCCCGCCGGGACAGGCCAGTGGCCTCTGCCACTCACAACCTAATTTTCTGACCGGCTTTAGGCCGAATCCATGCAGTGGAATGGGGAGCGCGTGGCGTCTCGCCCGCGGTTTTCGGCGTCCCGCTGAAAACTTCCCCGCGCCTGCCAGACGCACCGTTGGGTGAGCGATGGGTTCGCCCCAAACCCGTCGGCGGGACGCCGACGGGGGCGACCGGGACGGTCGCGCTCCCCGCTTCAACCGCATGGATTCGGCTAAGGGTGTCGCACGATTTCGTGCCACGCCGGTTTTCCGCGAGGGCGCGGAAAACAGCACGCGAGGCGCGTGCGCTCCCCACGCTGTTTTCGGAATTCGATCTGAAACCTTTCCCCAGCCATGCCGGTCTAGCAGCGCACCGTATGAGCAAATCACTTATCTTCGGCTTTCTGGCGTCGCTTTGCATTCTTTGCGACCACGCTTCCGCCGCCGGGGCGAAGCGGCCCAACATCCTCATCATCGTCGGCGACGACATGGGCTATGCCGACGTGGGCTTCCATGGGTGCAAGGACATTCCCACGCCGAACCTTGATGCGCTCGCGGCGGCGGGCGTGCGCTTCACCAGCGGCTACGTGAGCGGGCCGTATTGCTCGCCGACGCGCGCGGGGCTGCTCACGGGCCGCTATCAGCAACGCTTCGGGCACGAGTTCAACTCCGGCGGCGCGGGCGGCGGGTTGCCGCTGACGGAAACCACGTTGCCCGACCGGCTCAAGGCGGCGGGTTACAAGACCGGCATGGTCGGCAAGTGGCATCTTGGCGCGAAGCCGGAGCAGCATCCGCAGAAGCGCGGCTTCGAGGAGTTCTTCGGCTTCCTCGGCGGCGCGCACAGTTATTTCGAGTCGTCCGGCATCCTGCGCGGCACCGAGCCGGCGAACGAGAAGGAGTATCTGACCGACGCGTTCGGGCGCGAGGCGGTGGCGTTCATCGAGAAGCATCAGGGCCAGCCGTGGTTTCTCTATCTTGCGTTCAACGCCGTCCACACGCCGATGCATGCCGACGACGCGCGACTCAAGAAGTTTGCGAGCATCACGGACAAGACCCGCCGCACCTATGCCGCGATGATGCTCGCGATGGACGAGGCCATCGGCGCGGTGCGGAAAAAACTCGCCGAGACCGGCCAGGAGCGGAACACGCTCGTCACCTTCATCAGCGACAATGGCGGGCCGACGATGCCCGGCGTCACCGTCAACGGCTCGGTCAACAAGCCGTTGCGCGGCAGCAAGCGCACCACGCTCGAAGGCGGTGTGCGCGTGCCGTTCGTCGTGTCATGGCCCGGCAAAGTAAAACCCGGCGTCTTCGCGCCGCCGGCAATTCAACTCGACCTCACCGCGACCGCGCTCGCCGCCGCCGGGCTTGAGGTGAAACCGGATTGGAAACTCGACGGAGTGAATCTGCTTCCGTTCCTCGCCGGCGAAAAATCCGGCGCGCCGCACGACGCGCTTTTCTGGCGCTTCGGCGAGCAGACGGCCATCCGCGCCGGGGATTTCAAGCTTGTCCGCTACGACACGAACGCCGACACGCTCACCGGCGGGCGCAACCAGGGCGCGACCGCCGCCAAGCTCTACAACCTGCGCGACGACCTTGGCGAAACGCGCGACCTCGCCGCGTCGCTGCCCGACAAGGTGAAGGAGTTGCAGGCGCAGTGGGACCGCTGGAACACCCGCAACATCGCGCCCGGCACGACCGAGGGCGATCCCGCCACGCCGGGGAAAAAGCAGAAGCGCAAGAAGGCGAAGACGGGGAAGTAACATTGTTAGGGCATGTCTTCAAAATGACCGGGCTGACGGCGTAGCGCAGATTGGCAATCTGCTGTTTCGCCGACTGGCAGTCGGCCAACACCCCGGCCAGCGAAATCTCTTCGCAATTTCACGGCCCCGGCCGGTTGCCAACCGGCGAAACAGCAGGATGCCATCCTGCGCTACCGGGGCGGGCAACCAACGCCATCTTTTCACTTCGAGAGCACGATCCGTTCAGCGGCTATTTTCTCCACGGCCTTGCGGCCCAGCGGGGCGGAATGCAGTTTCGCCCCGGCCCACAGCGGCATCGTGCTCGTGCGGTAACGACCGCCGGGGCGGTCGCTGTGTCCGATGGGGCAGAGGGCCTGGGCGGCGTCCACGTCGTGCAGCGGCACCCATTGCGTGTAGGACTGCGCGGCCTGCGAGTGGATCGTCTGGCCGTCGAGACAGGTGATGCCGGGTGGCGGCAGGTCTTGCGCCGTGTCCAGCGAGCCGAAGCCGTCGAGCGTGTCAAACCAGCCCAGCGTCCCGCGCGGCGTGGCCCCGGACGCCTGCTGCTCGCGCCAGGCGTCGCCGAGAACCGTGTTGATGAAGCGGCGTTCGTCCTCGCCGAAGACAGCCTTGGGATCAGCCGCAATCCGTTTCGCGCTGTCCTTGAGAAAGCGCGCGAGGCCGGATTCGCCGCCGCCGAATTTCAGGGCCAGCGGCGTCGCGACGAAGCGGAAGAACGTGCTGACGCGCACCGCCAGTTCCGCGCCGTCCGCCCGCAAGTCACTGCTCGCGCCGGCCTTGAGCCATTTCTCCAGCACGACGAGCGCGTTCATGGCCTCCCTGGAAAATTCGCCCTGCTGCGTGTCGCGCAGGTGCAGGCCGAGGCGCGCGATTTCGCGCCGCGCCGGATTGACGGTGTCGTAATGAACCTCCAGCACATTCGTCGGCGTGAATTTCTGCCGCGCGCCCAGCAACTCACGCAGCCGCCACGAGCGAATGGTGTCGCCCATCGAGCCGGTGCTGATGCCGAGCGGAACCGGATAGAAGGACGCGACCGGACGGTGGTTCGCGCTCAACAGCACGCCGGCCTTCGGATCGAAGGCGCGCGGCAGCAGTTCCGCCGGCACGAATCCCCGCCAGTCATGCGCGTGGCCCGTGCCGGGTGCCGCCTCGCTGCCGTTCGCGTCCGGCGCGTGCTTTGAGCGGATCGGAATCGCGCCCACGACCGCGTAGCCGATGTGCCCGCCCACGTCGCCATAAACGCAGTTCGCGGTGGGAAACCGCCAGCCGGCGAGCGCCTCGGTGAATTCCCCGGCGTCACGCGCGCGCATCATGGCCAGCCCGGCGGTGATGGTGTCGCGCTCCGGCTCGCACATCGGCACGCGCTTGAGCGCCACTTCTGGATCACCGGATTGGCGGAAACAAAACGCCGACGTGACCGGCCCCAGATGCGTCTCCCGCACTGTCAACTCCACGTCCGCGCCGTCCTTCACTTTGATGCGCTCGGTGCGCGCCGCCATTTTCCGCCACTGACCGTCCCAGCGGTATTCGTCCGGGCGTTGCGGGTCGGTTTCCAGCCGGAACAAGTCCGCCTGATCTGCGCCCAGCGCCGTCAGTCCCCACGCCACGCGGCGGTTGAATCCGATCAACAACGCCGGACTGCCCGGCACGCCGATGCCGCGCGCGTCGAAGGTTTTTCCGCTGACGTGGAATTCCATCCACAGCGACGGATTGCGCACAGGCGTCTGCGGGTCGCTCACCAGCACCGCCGAACCGGTCGTCGTCTTTTTTCCGCCGACCACCCAGGCGTGGCTGAATTTCGGCCCCGCACCACTGGTGCCCGGTTTACCGAGCGCGTGCGTGGAGCGGAACTCCTCCACGCGCCGCAGCCACGCATCGTTCACGTCGGCGCGCTGCACGACCGCGGCTTCGTCGTCCAGCCAGGCCGCCGTCGAGCGCGGCGGCGACGGCTGGCCGGGGCGCGGACTGGCGCG
Organism: Verrucomicrobiota bacterium; assembly: GCA_016235585.1. Lineage (GTDB taxonomy): Bacteria > Verrucomicrobiota > Verrucomicrobiia > Limisphaerales > JACRJY01 > JACRJY01. The sequence continues at coordinate 45,188 of JACRJY010000023.1, read as the reverse complement.
GTTGCGCCCCGCGAGCAGATCGCGCGTGCCGTCGGTCGCGAAGAATTGCGCGAGATGCCACCAGCTCAAGAGGCAGTCGGCGGGCGTCCACTTTTCCGGCGCGACGTTCAACGATTGAAACAACGGATGCAAACTGCCCGCCGCCCGCTGCGCCGCGAAACTGTCGTTCACGCCTTCGCAATACGCCTCCAGCAGCTGGCGCGTGGGAACGTCGAGCCGCGCCGCCGTGCGCGCGGCGGCGGGCGTCCAGCCGAAGGTGCGCATCTTGCGGTCGTGATCCACCGTCGTCTCCGTGCGGCTGCCGCGCGGCCGATCGCCGATGATTTCCGCGAGCCGGCCTTGGATGATGCGCAGGTTGTAGGTCATCTGAAACCCGCGCTCTTCCGCAGTCGCCCAGCCCAGCCCGTAGAGCGCGCCCGCGTCCGTCGCCGAGAACACATGGGGGATGCCCCAGGTGTCGCGGATCAGTTCAACGCGTCCGTATTCCTTCTGCGGTGCGGCGATGGCCGCAGGTGTGGCAAAAGCCAGCGCGGCCAGTGCCAGCGCGAGCCGTGTCCAGCGGGAAATCATGCGGCCATGGTAAACGCCCGCCATGGAAAGGCAAAGAGGGAAACCGCAGGCTGTCGGCGCCATTTTCAGATGCGCGCGAGTGCGGCAAGCTGACCCGCGAAGAATTTGTTGGCCCCGGCGCGAAATAACCGCTATCCAAACATTCATGAAGCACAGCCTCGCACTGATCATTTCGATTCTGTTCGCTCCACTGGCCGCGCTTCACGCGGCGAAGCCAGCCCCGCCGAACATCCTCATCTTCTACGTGGACGACATGGGCTGGGCGCAGCCGGGCTGCTATGGCGGCAAACTCGCGCCCACGCCGCACATGGATTCGCTGGCGCAAAACGGGGTGCGCTTCACCGACGGCTACTCGTCGGGCTGCGTGTGCTCGCCGGGGCGCGTGGGCTTGATGACGGGCCGCTATCAGGCGCGCACCGGCCACGACGCGAATCCGACCCGGGCCGGGCGCGAGCTGCTCCTCACCGAGACGACGATGGCGCAGCGGCTCAAGGCCGCCGGCTACACCACGGGCATCGTGGGCAAGTGGCACCTCGGCGACACGGGCCCGGAGTTCATGCCGGCGTCGCGCGGGTTTGATTTCGCGGTCGGCACGGTGGGCAATCTTGGCGAAGGCAAGGGGTCGTCGTTCTATCGCGGCAAGGAGATGTTGAAGGAACTGCCCGGCGCGCCGATCACCTCGCCAGTGTTCGCCCGTGAGTCGGTGAACTTCATCGAGCAGAGCAAAGGCAGGCCGTGGTTTCTTTACCTGTCGTTCAACGCCGTCCACACGCCGCACGTCGCGTCGCCGCAGTGGCTGGAGAAGTTCAAGCACCTCGACCGCGGGCTGCAAAACTACGCCGCGAACCTGGCCGAGGCCGACGAGGCCATCGGCGCGGTGCTGGCAAAGCTGCGCGAGAGCAAGCAGGAGGAGAACACGCTCCTCTTCCTCATCAGCGACAACGGCGGCGCGTCCGCCGCCGCCGAGGTGGGCGGCCTGCGCGGGCGCAAGTGGTTTTGCTGGGAAGGCGGCATCCGCGTCTCGTGGATCGCCGCGTGGAAAGGCCGTGTGCCCGGCGGGCGCGTGTCCACCGAGCCGGTCATTCAGCTCGACGTGCTGCCCACCGCACTCGCGGCGGCCGGCGCGGAGGTGAAACCCGAATGGCAGATTGACGGCGTGAATCTGCTCCCGTTGCTCGAAGGCAAGGTGGACAAGCTCGCGCCGCGCGAACTTTACTTCCGCTTCGGCGTGCAGCACGCGGTGCGTTCCGGCGACTGGAAACTGGTGAAGGCCGGCAAGGACATGGAGCCGATGCTTGTGAACCTCGCGCAGGATCCCGGCGAGCGGAAGGATTTGTCCGCGCAAAACCCGGCGAAGAAAAAGGAACTGCAGTCGCTGTTCGACAAATGGAACGCCTCGATGCAGCCCCCGCGCTGGGAGGACGCGCGCTGGAACGGCGAGGAGAAGCGCAAGGCAGCGAAGAACGAGAAGAAGAAAAACAAGAAGAAGGCCAAGGTTTGAGGCTGGCGTAACTTCGCGCCCCGCCCCATCGTCTCCGCACCCGCAACATTGAGCTATGTTCACCGTCACCCGCCATCTTTCCCTTGCCCTGGCGATCATCGTGCTGGGCACGCTTTCCGCCCGCGCGCAGGCCACGTCCGAAACCGATGACCGCCTCCAGCGCGCCCTCAAGCAGTTTCCCGCCGCCGACGCCAACCAGGACGGCGTGCTGACCGAGGCCGAGGCGCGCGCCTATTTGCAGGAGAACCGAAACGCCAGGCCGGGGAAGAAATCGCCGGCCAGGAGCGGCGCGGCCCCCGGCGGCCAGCCCACCCTCGCCGATGTCCACTACGGCCCGCACGAGCGCAACGTGCTGGATTTCTGGCGGGCGAAGTCGGACAAGCCCGCGCCCGTGGTGGTGTTCATCCACGGCGGCGGGTTCACGGCGGGCGACAAATCGAAGGCACGCGACGACAAGATGGTTCAGCAGTGCCTCGACACGGGCGTGTCCTTCGCCGCCATCAACTACCGCTACCGCACCACCGCGCCAATCCAGGACGTGCTGCGCGACTGCGCGCGGGCGATCCAGTTCATCCGGTCGAAGGCGGGCGAGTGGAACTTGGACAAGACGCGCGTCGCGTCCTACGGCGGCTCGGCGGGTGCGGGCACGTCGTTGTGGCTGGCGTTCCACGATGACCTTGCCGATCCGAAGAACAGCGACCCGGTGCTGCGCGAGTCCACGCGGCTTTCGTGCGCGGGGGCGAACTCGACCCAGTTCAGCTACGACATCGTGAAGTGGGAACAACTTTTCGGCGAGGCGGGGAAGAAGTTCCAGCGCCAGGACGAGGATCAGCCCGGTTTCTATGGTTTGAAAACCGACGCGGAACTGCGCGGCCCGGTGGGCGCGAAGCTGCGCGCGGATTGCGACATGCATGGGTTGATTTCCAAAGATGACCCGCCGGTGTTCCTCAACACTTCGCAGCCCGGCGGCGAACTCACGGATCGCGGGCACCTGCTGCACCACCCGAAGCACGCGAAAGCCGTGCTGGATCGCTGCCGCGAACTGGGCGTCGGCGTCGTGGCGCAGATTCCCGGCCTGGGCATCAAGCCGGACGCCGGCGGGCCGCAGGACTTGCACGAATTCTTGTTCAAGCACCTGCGAGTCGTCGCGCCGTGAGCGGAAATGAAGAAGCCGCGCTGTTTTCCAATCCAACCTCCCACCATGAAACTGATTGACCACCTGCTGGCCGCGCTTGTCGTGCTGGCTGTTTTCACCGGCACGCCCGCGCTTGCGGCGGCCCGCCCCAACGTCCTCTTCATCATCTTCGACGACTGGAACGGCAGCACGCACGCGGGCGCCTACGGCTGCACGTGGATCAAGACGCCGAACTTCGACCGCGTCGCGCGCGAGGGCGTGCTGTTCAAGAACGCCTTCACGTCGAACCCCAAGTGCAGCCCGTGCCGCGCGAGCATCCTCACCGGGCGCAACACCTGGCAGCTCAACGAGGCCGTCTCGCACGGCGGCTATTTTCCGGCGGGCTTCGCGGTGTATCCCGATCTGCTGGAGAAATCCGGCTACACCATCGGCCTCACCGGCAAAGGCTGGGGGCCGGGCGATTTCAAGACGCTGGCCAAGTTCACGCGCAACCCGGCGGGGCCGAGTTTTGACGCGCTCAAGCAGCAGCCCATCGCCACCGGCATCAATGGCAACGATTATCCCGGCAACTTCGGCGAGTTCCTCAAGCAGCGCGACAAGAGCAGGCCGTTCTCGTTCTGGATGGGTCTTTTCGAACCGCACCGGGCCTACGAGTGGAACTCCGGCGTGCGCCTCGGCAAGAAGCTGGAGGACGTGAAGGTGCCGAAGTTTTTCCCCGACACGGAAATCGTCCGGCGCGATCTGCTGGACTACTCCGTCGAGGTCGAGTGGGGCGACGCGCAGATTGGCCGCGCGCTGAAGCTGCTCGAAGATTCCGGCGAACTGGAGAACACGCTGATCATCGTCACGTCCGACCACGGGATGCCGTTCCCCTTTGTGAAGGGGCAGATTCACGAGGACGCCTTTCACCTGCCGCTGGCGATGCGGTGGGGCAGGGTAATCAAGCCGGGCCGCGTGGTCGAGGATTTTGTGAACGTGCGCGACTTTGCGCCGACCTACCTGGAACTGGCCGGCCTCAAGCCGCACGCGCAGATGACCGGCAAAAGCCTCGTGAACATCCTGCGCTCGGAAAAATCCGGCTTCATCGAGAACCGCGACGTGATGCTCGCGGGCAAGGAGCGGCACGACATTGGCCGCCCGAACGATCTCGGCTATCCCGTGCGCGCGATTCGCACGAAGGATTTTCTCTACGTCCACAACTTCCACCCGGAGCGCTGGCCGGCAGGAAATCCCGAAACGGATTTCGGCAACTGCGACCCCGGCCCGACGAAGGAAGTCATCAAGCTGCTGGGCGGGCATTTTTACGAGCTGTGCTTCGGCAAACGCCTGCCCGATGAACTGTATGACCTGCGCCGCGACCCGGAGTGCGTCAACAATCTCGCCCACGACCTTGCGCACAAGGAGACCGTGGAAAACCTGCGTTACCAGATGATGAACATTTTGAAGGAGGAGGGCGACCCGCGCGCGCTCGGCAAAGGTGATGATTTCGAGGCGCTGAAATATGTCGGCGGGCGCACCAAGGGCTACGAGACCTGGCTCAAGGCGCAGGAGGCGGAGAAGCTGGGCGAACTCCAGAAAAAACTGGAGACCGGCACGCCGAAGCGCGAGCGCAACGAGAAGCGGAAGAAGGGAAAGGCGGAATGAGTTGAAACATCGAATTCCGAATTCCGAATTCCGAACCAAAACCGAAGCCCGAAACCCGAAGGCGCGGATTTCGGGCTTCGGGCTTCGGCATTCCTTCGGCCTTCGCGCTTCGGTTTTCGGAATTTGTCTCAACACTCTGCTGGTGTTCGCGCTGTGCGCTTCCGGCATCGCCGCCCCGCCCAACGTCCTCCTCGTGCTGGTGGACGACGCGGGCTACGGCGACTTTAGCTGCCACGGACATCCGTTTCTCAAGACACCGAACATTGACCGGCTCCACGGCGAGAGCGTCCGGCTCACGGATTTTCATGTTGCGCCGATGTGCTCGCCGACACGCGGGCAATTGATGACCGGCTGCCACGGGCTGCGCACGGGCGTCACCTCCGTCACGGCGGGGCGGACGTTTTTGCGCCCGGAGTTCGGCACCGCGCCGCAGATGTTTGGCGCGGCGGGTTATCGCACCGGGATTTTTGGCAAGTGGCACCTCGGCGACAACTACCCGCATCGCCCGACGGACAAGGGCTTCCAGACCGCCGTGTGGGCGCGTGGCTGGGGCTTCACCAGCGCGCCGGAATTTTCCAACACGCTCCTCAACGGCACGATGTTGCGCGGCACCAAGGAGGAAAAATTTCCCGGCTACCTCACCGACTTCTGCTTCGACGAGGCGATGACGTGGATGCGCGAGCGGAAGACAAAGGCCGAGCCGTTCTTCTGCTACCTGCCGCTGCACGCCGCGCACACGCCGCACACCGTGCCGGAGAAATACAGCGCGCCCTACACCGGCAAGGGAGCCGCGAATTTTTTCGGCATGATGGCGAACATTGACGAGAACATGGGGCGGCTCGATGCGTTTCTGCGCGACTCCGGTCTGCGCGAAAACACCATCGTGATGTTTCTCACCGACAACGGGGGCACGGCGGGCGTGAAAGCTTTTAATGCCGGTCTGCGCGCCGGCAAGGTGACTTATTATGACGGCGGCCATCGCGTGCCGTGCTTCGTCCGCTGGCCGGCGGGTGGCTTGCGCGCACCGGGCGACGTGGCGGCGCTGACGCAGGTGCAGGATGTGCTGCCGACGCTTCTCGATTTTTGCGGCGTAAAAAAATCCGCCGGGCCGGACTTCGACGGTGTGAGCCTCGCGCCGCTGCTGCGTGGCAAAGCTGACGCATTGCCCGACCGCACGCTGGTGGTGCAGTTTGGCCCCGGCTTTGGCCAGACGGACACCAGCGGGCCGAAGAAGTTCGAGTGCGCCGTGCTGTGGAACCAGTGGCGGCTGGTTCACGGCACCGAACTTTACGACGTTCGCGCTGACCGCGCGCAGGAGCGCGACGTTGCGGCGGCGAATCCGAAGCTTGTTGCCGACTTGCGCCGCCGTTATGAGGCGTGGTGGAGCGGCGTCGAACCGCGCCTGCGTGATTTTGTTCCCATCAGCCTTGGCGCGGCGGCGGAGAACCCCGTTATGCTCACCAGCAGCGACTGGCAGGACGCCTACGCTGACAACGCCAATCACATCCGCAACGCCGCCGGCGGCCCACGCGGCGGGCCGTGGAATGTGAACATCGAGCGCGCGGGCGAATATGAAATCGTTTTGCGCCGCTGGCCGTTCGATTTGGACGCCGCGCTCGACGGCAACATCACTCCGCCCGGCAAGGCGCTGCCCATCGCCGCCGCGAAGCTTGCCATTGCCGGGCAGGAACTCACGGCCAAAGCCGTCGCGGGGGCGAGGGAGGCCGTCTTTCGCGTGAAACTGCCGAAGGGCCGCGCGCAGTTCCACGCCTGGTTCCAGGACGCCGAAGGGCGGGATTTATCCGGCGCATTTTTCGTGAAAGTGACGCGGCTGGAAAAATAGTTCACCTCGAAGGCAGCAAAATTTTTATGAGCAAAAAATCCAACTGGCCCGCCCGACTGGTATTCGTCTTTGCGCTGTTGTGCGTTCTTTGCGGCCAGCTTGCCGCCGCGGCGCGCCAGCCCAATGTCATCGTCATCATGGCCGACGACCTCGGTTATGAAACCATCGGCGCGAATGGCGGCACCTCCTACAAGACGCCCGTGCTGGACAAACTCGCGGCGGCGGGCGCGCGGTTCGAGCACTGCTATGTGCAGCCGCTCTGCACGCCGACGCGAGTGCAGTTGATGACCGGGCAATACAACGTGAGAAACTATATCAACTTCGGGAACATGGATCCGAAGGCCGTCACGTTCGGCAACTTGTTCAAGCAGGCTGGCTATGCGACGTGCATCACCGGCAAATGGCAACTGGGGCAGGATCCGGAGCTGCCGAAGAAGTATGGTTTTGACGAGCATTGTCTCTGGCAGCACACGCGCCGCCCGCCGCGCTACGCCAATGCCGGCCTCGAAATCAACGGCGTCGAGAAGGACTACACTAACGGCGAATACGGCCCCGACCTCGTGAACGACTACGCGCTGAAGTTTGTGGCGCGGCAGAAGGACAAGCCGTTCTTCCTCTACTACCCGATGATGCTCACTCACTCGCCCTATCAGCCCACGCCGGACAGCAAGACCTGGGATCCGAAAGCCAAAGGCGAAAACGTGAACAAGGCCGACGCGAACTTCGGCGACATGGTGGAATACATGGACAAGCTCATCGGCAAACTCGTCGCGCGCCTCGACCAGCTTGGCCTCCGCGAGAGCACGCTCCTTATTTTTCTCGGCGACAACGGCACGGGCAAGGGCACGCGCTCGATGATGGGCGACAAGGTGGTCATCGGCGGCAAAGGGGCGACGACTTCCTTTGGGATGCGCGTGCCGCTCATCGCGAGCTGGCCGGGCAAAATTACGGACGGCAAGGTCAGCGCCGACCTTGTGGACAGCACGGATATTTTGCCGACCATCTGCGACGCGGCGGGCGTGAAGCTGCCGGCGGATTTGAAGATGGATGGCCGCAGTTTCCTCCCGCAGCTCCGCGGCGAAAAGGGCAGTCCGCGCGAATGGATTTACTCGTGGTATTCGCCGCGCCAGGGAGCGGACAAAGTGGTTCGTGAATGCGCTTTCAACCGCGATTTCAAACTCTACCGCACCGGGGACTTCTTCGACCTTCGTGCGGATCTGGGCGAAAAGAGTCCGCTCAAGGTCGCGGCGCTCACCGGTGAAGCCGCCGCCGCCGCGAAGCGGCTTCAAGCTGCGCTCGACCAGTTCAAGGACGCCCGCCCCGCACATTTGCGCGACGGCAAGGAGGACGCGCCCGCCGCCGGCGCCAAGAAAAAGAAGAAAAACAAAGCCAAGTGAAACGCCAGGCTCGAGCCCCGTTGATTCCGCGAAACTTCAGCCCGCGTTCTGCTTGAACTGCCGCCGGTATTCGCGCGGCGTCACTTTGGTGATTTCGCGGAAGCGGCGGTTGAAGTTCGCCAGGTTCTGAAAACCGCACTCCATCGCCACGTCTGTCACCTTCGTGTCCGCCTCGGCGAGCAGACGGCAGGCGCGGCCCACGCGCAGTTCGTTCACGTATTCCGGCAGTGTCTTGCCCGTCCGCAGCTTGAAGAACCGGCTGAACGCGCCGATGCTCAAGTGCGCCTCGGCGGCGACCTGCTCGCGGTCAATCGGTTCGCCCAGCCGGGTGTGGATGAAGTTGCAGACGCGCTCCATCCGCCCCTGATCGTCACGGGAAAGGTTCGGCACGAAACCGGCGCTCGCGATGGGCTGGACTTCCTTCGAGCGGGCCAGCGTCTCCAGAATGGAGAGCAGTTGGGCGACGCGCTCCAAACCTTGGCTCGCGGCGAGCCGCTGCATTTTGTCCGCGACGACTTCACGCGTCCTGCCGGTGATGTGCAGCCCGCGCGCGGCGCGCTTTAACAATCGGCGCACCGGCTCGGCTTCGGGGATTTCCAGAAAGTCGCCGCCCAAAAATGTCTCCAGAAACCGCACAATGATCGCGTGAACCGCGCGCGAAGACTGCCCGTGCGCCTCCTCCTGGTGCCAGACGTGCGGCAGGTTCGAGCCGAGCAGCACGAGATCGCCGGCCTGCAACGGCGTGATTTTGTCGCCCACGAGCCGGTGGCCGTGGCTCTTGAGCACGAGCGTAAGCTGGTATTCGGGATGAAAATGCCACGTCGCGTTGTAGCTCGAACCGCGCACGACCTCGCAGTGGAAGGACTCCCACTGGCGCTGCGGCGTTTTCTCGAAGACGGGCTTCATTGCGCTGCGAACCATGCAGTAGCCGGCGCGGGCGGGCGAGCGTGAATTCACCAACGGCCGCGTCGGTTTCCGGGTTTTCCACCTTCCTGACCGGGATTTTGCCGGGCTCTCAATTTGAAATCAGGACACGGCCAATTTTCGGAGAGACTTTCCGGCGGCGGGCGATATTCTTCCCTTGTTCCTATGTATTGATGGATGAGCAGTTTTCTTGCAAACCATGGCCGCATGATGGACATCGCGATTCGCCTTTACCGCCCGGAAGATTTGGACACGCTCAAGCGCCTGACCGTCGAATCCTTCACCGGCGTGACGCTGGAGCACAACGTCGAGCAGCAGTTCGGCCTCATCAAAGGCCGCGACTGGCGCTGGCGCAAGGCCCGGCACATGGACGAGGACGCGGCGGCGAATCCGGCGGGCATTTTCGTCGCGGAGGCGGGCGGGAAAATCCTCGGCTACATCACGACGCGGGTGGATCACGAGACGGGCAAGGGGCGCATTCCGAACATGGCGGTGGCGGCGGCGGCGCGCGGGCAGGGGCTGGGCCGGCGGCTGATCGAGCGGGCGCTGGATTATTTCCGCGAACAGGGGCTGGAATACGCGATGATCGAAACGATGGCGCAGAACGCCATCGGCAATCATCTCTATCCGTCGTGCGGCTTCGTCGAAGTGGCGCGGCAGGTTCACTTCGCGCGGAAGCTGTAATTATGATGATCCTGAAAAGTCTTCGAGCTGAAAGCGATTCGCAACTGAAGATGGACTTTCGCCGGCGCGGGTGCTAGTTACGACACACGCAACACATCTGAATTTTTTGAGAATCAGCGCATGACCATCATTCAAGCCCTCGCCGCCGAACACGTGGTGTTCCACAATGTCTTCGACCATTTGCAGGAGCGCGCGCCCCGGCTCAAGACGCTGGCCGAGATCAAGGCGCTGTCCGCGCTGCTGGAAATGCTGCTGGAGCGCCACGCGGCAGTGGAGGATCAACTGCTCGTCGAGCCGCTGGAGCCGACCCTGCTCCAGCTTGGGCAGGGCGAAAACTTTCACGACGAGCATGACGAGATTGATCGGCACCTCCACGCCGTCCAGCACGCCCGGCAGGTGTCCGCTGCGCGGGAGAGCTTGTTGAAGGCGGTCGCGGCCTCGCGGCGGCACTTCGACCGGGAGGAGCGGATTATTTTCCCGCTGGCGAAACGGCTGTTGAAATCCAGGACCCTCGAGGAGCTGGGGCGCCGGTGGCAGGAGCAGACCGCCACGCGGCCGGAGTGATTTCAAACCGGCGCGCCGGGGTTCGCGCTTGACGGCCCCGGCTCCGCCCAAAGATTCTCCCGCCCGAACATGGCGAACATTCTGCCCCAGTCAAAGGCCGGCGAGAAAGAGCACCGCCGCCAGAAGCGCGAACTGGAAATCTCGCTGGCGATTGAAACCCTTTCGGGCCTGGCACCCGCCGAAAAGCTGGGCCGGCTGAACGTGCTCGAGTTCGGCAGCGGCGACGGCTTTCAAATCCCCTTCCTCCAGAAGCTCGGCCCCGCCGTGGCCTCGGACGTCTACACGAGCGAGGACATCCGCCGCCGGCCGGACATTGAGTTCCACGAGACGAGCATCACGCGCACGCCGTTTCGCGACGGGCAGTTCGACGTGATTTACTCGAACCACGTGATGGAGCACATCGAGGACATGGCGGCGGCGTGCGCGGAGCTGCGGCGCATCGGCGCGCCCGGCTGCCTCTACGCCTTTTCGGTGCCGACGCACCACTGGCTGCTGTTCGACGTGCCCTCGCAGTATTACAACAAGGCGCGGGCGCTGCTGGGAAAATTCGTGAACAGGAAACCGCCCGCCCGCAGCGCGGCGAAGGAGGATGAAATCTACGGCAAGGCGCAGGCGCCGAGGCGCAGCTTCGCGCAGAAGCTCGCGAGCTGGATTCTCCCGAACGGCCACGGCGTGAACGGCGGATTTCTCGCGTGCCACCGTGCCTTCAAGCCGGCGAGCTGGCGGAAATTATTTGAGGAGCACGGTTTTGAAATTCTTCGGGCGCAGCCGCTGCTGCGTTACGCCTCGTCCGAATGGCCCCTCGTGCCGACGGCGCGGGTGGCCGACGATGCGCGCGTCTTCTCCAGCATCCTGTTTGTCCTGCGGAGAAAGTGAGCGCGGACGGGGAAAGCTTTCTTCAGCCCTTGTAGACGATCATCACGCCGTAGTCAGGCAGCACCCGTCCGGTGCCGTCCACAAACCCGTAGCTGATCGGGTTGATGCTCACGATGTCGGCGTCGCCAATCCCCGCGATGAACTCCGCCACCACTTCGTCGAAGCGGTCATTGCCGACCGACGTGCAGGAGATGCGCTTGATGCACTTGATGCGAAGCTGGCGCTTCGCCGGATCCACTTCCCGGGCCGCCGCCTTTTTTATCAGAACTTCCGAGGGCGCGCTGTGCTGCGGCACGGAGAGGCCGCGCGGCTTGTGCGCGGAGTGCGCCGCCGTGGTGTCCAGGCCCAGCGCGGCGGCGGTGGCCTCGCTCGCCGTCAGGGGCGCGGCGGGCGCGGCGTCCTTGGGCTTGGGCAGGGCCTTGGGGTCGGGCACGAGCTGCACCTCCCGGCAGGACGGGCACTCGATTTCCTGGCCGATGGCGGAGTCCTCCACGGCGAGTTCCTGTTTGCAGTTCGGGCAGTTAAAAACAATGTCCATAAGCGGCCTTCTGTGAATCTGCGGCCACAGTAGGGAAGCGCCCCGATGCAGGCAAGGCTCTTTCCGCGTGTGAATCCCCGCCGCCGTCGTCGCGTCAGAAACAGACCCGTTGCCGTCCGTCATCGTGACGGAAGGCTTGCCAGTGTTGTTCGCATGAATGATTCTCGCCCCACACTTATGACGCGCTTCGTCCCAATCGTTCTCGTCCTCGCGCTCGCCCTCGACACGCACGCGCAATCCAAGTCCGCGCCGCTGCCGCCCGACCTCGCCGCGCTCACCGCCGCCGAGAAGCCGCTCTCGCCCGCGCAGGCGCTCGCCGCGATGCGCACCGAGCCGGGCCTGCGGGTCGAGCTGGCCGCCGCCGAACCGCTCACCGGCGACCCCGTCGCGCTCGCATGGGATGAGCGCGGCCGCCTCTTCGTCGCGGAAAATCGCGGCTATCCCGAAGGCGCGAAGGACGGCACACCGCTCGGCATCATCGCGATGCTGGAGGACACCGATGGCGACGGGGCTTACGAAAAGCGCACGGAGTTCGCCACCGGCCTCACGTATCCAAACGGACTCATGTGCTGGCGCGGCGGAATCATCGTCACCTGCGCGCCGGAAATTTTTTATCTGAAGGACACCGACGGCGACGGCAAGGCCGACGTGCGGAAAGTTTTGCTGACCGGGTTTGAAATGGGCAAGACCACGCAAATCCGCGTCGCGCATCCGACGCTTGGCATGGACGGCTGGATTTACCTCACGAGCGGGCTGACTGGCGGCAAGGTGACGTGCCCCGACCATCCGGAGCGCAAGGCCGTCGAGTTCACGAAGAACGACACGCGCTTCCGGCCCGACACGCTGGAGTTCGAGGTCGTCGCGGGCGTCGCGCAGTTCGGCCAGTGCTTCGACAGCTTCGGGCGCAAGTTCACCGTGGACAACCGCCATCCGCTCCAGATGATTGCGATTCCGCCGCGCTACCTACGGCGCAACCCCAACCTCGCCTTCAGCGAAACCGTCACCGACGTGGCGGCCTCGGACAAGCTCGGCTTCGTCTATCCGCTCACGCGCGACCAGACCACCGCCTCGATGCACCCCGGCCTGCTGCACACGCCGCACGCGGGCACCTTCACCTCGTCGTGCGGCATCCGCATCTACGACGGCGACGCGCTGCCGCCGGAGTTTGCGGGCAATGGCTTCACGTGCGAACCGGCGCAGTCGCTCGTGCAGCGGCAGGTGATTTCGCCGAATGGCGCGATGCTCAAGGGCGCGCACCCGCGTCCCGGCACCGAGGTGCTGGTCACGGCGGACAGTTGGTTCCGGCCCGTGTTCGCCGCCAACGCCCCCGACGGTGCGCTCTACGTCGCGTCCATGTATCGCAAGTTCATTGACCATCCGCAGTATGTGCCCGCCGAGATGCGCGACAGACTGGACTTCGTTTCGGGCCGCAACCAGGGGCGCATCTACCGCCTGACGGCGGCAAGTCAGAAGGAAAAAGGTAAAAGGCAAAAGTTTGATTTGGGCAAGGCCAGCACCAAGCAACTCGTCGCAGAACTGGAGAACCCAAAAGTCTGGTGGCGCGAAACGGCCTTCCGCTTGTTGCTCGACCGCGCGGACAAGGCGTCGCTCCCCATTTTGAAAACAATTGCCTGGTCTGGCAATTCCGCCCAAGCCCGCGTGCTTGCGCTGCGGCTGATGGAAAACCTCGGCGGGCTGGATGACGCCACGGTCTTCACCGCGCTCGCGGACAAGCATTCCGGCGTGCGCGAGAACGCGCTGCAACTTGCCGAGCCGCGTCTCAATAAATCTGCTGACTTCGCGGCCAAGGTCAAATTTCTTGCCAAGGACAACGACGCCCGCGTCCGTGTCCAAGCCGCGCTCACGCTTGGCGAACTCGGCGACACCGAGGTGGTGAATTTGCTCGCCCGCATCGCCGTGCGCGACGCGGGCGACAAGTGGACGCGCGCCGCCTCGTTGAGTTCCGTGGGCAAGCGTGCCGGGGATTTTCTCGACGCGGTTTTGTCGCAGGCGCGTTTTCCCCTCACCCCGGCCCTCTCCCCGGGGGAGAGGGAGAAAGCACCGGCAGCGCGGGATAATTCCAGCGCGAAATCGAACGTCGCCGCGCGCGATTCGCTGTCCCCTCTCCCCAGGGGAGAGGGCCAGGGTGAGGGGAAAGCGGGCGAACGAACAGAAACGGGCGGACTCTCCCAACTCCTCGCCGAAACGTGCCGCGTCGTCGGCGCGGGCCAGCCGCCGGAGACTTTGCCGCCGTTGCTCGCGAAACTTGCTTCCGCCAAGTCGCTCGATTACGCCGCGAAATCCGCCGCCGTCACCGGACTCGGCGAGGCGCTGCGCCCGCGCAAGCTCTCGCTGCAAAAACTCGCCGAGAGCAACGCGGAGGCGCGCGACGGCCTCGCACAGCTCACCAAGAGCGCCGTGCAGCTTGCCACCGACGGCAGGCAAACCCTGCCCGCGCGGCAGGCGGCCATCGGCTTGCTCGCCTTCTCCGATTTTGCCACGGCGGGCCAGCCGCTCCAGAGCCTGCTCAATCCGCAGCAGCCGACGGAGATTCAAACCGCCGCCATGAAGGCGCTCGCCCTGCTGCCCGGCTTCGACGCGCCGCGATTCCTGCTCGACGCCGTGCGCTGGAAAAGCCTCACCCCGCCCGTGCGCGAGACCGCGCTGGCGTCGCTGCTCGCGCAGCCGGCGGGCGTGAAGGCGCTGCTCGCTGCCATCGAGGCGGGCGCGATTGCGCCGACGACCATTGACACCACGCGGCGCAACCAGCTCTTGAAGCACCGCGACAAAACCGTCGCGGCCAAGGCGGAGGAGCTGTTCAAGAACCTCACCGGCGGCGACCGGATGAAGGTTTATCAAGAATACAAATCCATCCTCGCGCTCAAGGGGAATTCCGCCAGCGGCCACGCCATCTTCACCAAGACCTGCGCGCAGTGTCATCAACTCGAAGGCGAAGGAGCGAAGGTCGGCCCCGACCTGACCGGCATCCGCAACCAGCCGGGCGAAGTGCTGCTGCTGCACATCCTCGCGCCGTCGTATGAGATTGTCGCCGGCTTCAACGCCTACGAAGTCGAGACCAAGGATGGCCGCACCGCCACGGGCGTGCTCGCGTCCGAGACGCCGACGAGCGTGACGCTGCGCCGCGCCCTCGGCGAGGAGGAGACCATCCTGCGCTCGAACATCGCCACGATGACTTCCGGCGCGCTCTCGCTCATGCCGGACGAACTGGAGAAGACCATGAGCCGACAGGAACTGCGCGACCTGCTCGGATTCCTGCGGGGGGAATGAGCGCGGGGCGGGCTGCGCCTGCCGCGCCGCCGGCGCCGGAAAGGCCGGAGAGCAATTGGAAACCACACCCCGGTCAAACCGATTGTTTTTGCCCGGCCTTCATCCCCAATCCCGGCCGGCAAGCATGATTTTCTCATGCCTTCATGTCCGTCGCCGGTTCAGGAGATTATGTTTCACCAGACTTGATTCCCGGCAATGGTTCCCGGCAATAGTTTTGTCCTGCCGTGATGTCCAGCACCAGTTCGGGAGAATGATTTTGTCCCGGTTTCATGCCCGGCATCGGTTCGGGAGAATCTTTTCTCCCGGTTTTCATTCCCGGCATGGCTGGCGGAGAATGTTTTCAGGAGGGAAACGTGTGGCACCCTGTCGCAAAAAGTTTTTTGACCGCCTTCTGGATGTGGGCACTCATCGCAGAAAGATTTTCCACCCCCGCCGGGATGCCAGGACGCCCTCTCCGATTCTGTTTTACCAATTCCAAGATGCCGGAACCCGCTGGACATTCTTTTTTTGATGGGTCGCCACATCCCGACAGGCCTCGGTGACTCTGTTTGACCCATGCCGGACATCCTGGCAGGGGTGGAAAATCTTTCTGCGGTGGGATGCCACACGTCGTCAGGCCTACAGAAACTTTTTGCGATGGATGGCCGCATCTTTTCCTTCTCACGGAACAGTGTTTTCGCGGTTGACGGCATCGTTTCCGGGGTCAAATTGTCTTCCAAACCCCTATCGGAGCACGTTTATGGCTGAAAACATCATTCCCAAGAACCAAGATGACCTCCTCGCCCTCGTCCACGACATGGCGGGCGGCCTGCGGAGACATGAAACCGCCCTCGGCGTGAAGCAGAACACCGCGTCGCGCATGACGGCGGTGGCGGACAACTTGCGCGGGACGGAACTGGCCTTCCGGCAGGCGCTGGCGGATTGGTCAGCGGCGCGCTCGGCGGTCAAGGCGGCGGATGCCGCGCTCGCGCGCTGGCTCACGGGCGCGCGCGGCCTGCTGGCGATCCGGTTTGGCGAGCGATGGAACTCCAAGTGGGAGGCGGCGGGCTTCCCCGACCGCAAGACTTCCATCCCCACCACGCAGGCGGCGCGGCTGGCGCTGGCCGCCTCGTTGCAAAAGCACCTCGCCGATCATCCCGAATTGGAGGTGGCGCAACTCGCCCTGTCCACCGTCGCCGCGCAGGCCCAGCATGAAACCGTCCGGGCAGCGCGGGCCGAATTGAACCGCACGACGATGGTGCGGGCGGCGGCATTGAAGGCGCGTGACACGGCGTATGACCAACTGCGCCGTCGCGCCCAAGGGCTGGTGGGTGAGTTGGGCTGCCTCATGGATGAAAACGATGCGCGCTGGCGGGCGTTTGGCCTGAACCTGCCCGGCGCGGGCCAGGTGCCGGAGCCGGTGGAGGAATTTACGGTGCGCCCCGACGGCCCCGGTGCGGTGCGGGTGACATGGTTGCGCGCCCGCCGCGCGGAATACTGCCGCCTCTTCGCGCAAGTCGCGGGCGTGGATGCCGCGATGTCCTTCCGCCTGCGGGTGAAGGGCCGCGAGGCGCGGCTGGAAGGCCTGCCGAGTGGCCGCCCCGTGCGCGTGCAACTCATCGCCGCCAACGAGACCGGCGAGGCCGCGCCAAGCGAAGTAAACGAGTGCGTGGTGGAGTGAGTGAAGAATAATTCACCAGCACGTCACGCTTGCAAATGCCGCCTGCCTTCCTCATTTTCATTCCATGCCCGCCAGCCTGAATCGCAGGTTGATTGCTTTGATCACAGTATTGGCTGTCTGCTGTGTCATTGTCTGGCGTTTCCATAATTCCGCTCCGAGTCCCGGCGAAACACCAAAGCGCACAATTCCGCCTCTGCTTAATCTCCTTCTTGCTTCCAGCAACGCGCCTGCATTTACCGCGAAGGCCGTTCAGACTCCGATAAGTGCGATTACGAATGCCGCCTTGAAAGATTTGATTTCCGCTGCCGCACAATTTCAGACGAGGGCTGCGAAAGGCCAGCCCGTCAACCAGCGCAAGCTTT
This sequence comes from Verrucomicrobiota bacterium, assembly GCA_016235585.1. GTDB lineage: Bacteria > Verrucomicrobiota > Verrucomicrobiia > Limisphaerales > JACRJY01 > JACRJY01. Next base: position 28,202 of record JACRJY010000023.1, on the reverse strand, counting down.
ACACCGCAGACAAACCCTTGCCCGCACAGGAAGCCGCGTTGCTTCGTCTCCAAGCTCAATCCGACGGGACGCTCCAAGCCTATTTGCGCCAAGAGTCCTACGTGCCGATCCAACTCAAAGGCCATCCCCTCGCCGGGCCTGACCCGGCTGCTGCTGGACTCGCCAATGCCGACGAAGTGTTTGCCCACCGCTTCATGCAAGAAAATCGCGACGTGTTTCTCTTGAACGAGCCGGACAATGAATTGCGCCTGAACCATCGGGAGAAAGATTCTTTGGGCCGCACGGTGCTCCGGTTCACACAAATGTATCAGAGCCTTGAAGTGTGGCCGGGAGAAATCGGTGTTCACCTCGACCCTGCCGGAGCCATTGATTTGGTTCACACAACCACGGTGCCCACTCCCGATGGCGTGGAAGTGACACCACAGATTTCTGCAGAACAGGCTACGCAGCGGGCGCGGGCCAAGGTTCCCGGCGGTTCCTCCGGCACTGCGACGGAAGCCAAGTTGCTGATTTACGCACCGCTCGACCAGTCGCCAAAGCTGGCTTGGAAGTTTGAGTTGTCCGTCGGGCTGGCTCATCACTGGCTGATGGTCGTTGACGCACGCACGGGTGATACGCTCAAGGCGGCGAATATGTGTATGTGCGCTAACGTGGCAGGCTCTGGTGTGGATTTACTTGGCATGACTCGCCCTTTGAGAGTGGAACAGGAAAATGGCACCAATTATATGCTGGATACATCAAAACCGATGTTTAATCCGCTGACGGGCAATGGCCTCATCCTGATCGCCGAAGCCAGAAATGCGACCCTTGATCAAATCTTTGTTGGCGGGTCGCTCTCCAACTTGTATTTCGTCACCTCCACCTCACCAAATTCATGGACGAACGCTGACGCGGTCAGTGCTGCCTACAATTTCTCGCAGGCCTACGATTATTATTACGAACAGCACCAGCGAGATTCCTTTAATGGCAAAGGCAGCAACCTGATCGCCACTGTCCGAATTGGAAATTTAACCAATGCGTTCTGGCATCCTGGGTTGAATTGGATGTTTTTCGGGAATGGTGATCGCTTTACCGCCTCTCTCGATGTCATCGGCCATGAATTGACACATGGGGTCACTCGAAGCGTCGGCACGAATGGCGTCCTGGACTATGAAAAGCAATCGGGAGCGTTGAACGAATCCTTCTCTGACATTTTCGGTGAGATGATGGAAGCGCGATCAAACGGTGGGACACCCGATTGGCTTCTTGGCGCAGTTTTGAATCGAATCGTTCGCAACATGAGCAATCCGCCCGCGTTCCTTTCCAGTCTTGGCGTTCCTTACCCGCAAAAAATGTCCGAGTTCATCACGACAACGAATGACCATGGCGGTGTTCACATTAACAGCAGCATCTTCAACCGAGCTTACTATCTTATCGCATCGGGATTGAGCGGCAGCCTCGGCCTCACCAATGCGGAAAAGATTTTCTACCGCTGCCTCACCACCAAACTCCTGCCGCAGTCTCAATTCGTGGACGCACGGCTGGGGTGCATTGCCGCTGCCGAAGAACTTTTTCCTACTAATCCCGCAATAGCCCTCAAAGTAGCGGAAGGTTTTGATGCTATCGAATTGTTTGCTGCTCCGGCGACACTTCTGCAATCACCCACAAACCTGCCGCCGATCACCAATAGCCAAGATTCTACCATCTGGGTTTATTGGGACACGGCAATCACTAACTATTCTTTGGCACGCCGGGAAACGGCCCGTGGAGATTTGACAAATGGCACTCAAATCGCCTCAAACATTAAACTCCGAAGACCTGCGGTTACAGGCGATGGAAGTCTCGTTGCTTATGTGACATCAACGAACACGCTGGCCCTACTTGACACCATCGGAGGCATTCCCAGCATCAGTGGCAGCTCAGGCCAAGTGCATTCAGTGGCCTTTTCGCCTTCCAGCAATTTTGCAGCTCTCGTTTTGCGAAGCAATGGACTCCCCACCAGCCAGATTCGGCTTGTGGATTTTGTAAAACTGATTGGCACGACCATCGACTTGAAAACTCCGGTATTTGACAGCTCCTCGGTCAACAACATCAATTTCGCCACTTCAATGTGTTTTTCTCCCGATGGAAAGCAATTAGCCTTTGATGCCCTCTCGACGGCTGTTGATCCGACGGGGAAAGTTTATTCAGCCTTTGTCATTTACACGATGAACACTGAAACTTTCGAGATCAAGGCGTTATCCCGTCCAGACCAGGAGATTCAGGCTTTGAATCCTGTTTTCAGCCGGAACAGCAGTCGCTATTTGATGTTCGAGGCGATTTACGGGGCGAACTCATACGTTGTGAATCGTGACTTGGAAAAGGGAACGGCGGTCTTCCTCACCAATTCGGCCCCGTTCGTTTCACTCCCGTTGACCTTTCCCAGCTTCACGACTGACGACAGCGCCATTCTCTACGCGGATTCGGACGCTAATGTCTACCGGCAGCCGTTGAGTGCTGACAAGATGAGTCCGTCTGGAGCCAGAACTCGCTGGGTTAATAACTCACCTGTCGGCGTGATTTACCGCCGGGGAACATACACCGCAACCAACGCGCCCCCGGTTGTCTCCATCACATCTCCGCCGAATGGCAGCGTGTTCACATCGCCCGCCGCTTTCACTCTCGGCGTCAGCGTCTCTGATCCAGATCCAGATGGCGGCATTTCTAAAGTCGAAATTTACGATGGCAACCGGCTTGTCGGCCAGAAGACCAGTCCGCCGTTCGACAGTTTTCCCGCCACCAACTTTGGTGCCGGACTGCATCGTTACTACGCCCGCGCCTACGACAATCGCGGAGCTTCGACTACCTCTATACCCATCCGAATCGGAATCAAACCGAGCCAGTCGCTGGCAGCGTTCAACTCAATCCAACCGTCGGTTTTTGAAATGTCACTGGCGACACCGACGAATGGCGTTTATCGCCTGGAAGCGTCAACCAACTTGGTGGATTGGATTTCTCTCGGAAGCTTCGAGAGCCTTTCCGGTGCGCTTTACAACGCAGATTTGACCGCAACCAACTACCCGCGCCGCTTCTACCGGGCCGTCAAAGTGCCTTGAATCATTCCTCCCTCATCCCGGCCTTCTCCCCAAGGAGAAGGAGAATCGTTTGACGTCTCCTTGAAGATTCACGAAGCGGGATTGACCGGGCGTTCCCAGCGCCAGCGGCGCGACATCCTTGTAGAACCACGCCGTCCCTGTGTTTGCCAGAGCGCAATGTTTTGCTGATTTGTTCATTGGCGCTTCTTCATCAAAAAACGGCTGGCGCCTGCCAAGCGGCGGCAAGCCGCCGATGCGCTTCCCGGACTAGCCTTTTTCCGCAGATGACGATACAACTTGGTTGAACCGGTAAAAAGAGAGCTTATGGCTGCGATTGCATCTTCCAAATCCAAGGCGCCCGCCCGCGCCGCCGTTTCCAAGGCCCAAACGTCGGGCCGGGAAATCCCGAAGCCGCCCACGTCGGGAAAATTCATCCGGTGGTTCGCCGAAATCGGCATCGAGGATGTGCCGCTGGTCGGCGGCAAGAACGCATCGCTGGGCGAGATGTTCAGCGAGCTGACGTGCAAGGGCGTGAAGGTGCCGGACGGCTTCGCCATCACGGCGGAGGCGTATCGTTACTTCCTGCGCGCGGCGGGATTGGACGCGAAAATCCGCGCCATACTCGCGGGCCTCGACACGCGGGACATGGAGAACCTGCGGCAGCGCGGGGCGCAAATCCGCCAGGCGATGCTCGCCGCCGATCTGCCGCATGACTTGGAGGGCGAGATCACCGCCGCCTACGACACGTTTCGCGGGCATCAGTTGCATCCCGCCGACGTGGCGGTGCGGAGCAGCGCGACGGCGGAGGATTTGCCAGACGCGAGCTTCGCCGGACAGCAGGAGACGTATCTCAACGTCTGCGGGCACCTCGCGCTGCTGGACTGCTGCAAGCGCAGCTTCGCGTCGCTGTTCACCGACCGCGCGATTTCGTATCGCACGGACAAGGGATTCGACCACTTCAAGGTCGCGCTCTCCATCGGCGTGCAGCGGATGGTGCGGGCCGACCTCGCGGCCAGCGGGGTGATGTTCACGATTGACACCGAGACGGGCTTTCGCGACGCGGTGCTCATCAATGCGGCCTACGGCCTGGGCGAGAACATCGTGCAAGGCTCGGTGAATCCCGACGAATACTACGTCTTCAAGCCCACGTTGAAGAAGGGTTTCCAACCGATCCTCCAGAAGATTGTCGGCACGAAGGAATTCAAGCTGGTCTATGACATCGGCGGCGGGCGGATGGTGAAGAACATTCCCGTGCCACCGGGCGACCGGGTGAAGTTCTGCATCAGCGACGAGGAGATTCTCCAGCTCGCGCGCTGGGCCTGCATCATCGAGGACCACTACTCGGCCAAGCGCGGCCAGGCGGTGCCGATGGACATCGAGTGGGCCAAGGACGGGCACACGGGCGAGATGTTCATCGTGCAGGCGCGGCCGGAGACGGTGCAGTCGCGCCGGTCGCTGGACGTGATTGAATCTTTCCGGCTCAAGCAGCGCGGGCCGGTGCTCATCACGGGCCGCAGCGTCGGCGAGAAAATCGCCACCGGGCCGGTGCGCGTGATTCCGAGCGCGCAGTTCATCGGGCAGTTCAAGGAAGGTGAGATTCTCGTCACGGACAAGACCGACCCGGACTGGGAGCCAATCATGAAAAAGGCTTCCGCCATCATCACGAACCGCGGCGGGCGCACGTGCCACGCGGCCATCGTGAGCCGCGAGCTGGGCGTGCCGGCCATCGTCGGCACCGAGCACGGCACGGAGGTGTTGAAGGACGGGCAGATGGTGACGGTGAGCTGCGCGGAGGGCGACACGGGCTTTGTGTATGCAGGCAAGCTGAATTTCGACGTGCAGCGCACGAACCTCAAAGACCTCTCGCGCCCGCGCACGAAGGTGATGATGAACGTCGGCAACCCGGAGGAGGCCTTCTCGCTCTCGTTCACACCGAATGACGGCGTCGGCCTCGCGCGCGAGGAGTTCATCATCACGACCTACATCAAGGTGCACCCGCTGGCGCTGCTCGATTACGAGCGGCTCACCGACGCAGGAGTGAAGGCGCAGATTGACCAGCTCACCACGGGCTACACGGACAAGCCGCAGTTCTTCGTGGACAAGCTCGCGCAGGGCGTCGCGATGATTGCGGCGGCGTTTTATCCGAAGGATGTGATTCTGCGCTTGAGCGATTTCAAGACGAACGAATACGCGAACCTCATCGGCGGCAAGGCCTACGAACCGGCCGAGGAAAACCCGATGATTGGTTTTCGCGGGGCGAGCCGTTATTACAATCCGCGCTATCAGGCGGGCTTCGCGCTGGAATGCCGCGCGATGAAAAAGGTGCGCGAGGAGATGGGGTTGACGAACCTGAAGCTGATGATTCCGTTCTGCCGCACCGTGGACGAGGGGCGGCGCGTGCAGGCCGAGATGGCGAAGCACGGCCTCAAGCGCGGCGTGAACGGGCTGGAGATTTACGTCATGTGCGAAATTCCCAGCAACGTCATCCTTGCCGAGGAGTTCGCCGAAATCTTCGACGGCTTCAGCATCGGCTCGAATGATTTGACGCAGCTCATCCTCGGCGTGGATCGCGACAGTGAAATCGTCGCGCCCATCTTTGACGAGCGCAACGCGGCGGTGAAGAAGATGATCGCCCAGGTCATCGCCGTCTGCCGCGCGAAGAAGCGCAAGATTGGCATCTGCGGCCAGGCACCGAGCGACTACCCGGACTTCGCGCAGTTCCTGGTGGAGCAGGGGATTGACAGCATTTCTTTGAACCCGGACACCGTGCTGAAGACGACCATGGCGATTTTGGAGAAGGAGCGCGCGCTCGGAAAGAAGCCGTGAAAGCCATGCGTGAGAGCGCGAAAGGGCAACGGGAATTGAAACGAGTCATCAACACCAGTGAAGTGCTTGGCATGGTCGAGACGCCCGGCGGGACGTGTGAAGTGTGCGCGTCCGCCGACGCCGGTTACGACGATGCTGCCGGCCGCCTGGTAGTGAAGCTGGAGGCGTTTCTTCGCACGACGAACTTGCGCGCGAAAGAAAAACGTCTGAATGCGGACTGGCTGCCGAAGACCGAGACCGTCACCGAATCCGTGGCCCCGGAGGAGGCGGGCGAGGTGGCGCGGGATGTTTTTCACCGTTGGACGCGGAAGGTTCGCGCCGCCGCACCGCTGGTTCACAGCCCGGCATAAAAACTTGTTCGATGAATGAATCCACGGGAAAGCACTGACGGCTTATGACGGCGGCTCCCCAATGCGCAGAACGCGCCCACGACGTGCTGCGCCAGGCGCGGCGCAACCCGCTCGACGCCCTCTTTGCACCGAAAAGCGTCGCGGTCATCGGCGCGACGGAAGCCACGGGCAGCGTCGGGCGCGCGGTGATGGAAAACCTGGCGCTGTTTCCGGGGCGGGTGTTTCCCGTGAATCCCCGGCGCGCGTCCGTGCTCGGCAAGCCCGCCTTCCCAAACATCGCGGCGCTGCCCGAAGCGCCCGACCTCGCCGTGGTCATCACGCCGGCGGCGACGGTGCCGGGCGTCATCCGCGAGTGCGTGGACGCGGGCATTCGCGCCGCCATCATCATTTCCGCCGGCTTCAAAGAATCCGGAACGGAAGGTGTGGAATTGGAGAGGCAAATCCTCGCCGAGGCGCGGCGCGGCCCGCTGCGGATTCTCGGCCCGAACTGCCTTGGCGTGATGATGCCGCACGCCTGCTTCAACGCGACGTTCGCTGCCGGCATGGCGCAGCCGGGCAGCGTCGCGTTCATCAGCCAGAGCGGCGCGCTGTGCACGGCCATTCTTGACTGGAGCTTCCGTGAGAACGTCGGCTTCAACGCGTTCGTCTCCATCGGCTCGATGGTTGACGTGGGCTGGGGCGACCTCATCACCTACTTCGGCGACGACCCGCACACGCGCAGCATTGTCATCTATATGGAATCGGTGGGCGACGCGCGGGCGTTCATGTCGGCGGCGCGCGAGGTGGCGCGGGCCAAGCCCATCATCGTGCTCAAGGTCGGCCACACCGAGGCCGCCGCACGGGCCGCCGCGTCGCACACCGGCGCGCTCACGGGCAGTGACGCGGTGCTGGACGCCGCGTTCCGCCGCGCGGGCGTGCTGCGGGTGAACGCGCTGGGCGAACTGTTCGACATGGCGGAACTGCTCGCCAAGCAGCCGCGCCCGCGCGGGCCGCGCCTGGCCATTGTAACCAACGCCGGCGGGCCGGGCGCGCTCGCGACGGATATGCTGGTTACCAGTGGCGGCACGACGGCGGAGCTTGCGCCCGACACGATTCGCGAGCTGAACGCATTTCTCCCGCCGCACTGGAGCCACGGCAATCCCGTTGACATCCTCGGCGACGCGGATGCGGCGCGTTACGCGCGAGCCATCGAACTGGCCGCGCGCGATCCGCAGAGCGACGGTGTGCTGGCCATCCTCACGCCGCAGGCGATGACAGATGCCACGGCAACGGCGGTGCAACTGCGCGATTCCATGAAGCCCGGCGGCAAGCCGATCCTCGCCAGTTGGATGGGCGGGCCGACGGTGGACGCCGGGCGGGGCATTCTCAACGCGGCGGGCATTCCCACGTTCGATGCGCCGGATCGCGCCGCCCGCGCCTTCGCGCTCATGTGGCGTTACAGCGACATATTGAGCGCGCTTTACGAGACGCCGGCTTCGTTGCCTGACTCGGAAGTGAGCGCGGCGAACCGGGAGGCCGCCGGCAAGCTGATCCAGTCCGCCCGCAAGGCCGGGCGCACGCTGCTCACGGAAGTCGAGTCCAAGGACATTCTTCGCGCGTTTGGAATTCCCACCGTCGAAACGCACGTCGCCTTCACCGAGGACGACGCGGTGAAGCTGGCCGAGAAAATCGGCTTTCCCGTCGTCGTGAAACTGTTCTCCGAGACGTTGACGCACAAAAGCGATGTCGGCGGAGTGCAGCTCGACCTGCGCAACGCCACCGCCGTCCGTCACGCGTGGCGGCAGATTCACCAGACGGTCTGCGAGAAGGCCGGCAACCGGCATTTCCTCGGCGTCACCGTCCAGCCGATGATCCGGCGCGAGGGCTTCGAGCTGATTCTCGGCAGCAGCATTGATCCGCAGTTCGGCCCGGTGCTGCTGTTCGGCACCGGCGGGCAGCTCGTGGAAGTTTTCAAGGACACCGTGCTTGGCCTCCCGCCGCTCAACGCCACGCTGGCCCGCCGCCTGATGGAGCGTGCGCGCATCTTTCCCGCGCTGCTCGGCGTGCGCGGGCAGAAGGCGGTGAAGCTCGAGGTGCTCGCCGGGCTGCTCGTCCGCTTCAGCCAGCTCGTCGTCGAGCAGCCGTGGATTGCGGAGATTGACGTGAACCCGCTGCTTGTCTCGGCGGAGCATATGCTCGCGCTCGACGCGCGCATCGTCCTGCATCCGCCGGAGACGCCCGAAGGCCAGTTGCCGCGCCCCGCCATCCGGCCGTATCCGTCGCACTACCTCCTGCCGCTGGCGCTCAAGGACGGCTCCACGGCGACGTTGCGGCCGATTCGCCCGGAGGACGAGCCGCTCCTGGTAAAGTTTCACCAGACGCTCTCCGAGCGCAGCGTGTATCTGCGCTACTTCACGCCGCTGAAGCTGGAGCAGCGCGTCGCGCACGAGCGCTTGAGCCGGCTGTGCTTCATCGACTACGACCGCGAGATGGCGCTCGTCATCGAACGGCGCGATCCGGAGACGGGCCGGCCGGAAATTCTTGGCGTGGGCCGGTTGAGCAGGCTGCACGGCGTGCGCGAGGCGGAATTCGCGCTCACGGTGAGCGACCGCTGGCAGGGCCACGGCTTCGGCACGCAACTGCTCAAGATGCTCGTGCAGGTCGGGCGCGATGAAAAGCTGGCGCGCATCACCGCGACGATTCTGCCCGACAACCACGAGATGCAGCGCGTCGCGCGCAAGGCCGGCTTCGAGGTCAGGCATAAGCCCGGTGAAAACGAGTGCCGCGCGGAGATCATGTTATGAAACCGCGCCACCCCGGAAAATTTCCCGCTTATGCCTGAAGTCTTCGGCTTCGACTGCTACTCGCCCAAGGAAATCGCCGAGCGGGTCGAGAACGTCGGCGTGACGAAGGCGAACCTGCCGCTGCTGGCCATGACCGCGCTGGGCGTGCTGGCGGGCGGCTTCATCGGGCTGGGCGCGCTCTACGCCACGGTTGTCTTCAGCGATGGCTCGCTCACTTTCGCCGTCAGCCGCCTGCTGGGCGGGCTGGTCTTTTCGCTCGGCCTCATCCTCGTGGTCGTGGCCGGCGCAGAGCTGTTCACGGGAAACAACCTGCTCGTCATGGCCTGGGTTTCGCGGCGCATCACGACGGGCAAGCTCGTGGAAAACCTCGTCGTCGTCTTCCTCGCAAACCTCGTCGGAGCCGCCGGGCTGGCGTGGCTCGTGTCGCTCTCCGGCCACGCGAACATGAACGGCGGTGCGCTGGGCAAAACCGCGATTGCCATCGCGACGGCGAAGTGCGCGCTGCCGTTCGCCGAGGCGTTCTTCAAGGGCGTGCTGTGCAACCTGCTCGTCTGCCTCGCTGTCTGGCTCGCGCTCGCGGGTCGCACGGTCACGGACAAAATCCTCGCCATCATCTTCCCCATCTCCGCGTTCGTCGCCGCCAGCTTCGAGCACAGCGTGGCGAACATGTATTTCATCCCGCTCGGGCTGTTCTTGAGTGATGGCTCAACCGCCAGCGCGCTGAACTGGGCTGGCTTCCTCCACAATCTCCTGCCCGTCACGCTGGGCAACCTCGTCGGCGGCGCGGGGCTGGTGGGCCTGGTCTATTGGGTGATTTACCGGCGCGAGGCTTCAGCGGGAGGCAAACCAGCCGGACGCGGATGAAGATTCACCAGATGAGTTTGGCCGAGGCATTCGCCAGCTTGCAGAGCGGGCCGGCGGGATTGTCGGCCAGCGAGGCCGCCCGGCGGCTCGCCGAATATGGGCCGAACGCGGTCGAACCGGTGCGCGGTGAACCGCTTCCGCTGCGTTTCCTGCGCGGGTTCACGCATTTCTTCGCGCTTATCCTGTGGGTGGCCGCAGGGCTGGCGTTCTTCGCGGAGTGGCATGATCCCGGGCAGGGCATGGGCACACTGGGCTGGGCCATCATCGGCGTCATTGTGGTGAACGGAGCGTTTTCCTTCTGGCAGGAATACCGCGCGGAGCAGGCGCTGCAGGCGCTGAAAAACCTTCTGCCACGTCAGGCCTCGGTCGTGCGCGAAGGGCAGGCGCAGCGCATCCCGGCGACGAACCTCGTTCCCGGCGACGTGCTGCTGTTGGAGGAAGGTGATGCGATCCCCGCCGACTGCCGGCTGGTCGAGGCGTTCGCCGTGCGGGTCAACAATGCCACCGTGACCGGTGAATCGCTCCCGCACTCGCGCGACGCCGAGCCGTCCAGCGAGGCCGACCTGCTGCACAGCGGCAACCTCCTGCTCGCCGGCACCTGGCTGGTGTCGGGCAACGGGCGCGCGCTCGTGTTTGCGACCGGCGCGCACTCGGAGTTCGGGCGCATCGCCCAGCTCACGCAGTCCGCCGGGCACGAGCCGATGTCACCGCTGCAAGTGGAAATCGCCCGGTTGAGCCGGCTCGTCGCCGGGCTGGCGGTGGGGCTGGGCGTGATTTGCTTTTTCATCGGCCGCGCCGTGGGCCTGTCGTTCTGGGAGAACTTCATCTTCGCCATCGGCATCATCGTGGCGAACGTGCCCGAGGGCCTGCTGCCCACGGTGACGCTGGCGCTGGCGATGGGTTCGCAGCGCATGGCGCGGCGCAGCGCGCTCATCCGCCACCTGCCGGCGGTGGAGACGCTCGGGGCGACGACGGTGATTTGCACCGACAAGACCGGCACGCTCACGCGCAACGAGATGGCGGTGCGGCGGCTTTACCTGGGTGGACGGATGGAGGACGTGACGGACCCCGGACAACTCCGCGCGCTGGCGGACGGGCATCCGCGGTTCTTCGAGACGGCGTGGTTCTGCCACAATGTGAAGCAGGGCCGCCGCGCCGGCTTTAACGCGTGGCTGGGCGACCCGATGGAAATCGCCCTCGTGCAGATGGCCGTCGAGGCGCTGCCCGCCAGCCCGCAGTATCCCCGGCTCGACGAAATCCCGTTTGACTCGCAGCGACGGCGGCTTTCGACCTTGCAACAGACGCCCGAGGGCGCGGTGCTGTTCCTCAAGGGCGCGCCGGAGGTGGTGCTGCCCCGCTGCCACGAGGCGCAGGTCAACGGCGCGCCGGTGCCGTTCACCGCCGGGCTACAGACGCAGTTCCGCGCCGCGCATGAGGCGATGGCGGCGGAAGGCTTGCGCGTGCTGGCGTTCGCGCACCGTGTGGTGCCGGCGGGTTGTGGGCGCGCACACTTTGAAGAGCGGCTCACGCTGACCGGGTTGGTCGGGTTGCTGGACCCGCCGCGTCCCGAGGTGCCGGCGGCACTCGCGCAGTGCCGCGCGGCAGGCATCAAGGTCATCATGGTCACGGGCGACCATCCGCACACGGCGCTGGCCATCGCGCGCGAAATCGGCCTCGTGCGCTCCGCTGCCCCGGTGGTCATCACCGGCGACGAGTTGCGGCGGCTCTCGAACACGCAGCTCCAGCTCGCGCTCGACGCGCCGGAGATGCTCTTCGCCCGCGTCGGGGCCGACCAGAAGATGCGCATCGTCACGGCGCTCAAGCGGAAGAAGGAAATTGTCGCCGTCACGGGCGACGGCGTGAACGACGCGCCCGCGCTGCGCAAGGCCGACATCGGCATCGCCATGGGCCGCAGCGGCACGGACGTGGCGCGCGAGGCGGCGGACATGGTGCTGCTGGACGACAACTTCGCCAGCATCGTCGCCGCCATTGAGGAGGGGCGCGCGGTCTATGCGAACATCCGCAAGTTCCTGACCTACATCCTGACCTCGAACGTGCCGGAGCTGGTGCCGTATCTGGCCTTCGTGCTGTTCAAGATTCCGCTGCCGCTGACCGTGATTCAAATCCTCGCCGTGGACCTGGGCACGGACATGATGCCCGCGCTCGCGCTAGGCGCGGAAAAGCCCGCGCCCGGCGTGATGCAGCAGCCGCCCCGCGCCCGCACGGAGCGGTTGCTGAACGGCGCACTGTTGATGCGCGCCTACCTTTGGCTCGGCCTGTTGCAGGCGGCGGCGGCGATGGCGGCGTTCTTTTTCATCCTGCTGGCCAATGGCTGGAGTTACGGCGAGATGCTTGCACCGCGTGACCCGCTGTATCTCCAGGCCACGACGGCCTGCCTCTGCGCCATCGTGGCGATGCAGGTTGCGAACCTCTTCATCTGCCGCAGCCGGCGGGAATCGGCATTTCGTCTCGAACTTTTCAGCAATCCGCTCCTGCTCTGGGCGCTGTTGGTGGAAATCACCCTCATCCTGGCAATCACCTACACGCCTTGGGGCAATCTGGCTTTCGGCACCGCGCCGATTCCCGCCACAGTCTGGTGGCTCGCGGCGGCCTGCGCGGTAGTAATGCTGCTGCTGGAGGAATTTCGCAAGTGGCTCGTGCGCCGGACAAGTCTCGCTTCGATGATGAAGCGGAACCCTCAAAACAGGGCGCCTTAAATGAAATGGAATTACCGGGTTTGCCGGGCTGTGAGGAACTCGGCGGCGCGTGCTGCATGAATGTTCGTCCCTCATCCCTCTCACTTCGCACCTTCCGTCAGGCCAGCACGGCCTTGACCGGCTTCGCGCCCTCCACGCCCGTCAGCTTCTGGTCGAGGCCGAGGAACTTGAACTTGAACCGCTCGTTGTCAATGCCCAGGCAGTGCAGCACGGTGGCGTTGAAGTCGTTCACGTGGACGGGATTCTCGGTGATGTTGTAGCTGAAGTCGTCCGTCTCGCCGTAGGTGATGCCGGGCTTCACGCCGCCGCCGGCGAGCCACATGCAGAAATTCTTCGGGTGATGGTCGCGCCCGTAGTTGTCCTCGGTGAGCTTGCCCTGCGAATACACCGTGCGGCCAAACTCGCCGCCCCACACGACGAGCGTGTCCTTGAGCAGCCCGCGCTGCTGGAGGTCTTTGAGCAAAGCCGCGCACGGCTGGTCGCTGTCCTTGCATTGCGAGCGGATGTCCTTGGGCAGGTTGTTGTGCTGGTCCCAGCCGCGATGGAGAATCTGCACCACGCGCACGCCGCGCTCGATGAGCCGCCGTGCCAGCAGCGTGCTCGCGGCGAACGTGCCGGGTTTCGTCACCTCCGGGCCATACATCGCCAGCGTCTCCTTCGATTCCTTGGAAATGTCCGTCAGCTCCGGCACGGAGGACTGCATGCGGAACGCCATTTCATACTGCGCGATGCGCGTCTGGATTTCCGGGTCGCCGAAGCGCGCGAAGGTCTGCTGGTTGAGCTTGTTCAGCGAATTGAGCATCTCGCGCCGCGCACCCGCGTCCACGCCCGGCGGATTTTTCACATAAAGCACGGGGTCGCCCTGCGAGCGCAGCGCGACGCCGGCGAACTTGGATTCCAGAAAACCCGCGCTCCACATCCGCGTGAAGAGCGCCTGCGCCGCCGCGCCGGACGACCACGAGGGCGTGAGCACGACGAACGCGGGCAAGTCTTCGTTTTCGCTGCCGAGGCCGTAGGAGAGCCACGAGCCGAGGCTGGCCTTGCCGGGGATTTCGCTGCCGGTCATCACGAATGTGCAGGCCGGGTCGTGGTTGATGGCGTTGGTGTGGACGGTCTTGATGAGCGCGAGGTCGTCCACGCACGTCGCGGTGTGCGGGAGGAGTTCGCTGACCCAGCGCCCGCATTTGCCGTGCTGCGCGAACTTGAAGAGCGACGGCGCGACGGGGAACCGCGCCTGTCCGCTCGTCATCGTGGTGATGCGCTGGCCCATGCGGATGGAGTCGGGCAGTTCCTTGTCATACTCCGCCTTCAAGCCGGGCTTGTAATCCCACATATCGAGCTGCGACGGCGCGCCGTTCATGTGCAGGTAAATCAGCCGCTTCGCCTTGGGCGCGAAGTGCGGCAAGTCGGGCAGGGCAGGGTGGACGCTGGAGCCATAATTTTTGCCAGCGGCGAAAGTGCGGTGCGGCTGCATCAGTCCGAGCGCAATCGCACCCGCGCTCAAGCCGGTCCTGGCGAAGAACTGGCGGCGGGTTTGCTGGAGGGCGAATTCTTGGAAAGGGTTCATGGGAATACTTCTTCAATTCTTCGTCAGCGCCTCATCAAGGTTCAAAATCAGATTCGCGACCATCGTGTAGGCGGCGAGTTCCGTGGGCTTCAACTCGGCCTTGGGCTTCGACTCGCCGAACGTGATGGCCTGCTTCGCCGCCTCAACATTCGCGATGTAGCGCGCGAGTTGGGAGGCCAGCGCGTCGCGCAGCACAGCCAATTCGTTTTTCGTCGGCAGGCGTCCCGTGGCGAGGCGAAAGGCAAATATCACGCGCTGCTCCGGGTTCGCGCCGCCCTCGGTCATCATGCGTTGCGCGAGCGCGCGGGCGGCCTCGAAGTATTGCACGTCATTCATCAGGAGCAGCGCCTGGAGCGGCGTGTTGCTGCGCTCGCGGCGCACGCAGAACGCCTCGCGCGACGGTGCGTCGAACGTCGTCATGCCCGGCGCGGGCGCGGTGCGCTTGATGAACGTGTAGAGGCTGCGCCGGTAGAGCGCGTCGCCGGAGTCCTGCTTGTAGAAGCGCGTGTTGCTGCCGCTGTAGGCCACCGGCTCCCAGATGTTCTCCGGCTGATACGGCTTCACCGGCTTGCCGCCAATGGTCGGCACGAGCAGGCCGCTGGTGAAAAGCGCGCCGTCGCGAATGACCTCCGCGTCGAGGCGGAAGCGCGGGCCGCGCGCGAGCAGGCGGTTCTCCGGATCAATCTCAAGATGGCGTTTCGTGACTTTCGAGTCCTGCCGGTAAGTGGCCGAAGTGACGAGCAGCTTCATGAACTTCTTCATGTCCCAGCTATTGTCCATGAAGTTTGTCGCGAGCCAGTCGAGCAGTTCGGGATGCGACGGCGGGTCGCCCTGCGAACCGAAATCGTTCGAAGTCTTCACCAGCCCCGTGCCGAAGAGCTGCTGCCAGAAACGATTCACCGTCACGCGCGCGGTGAGCGGATGCTTGCGGTCGGTGAGCCACGCCGCGAGGTCGAGGCGCGTTGACTGTGGGACAGGCGTCTCGCCTGTCTCCGGTTGGATGCGATTGCTGTTTGAGATTGAGGTCATCGCTGCGGTCAGGCGAGACGCCTGCCCCACTTTCATCGGCGGCAGGAAGGCCGGCGTGCTGCGCGTGACCTTGTCGCCGGGCTTGTTGTATTGGCCGCGAATCATCACGAACGCCTCGCGCGGCTCCGGCAGGTCGGCCATGACGAACGTGAACGGCACGCCCTTCTCGACCTCCTCCTGCCTGTTTTTGAGTGCGTCGCGCTCCTTGCGGAGCGGTGCGAGGAACTCATCCGGCGCGCGGCTGACAAATTCGAGATAATACTCGCGCACCTTCCGGCTCTGCTCGTCCGTGCGGTCCGCCGGCTTCACGCTGCGGAGAATATCGGAGATTTCCTTCGGCGCGTCCTTGAGGATTTTGCTCTGGTTGGCCTTGTCCCACACGCTGATGGAAAACAGCGGGTCGGTCGCCGGGTTCGCCTCGAAGACCCAGCCCGCCTTGTCCCAGTGCACCATGCCGCCGAACTGCGTGAACGCCATGCCGTCCACCTTTGTGCCGGCCTTCAGGCCAATCGTTGCCGGGTTGATCTCCAGCCGCACCCATTCGCCGGTCTTCGGAAGCGCGGCAATTTGAATCTTGGTGCGCGCGGCCTTTTCGCCGAACGGAATCGCCTTCTCATCGCCCCAGTTGGCGCGGTTGTTCCAGCCCTCCTTCGTGTGATACTGGAGCATGATGGCCTTGGGCGGGTCTTTCGGGTCAATGAAGACGTGCGCGAACAGCTTCATCCCCGCCGTAATCTCAAACGGTTCCGCGCCAGTGAAGAAATCCTGCTCCACGCCGCTGGCCTTGCGCCGGAAGCACCGCTTGCCGTTCAACGGCGGCACGTCGCCATCAATGACCACGAAATCAAACACCGTTCCATTGCCGCCGGTCTTGACGTTGGGGGGTAGGTTGTCGTCCACCCACACCGTCTCGCGGCGCACCTTCGGTGGCGGCGGCGTCAGCGTCGCCGGATCGACGTAGTCGAACTTCTTCAGCTCGGCCTTGATCTGTTTGCCCACGGCGGCGGACTGCTTGGCGATGGCGTCAATCTTCTCCTGCTGCTCCGGCGTGGTGAGCTTGAGAATCGGCGGCGTGTCAATCCGGTTGCCGTCCATCGCCGGGTCGGCGGCGGAGTTGAAGAAGGCATACATCGAGTAAAATTCCTTCGTCGAAATCGGATCAAACTTGTGGTCGTGGCACACCGCGCAGCCGGCGGTCAGGCCCATCCACACGGCGGCGGTCGTCTCCGTGCGATCCACGGCGTAGCGGTAGATGAACTCCTCGTTGATCGAGCCGCCCTCGCTGGTGGTCACGTTGCAGCGGTTGAAGCCCGACGCAATCTGCTGCTCGCGCGTCTTGTTCGGCAGCAAATCCCCGGCAAGCTGCCAGACCGTGAACTGGTCGAACGCCATGTTCTCGTTGAACGCCTTCACCACCCAGTCGCGGTAGGGCCACATCGAACGCTCGTTGTCGAGGTGCAGTCCGTGCGTGTCGCCGTAGCGCGCCGCGTCGAGCCAGTAGCGCGCCATGTGCTCGCCGTAACGCGGCGATTGCAGCAGACGATCCACCAACCGTTCGTAGGCGTTCGGTGTTTTGTCGGCGAGGAAGGCGTCAATCTCCGCCGGGGTCGGCGGCAGGCCGTTGAGGTCGAGCGTGACGCGGCGAATCAAAATCTCCTTCCCGGCCTCGGACGACGGCGTGAGCGATTTCTCCTCCAGCCGCGCGAGAATAAACTGATCCACCGGGTTCTTTCCCCAGCGCGAATTCTTCACCTTGGGCGGCGCGGGCGGCACCGGCGTCGTGAACGCCCAGTGGCCCTGATACTTCGCGCCCTGCTCGATCCAGCGGCGGATGAGTTCGATTTGCTCCGGCTTGAGCGACTTGTGCGTGTCCGGCGGCGGCATCACGTCGTCCTCGTTTTTGGTCGTGATGCGCTTCCAGACTTCGCTCGCGTTCGCGTCCTTCGGCTTGATGGCCGCGTAGCCGCCGAGGTCTTTGCGCGCGCCCTCCTCGGTGTCGAGCCGCAGCTTGGCCTTGCGCTGCTTCTCGTCCGGCCCGTGGCAGTGGAAGCAATTGTCGGAAAGCACCGGCCGGATGTCGCGGTTGAAGTCCACGGGCCTGCCGCTGGCGGCATTGGCCGAAAGCGCCGCGAGCGCGAGCGCGGACGTGGCTCCGATGACGAATTGTTTCACTGCAAACATGGCCTTAATGCTGACTATGCCGTTGCTGGTTTATTCAGCGTGGAAACTAGGCGAAGCCCGCCCCGTCCGCCATGAAGTTTTTTCCCAAAGACCATGTAGAATTCTCCCGGCAAAATCGGAAGAACGGCAATTTTGCTACTGTTTGAACTGCGGCGTCTTATCCAGATCAGATCTGATTGATTGAAAGCTTAAATCCACCAGTCGCCGGGCCACCGAAAAACGAAAACCCACTTTCCACTTTGATGTGATAAATCTGACCGGCCGTCGCAGTGAATTGTGCATCCCAACCGTAGGTTGTCACCACAGTGGACAATGAATTTACGGCGCTTCCGGTATAGACGCCTGCGGCAAAATTGAACCCGGAGGTTGCGACCTTGACGGTAAAAGTCCCGCTAGCGGGAGCCGTCCATGAATACCAAACACTGCGACCGTTGCTGAGGCCTGGTTCCCCGCTTTCCGTGAAGAAAGACGCTCCGACGTTGTAACCAAGCGCTTGCACGGGGCTTCCCGTCAGTGTGACTCGGTTGGTGAAATAATCGTTGGTCGGCGGCGGGACACTGCCACGATCCACGATGCGGTAGAAGACTCGCCCTGTAGAGTTATTGGCACCTTCGGTGAAATCCACGGCCCTATCTACCGCTACAAAGGCCCCCGCATCCTGCCATTGTGTGAGGTTTGTGGAGGACTGCACCACGTATCCCTTGCCCGGCTTGGCGCGAATGGTGAAGCGGAAAGGTTGCGCTCCAACCGGACGCTGCAAGTCGTCCATGGCCGCGACGGTTGGGATATGTTTTCCGAAGTCAGTTTCCTCCAAGATGAAGCCTTCAACTTCATCGCGGCTGCGCCCCACGAGCACCCCACCAAATGTCGGGTCAGGCAGCGTGCCCAACGCCATGTTTGGCCCGGCAAATCGCGGCAGAAAGGAGCGGAAACTGTGCTGGCCGGAAAATTGGCTGCCAGCGAAGAAGGTAAAGTTCGTGAAATCAGTCAGAACTATGGCCGAATTCAAGGAAGCTTTCAAATCAACCACGGTCTGACGGAAGCGCGGCTCACCCGTGGAATTATTGTCCACGAAGTTGAAAAGGCGCGTCGTCCCCGGAGGCCGTTGGCGCAAGAAATCGGATGCTTGCTGATAACGATCCGAAAAATTGGCGAACGCCGTGCGGGCTTTCGCCAGATCGTTCGTGGAGGTGAACGTCAATAATTGAGGGTAGTCCATCAGCATCTGTTGCACATCGAACCGGCCATCGGCAAACAGGCTGCGAAGGGCGGAGAGTTGCGCATCCAAATTCTGCAGGATGAGCGTGTAGCTCCAATACTCCATGAAGTGCAGACCGGCCTGTAGCATGAGGATGTCGCCATAGTCCACATCCACTGCTGCAAGCGTGGTTTCGTTGCTGGCGAGGTTGATCAAGAAGCTGGAGTTGGTGATGCGCGAGAGGTTGCCGAGCGCATTCGTGATTTCCTTGAGGATGTTCGTTCGCCAAAACGGTGCGAATTCGGCCCCGGAAGTTCCAGCGCTGCCCATGGTTTGAAGTTTGTCGCCAACCGGGAAGCCGGCTGTCCACTGGTAGATGTCGCGTCCGGGGGAGGAAACACCCAGGCGGGTGAGAAAATTTTGAGCGGGTGCCTGGTAGACCACCGCCAGAATCCGGGTGATAGCCTGCAGGGCGTTCGCATTTTGATGATTGGTAGAAATCGCCACGGCGGAAGCGAAGTAATCGTTCGCATTGGTGATATTGCGTTGGGTTAGAAATATCCGTCCCTGCGTCACCATGTTGTCCGCCGCTGGTTGCGACCATGCCTTGTTTCCGAAGAAAGAAGACAGCGAGAGGACTAAAACAAGTAATTGAGTTTTCATGGCTGATGTTTGGTTGTGATGGTGGCGCGGTAAAACAACTGCTTTACGGTGTGAAAAGATTGAATTCGGCGGTTCCATTGTCTGTGTTGCAACGAATCAGCCCCGCCCCGCCTCCCGCAACACGCAGTGTGCCGCTGCTTCCGCGCGTGGTTTGGTTCGGCGTCCGCAGCAAAACCCCGTCCAATAGTTGCCATTCGTCTTTGGCGGCAAAGCGCACGCGTGCGACTTCGAGACGATTGGTGATTTTACTGTCGGGAAACAAGAAAACCACTCGTCGTAATTCGGCAACGCGGGGATTACCCGGGGGAGTGAACCAATTGTGGGCGCGAGACAAGGCGTTGGTCATCTCCTCCGGTCGGCGAAATTCAACGGTCACATCTTCCGCCACCGCCATGGGCAGCAGGCCGATGCGGAAAAATCCCATCCGGCGGAAATCCTTGCCCATGTTCTTGACGCGGATCACCGCTGCCGGCTCGGAGTTGGTGCCCAAAAAAATCGGGATAGCCGCCCCGCGCAGCCGCAGTTCACTCCACGCGATGCCCCCATCGCCGCTTGCCGTGACAGCCACAGAAATGCCGCAAATGAAAAACCACGCTCGGAATTTCATGCTGGGACACTACCAAAGCATTCTGCGGCGGAAAGCGAAAACTGAAAACCGTGGGTCGTGGAAATAACGCGATATAAACTCTTCCCAACGCTTGAACTCTCGACGGAATTGCTTTAGCCCTTTCCCGGTCGCCGCCGTTCATGTATTCGTTTGCGGTGGCTTA
Source organism: Verrucomicrobiota bacterium (assembly GCA_016235585.1). Lineage (GTDB taxonomy): Bacteria > Verrucomicrobiota > Verrucomicrobiia > Limisphaerales > JACRJY01 > JACRJY01. The sequence continues at coordinate 8,201 of JACRJY010000023.1, read as the reverse complement.
TTAAACATCGCCATGCGCCACGCCCCGATTGACCCGCAGCTCTTCACCGAGAACCGCCGCCGTCTCGCCGCGCTCCTGCCCGGCAACGCGCTCGCCGTCGTCAACGCCAACGACGTGCCGCCGACCAACGCCGACGGTTCGCTGCTGCTGGTGCCGAACTCGGACTTGTTCTACCTCGCCGGCATCGAGCAGGAGGAAAGCCTGCTCGTGCTCGCGCCCGACGCCTTCGACCCGAAGCTGCGCGAGGTGCTGTTCCTGCGCGAGCCGAGCGAGCACCTGAAAATCTGGGAGGGCCACAAGCACTCGAAGGAGGAGGCGCAGAAAATCTCCGGCATCAAGACGGTGAAGTGGCTCGCGGAATTTCCCCTCGTGTTCCGCCAGCTCATGTGCGACGCGGAGCAGGTCTTCCTCAACAGCAACGAGCACAAGCGCGCTGCCAGCGAAGTCGAGTCGCGCGAGGAGCGGTTCGTCCGCGACTGCCAGCGGAAGTTTCCGCTGCACACCTACCACCGGCTCGCGCGGCTGCTGCATCAGTTGCGCGTGGTGAAGTCGGCGCGGGAAATTTCTTTGCTCCAGCAGGCGTGCGACATCACGGAGAAGGGTTTCCGGCGCGTGCTGAAGTTCACCAAGCCGGGCGTGAACGAATGTGAGGTCGAGGCGGAGTTCGTGCATGAATTCACCCGCCGCCGCGCGAAGTTTGCCTACAATCCCATCATCGCCTCCGGCGCGAACGCCTGCGTGCTGCACTACAACCATAACGACCAGCCGTGCAAGAAGGGCGACCTGCTGCTGCTCGACGTGGGCGCGTGCTACGCCAACTACAACGCCGACCTCACGCGCACGATTCCGGTGAGCGGCAAATTTACGAAGAGGCAGAAGGCGGTCTACAACGCCGTGCTGCGCGTGATGCGCGCGAGCATCGCGGGCGCGACGGTCGGCAAGCTCTCGCGTGACTGGCTCAAGGAATCGCAGATGATGATGAATGACGAACTGCTCGCGCTCGGACTGCTCACGAAGGCGGACATCCGCAAGCAGACTGACGACACGCCCGCCTGCCGAAAATACTTCATGCACGGCCTCGGTCACCCGCTCGGCCTCGACGTGCATGACGTGGGCTTCACCACGCAACCGTTCGCGCCCGGCTGGGTGCTGACGGTCGAGCCGGGAATTTACATTCCGAAGGAAAGCTTCGGCGTGCGCCTGGAGAACGACATCCTCGTTACCGAAAACGGCCCGGTGGATTTGATGGCGAAAATTCCGGTTGAGGTGGAGGAGATTGAGGAATTGATGGGGCGGTGAAAGTTTTTCCAAACCTGTGCTCAACTTGGAAGCGAGCTTCTCATTAGCACCCGGCTTTAGCCGGGTGTCATGGAATCCGACCGATGGATTAGCCGTTTCAACGGCTTTCCTGCCACGGCTGGAAGCCGCTGAAGCGGCTGTCCTATTGCCTTTTGCCCAACACCGGGCTGAAGCCCGGTGCTAATGAGAGGAGCACGGATAAAGTGAATTACAAATACGCCCAAATCATTTTTCGTCATCCATGAAAATAAAACCCAAGTTCCGCATCGCCGCGCTCGGCCTCTCGCATGACCACGTCTGGGAGAATCTGAAAGATTTGCAGGGCGTCGGCCCGGCGCGGCTGGTCGCGGTGGCCGAACCTCACCGGGCGCTGCGGGTGCGGGCGCAGAATGAATTCGGCTGCGCGGCCTACGCGGATTACGAGACGCTCCTGCGGCGCGAACTGCTCGACGCCGTGCTCATTTTCGCCGACAACGCGACGGGCGCGAAACTTGCCAGGCTGGCGGCGAAGCGCGGCCTGCACGTGCTCATCGAAAAACCGCTGGCCACAAATCTCGCGGGCGCGGACCGGGTGCTCGCCGCCGCGCGCCGCGCCAGAGTGCGGCTCATGGTGAACTGGCCCGTGGCGTGGTGGCCGCAGTTGCGGCACGCGCTCGTGCTGGCCGCCGCCGGAAAAATCGGCCGCGTGTGGCAGGTGAAATATCGCGCCGCGCACAACGGCCCGCGCGAGATGGGCGCTTCCAAATATTTTTGCGACTGGCTCTATGACCAGGAGCGCAACGGCGGTGGTGCGTTCATTGATTACTGCTGTTACGGCGCGGCGCTCGCGCGGCTGCTGCTCGGCCGGCCGCGCCGTGTGACCGCCGTGGCCGGGCGGCTCTGCAAGGGCGATATGCGCGCCGAGGACAACGCCGTGCTGCTCATGTCGTATCCGCACGCGCTGGCCGTGGCCGAGGCGTCATGGACGCAAATCGGCTACCTCACCACCTATGTGACGGCGATTTACGGCACGACCGGCACGCTGCTGGTGGAGCCGGGTGCGGCGGGCAGGCTGCTTCTTGCGACGAAAAATAATCCCACCGGCGCGCCGGTGAAAGTGCCGCCATCACCCGCGCACTTGAAAAACGCTACCGCGCACTTCATTCACTGCCTGCGAACGGGCGGGGAGTTTCATCCGTTGTGCAGTGCGCGCGTGGGCCGCGACGCGCAGGAAATCCTGGAGTTCGGGATGCGTTCGGTGAAGCAGGGCAGGGGAGTCGCGCTGCCGCTGCGAAGGAAGGGAAAGTTTTAGCCACAGATGAAACACAGATGAAACACGGATGGGGAATTATTAGAAACGGAGGAAAGTGACACGTTCGTGTCGATCCTTTCCTGCGTTCCTGCTTTCCTGATTCATATCTGTGTTTCATCTGTGTTTCATCTGTGGCTAAAGTTCTTCCCTGCTTTCGTGGTTAATTGCTTGGAATTTTCCGGGCGCGTGGCACGCTCGCGCCATGAAAAAGCTTTTCTTTCTCGCCTCTGTTTCCACCGCAATTCTGACCGGCTGCGGCCAGAAGGAATCCGCCCCGCCCGCTCCTCCGACACCCCCGCCCGCCCCCGCGCCGAAGGCGGAAGCCCCGCCCGCCAAGCCCACCGGCGGCAGCGTGCTGACCGCCCCGGTGGATTATCTCGCCACCGCGGCGAACGCCAAGAAGACCGCCGATGCCAAGATTGAAATCGCCGCGCTCTCGCAGCAGATTCAGCTCCATTTCGCGCAGGAGGGCCGCTATCCGAAAGACCTCAATGAGCTGGTCACGTCCAAATACATGAAGAGCCTGCCCACGCCGCCGTTTGGATTTAAGTTCGCCTACGACGCGGCCAAGGGCGAGGTGAAGCTCGTGAACCAGTAGGCTGGGCTGCCTCCGTTTATTGGTGCCGCCGCATTTTTCTCTCGCCAGCGCCTTTCCACACAGGCAAACACTCCGGCTTTATTCGGCATGAACGAAACCATTGTCATCCTCGATTTCGGCTCGCAATACACGCAGGTCATTGCGCGGCGCATCCGCGAGTGCAGCGTTTATTCCACCATCCTCCGCTACGACACGCCGGCGGCGAAAATCGCCGCGCTGAAGCCCAAGGGCATCATCCTCTCCGGCGGGCCGTCCAGCGTGTATGCGAAGGACGCGCCGCTGCCGGACAAGGCCATCTTCAAGCTCGGCGTGCCGGTGCTTGGCATCTGCTATGGCGTGCAGGTCTTCGCGCAATTTCTCGGCGGCAGGGTCGAGAAGGGCCAGAAGCGCGAATACGGCAAGGGCACGCTCACCGTCGCGGACAAGAAGTGCGCGCTCTTCAAACACCTCCCCGGCCAGTTGCAGGTGTGGAATTCCCACGGCGACAAGCTCACGCGGCTGCCCAAGGATTTCGTCGTCGTCGCCACCACGGACAACTCGGACTACGCGGCCATCGAGCACACGCAGCGGAAATTCTTCGGACTCCAGTTTCACCCCGAAGTCGTCCACACGCCGCGCGGCAGGGAAATCATCTCCAACTTCGTCCACAGCGTCTGCGGCTGCGGGAAAAACTGGACGATGCGCAGCTACGTCGAGCAGGCGGTCGAGGAAATCCGCGCGCAGGTCGGCAGGGAGCGCGTCATTCTTGGCTTGAGCGGCGGGGTGGATTCCAGCGTGGCGGCGGCGCTGCTGCACCGCGCCATCGGCGGCCAGCTCACGTGCATCTTCGTCAACAACGGACTGCTCCGCGCGCGCGAGGCGGAGGTCGTGCAGGAAGTGTTCGGCAAGAATTTCAAAATCAAACTGCAATACGAGGACGCCACGGCGCTCTTCATGAAGAAGCTCAAGGGCGTCACCGACCCGGAGCAGAAGCGCAAAGTCATCGGCAAGGCGTTCATTGACGTCTTCCAGTCCGCGACGAAGCGCGCGGGCCGGGCGAAGTTTCTCGCGCAGGGGACGCTGTATCCCGACGTGATTGAGAGCGTGCCCATCGCGGGCAACCCCGCCGCGATGATCAAGAGCCACCACAACGTCGGCGGGCTGCCGAAGAACATGAAATTCCAGCTCGTCGAGCCGCTGCGCTGCCTCTTCAAGGACGAGGTGCGCCTGCTCGGCCTCGAACTCGGCCTGCCGAAGGAGATTGTCTATCGCCAGCCGTTCCCCGGCCCCGGCCTCGCGGTGCGCTGTCTTGGCGAAGTCACGCCGGACAAACTGAAAGTCCTGCGCCGCGCCGACGCCATCGTCGTCGAGGAGATGAAAGCCAGCGGGCTTTACTACAAGACCTGGCAGACCTTTGCCGTGCTGCTGCCCGTGCGCAGCGTCGGCGTGCAGGGCGACGAGCGCACCTACGACTGGACGCTCGCCATCCGCGCCGTGGAATCGCAGGACGGCATGACCGCCGACTGGGTGCGGCTGCCCTACGATTTGCTGGAGAAGATTTCCCTGCGCATCACCAACGAAGTGCGCGGCCTCAACCGCGTCGTGCTCGACCTCACCAGCAAGCCGCCGGGGACGATTGAGTGGGAGTGAAAGAGCCGGCGGGCAGTTTGCTTTTCGTCTTCGCAACGCGGTGATCAGTTCGTTCAACTGGTCATGCAACGCGCACCCCTCACCCGGCCTCTGCGGCCACCCCTCGGAGAGATTCCCCGGCCCGCGAAAAGCCGCGATTTGTTCCCCAACCCGACCACTCCTCTCCCTGCCCTCTCCTCTCCTTCCGAAGGAGAGGAGAGGGTGGCCGAAGGTTGGGAGAGGAGTGGTTTGGCGGTCGGTTCATGGGCAGGGCAGGGTGAGGGGTGTTCGGTTTTCACCGCGACAGCGCCCCGCCAGCTCGTTCACCTTGTCCAACACCGCTTGCCGTTCACTCGCGGCGGAACACGCACACGCTCATGGGCGGCAGGGTGAATTCGGCGGAGCAGGGCTGGTTGTGCGCCGGGATGTCCGCCGCGTTCACACCGCCGAGGTTGCCCTGGTTGCTGCCGCCGTAGATTCCCGCGTCGCTGTTCAGCACTTCGCGCCAATGGCCGCCGCGCGGCAGGCCGAGGCGATACGGGCCGCGCAGCACGGGCGTGAGATTCATCACGACGAACAACTGGTTCGCACCGGATTGATCCTGCCGCACGAAGGAGAGCACGCTGTTCTCGTTGTCGAGGCAGTCAATCCAGAAGAAGCCCTCGTGGTCGAAGTCGGCCTGCCAGAGCGCCGGCTCGCGATGATAAAGCTGGTTCAGGTCGGTGACGAATTTCTGCGTGCCGGCGTGGAACGGCCCTTGATCGAGCAGCCACCAGTCGAGGCTGGCGTTTTCGTTCCATTCCTTCGTCGCGCCGAACTCGCCGCCCATGAAGAGGAGTTTGCGTCCGGGGAAAACCCATTGATACGCGAGCAGCGCGCGGAGGTTCGCGAATTTCTGCCAGTCGTCGCCGGGCATCCGGCCCAGCAGCGTGCCCTTGCCGTGGACGACTTCGTCGTGCGAGAGCGGCAGGATGAAGTTCTCGTTGTGATGGTAGAGCATCGCGAACGTGAGGTCGTTCTGATGATACTTGCGGTGAACGGAGTCGCGCTTGAAGTAGCCGAGCGTGTCGTGCATCCAGCCCATGTTCCACTTGAAGTTGAAGCCGAGTCCGCCGAGATACGGCGGGCGCGTAACGAGCGGCCACGCGGTGCTCTCCTCGGCAATCGTGATGACGCCGGGGCATTCGGTGTGGACGAGGTGGTTGAAGGCGCGGAGGAATTCAATCGCCTCCAGGTTTTCGCGCCCGCCGTATTGGTTGGGAATCCACTCGTCGGACTTGCGCGAATAATCGAGGTAGAGCATCGAGGCGACAGCGTCCACGCGCAGGCCGTCAATGTGGAAGCGCTCGCACCAGAAGAGGGCGTTGGCGGTGAGGAAGTTTTTCACCTCGTGCCGGCCAAAGTTGAAGATGAGCGTGCCCCAGTCCTGATGCGCGCCCTTGCGCGGGTCTTCGTGCTCGTAGAGCGCGGTGCCGTCGAACTTCGCGAGCGCCCATTCGTCGCGCGGGAAATGCGCGGGCACCCAGTCCACGAGCACGCCGATGCCCGCCTCGTGCAGGGCGTTGACGAGAAACTGAAAATCATCCGGCGTGCCGAAGCGGCTCGTCGGCGAATAAAACCCGGTCACCTGATAGCCCCAGCTCGGATAATAGGCGTGCTCGCTCACCGGCAGAAACTCGACGTGAGTGAAGCCAAGGCGCTGGACGTATTCGACGAGCGGTTGCGCGACTTCGCGGTAACTCAACGACTCGGCCACGGACTTTTTCATCCACGAGCCGAGGTGGACTTCGTAGATGCTCATGGGCGACTTCAGCACGTCGCGCTCGCGGCGCTGCTTCATCCACGCGTCGTCGGACCAGGTGAACTTCTGGTTGTTCCAGACGATGGAGGCGTTCTTCGGCGCGGCCTCGAAGAAAAATCCGAAGGGGTCGGTCTTGATGGCGACCGCGCCCTGCGCCGTGCGGACTTCGTATTTGTAGAGCGTGCCTTCGCCGACGCCGGGGATGAACAATTCCCACACGCCCGACGCGCCGAGCCGCCGCATCGCGTGATACCGCCCGTCCCAGCCGTTGAACTCGCCGACGACCGAGACGCGCTGCGCGTTCGGCGCCCACACGGCGAAGCTCGTGCCCGCCACGCCGTCAATCACGCGCAACTGTGAGCCGAGCTTTTCGTAAATGCGCCGCTCGTCGCCCTTGCCGAACAGATACACGTCCGTCTCGCCGAGCGTGGGCAGGAAGGAATACGCGTCACGCGTCCAGCGCTCGTTGCCTTGATAATCCTTGATGACGAGGTCGTGGGCGTAAATTTTTGTCGCCTTGTGCGTGACCCCTTCGTAAAGCCCCGACTCGTGCAGCCGCTTGAGTTTGAACTTCGGCTGCGCCGGGTCATGCGCGGGCCGCACGGAGACCTCGGCGGCATTCGGGAGCAACGCGCGCACCACCACGCCGGAGCCGTCGCCGAGCGGATGCATGCCGAGAAGCTGGTGCGGATGCGCGTTCTGCGCGTGAACGAGGCTTTCGAGTTCGGCGGGCGACAGCAGCATGGGATGAAGCTAGGCGAAGCCCCGGCGATTCAAAAGGAAAAAGGCCGGGGATGGGATGGCATTCGGTAGGGATACGCTGCCGCGTGTCCGCCTCCCGGACGCGGAGCACCGCGTCCCTACCGTTCACCGGTGCAGTGCGCTGATGAGTTCGTTCAACTTGTCAATCACCTGCTGCACTTCGCCCGCCGTCGGCGGGTCGCCCACCACGAGGTTCAACGTGTCCACGCCGTTCACGTTGCTTGGTGTTCCATCAATCGCATCGCTCAACTGCTGCGCGCTCACCTCGCCCGGATCGCCTTGCGGCCCCGGATCGCCCTGCGGGCCTTCCGGCCCCGGCGGGCCGCCGGGATCGCCGGGATCGCCCTTATCCCCTTTCTCGCCTTGCGGCCCGGCGGGCACGGCGTCAATCAGTGTCTTGAGCGCGTTCAAACTGTTCCGCACGGGCGCGGAGGCGAAGGGCGAATTATCCGCCGGCTGCATGGGGTCGAAGGGCATGGGGCCTCCTCACTTCACCAGCCCCGCCCGCGCCACCACGATCTTCCGGTCATGGCCGCGCAGCAGGTCGCGCATCACGTTCTGTGTGCGCTCGGTCAGGAAATACGCGCTGTGGACGTTCTCCTCGTTCGCGGGGAAGAACGGGCTGCAATCGTAGTCGCACACGTTGTCCGGCTGGGTGACCTCCTGGTCCAGGCCCGAACGGCCCAGGCGGCGCTTGCCGAAATGCTTCAGCCCCGCGCTCACGCCCAGCACCGAGTCGCGCCCGGAATAAAGCGCCGTGATGCGATAGCACAGGTTCGCCATGCCCTCGCCCGCGCCGTTGCCCACGGCCTCGCCCCCGGCGAAGAGATCGTTGTCCACGT